>WFVT01000106.1 GCA_015491485.1 Candidatus Zhuqueibacterota bacterium
AACATCGTCAATGCTTATGCCCCCGGGCTAACGGGTTCGCCCGTTTCATTCACTGCCACGGCGACCTCCGGCATTGCCGCGAAAATCGAAAAGGTCAGTGGCGATAATCAGACCGGAACGGTCAATCAGGCGCTTGCTAATCCGCTGGTGGTTCGCGTTGTGGATTCCAATAATCAGCCGGTGCCGGACTTCCCGGTGGATTTCATTGCCAGCGATAACGGCACGACGAATAGAAGCGGGCTGTTAATTAACCCGACTCTGGAGGGCGATTACATCGTCCGTCAGGTTGGGCAGGTTGCCCCGGGATGGGGATCGTGGAGTAAAGATGGAAGTGAAACCCATTCTAAAGGTGCGGGTTTAAACTCCCCGGCATCTCAGCAAATCAACACGACCGGAACAGCCAAGGCTGCATCTATATATCAAACCATTCGTATTGATAAATCGCCGGTAAAGGACACGAAATTGATGTTAAGTCTGTTTTATAAGGTCAGTGGTTCAACTAATCCCGCTTTACGTGTTGAACTACGGAAAAGCCTGGATAGCGTGCTGGTGAAAGTGGATTTACCACCGACCGATGGTAATTGGGTCCATTTTACTCAAATCTTCAATTGGGATGCAAATTACGAGCCGTTGCAAATTCACCTGATTGCTTTAGATGATGTGATTGTAAATATTGATGATGTCAATATTTATCACCTGACCGATTCCCAGGGACAAATCGCAGCGACCTGGACTTTGGGACCGACGGCTGGCAACCAGCAGGTACAGGCGGTTGCCAGTGCCGCAGGCAATGCCCTGACCAATTCGCCACTGACTTTCAATGCCACGGCAAACGCCGGACCGGCGGCAAAGTTGGTTGAAGTGGCGGGCAACAACCAGGTGGGGTCTGCCAGTCAGCCACTGCCGACACCGCTGAAGGTGATGGTTCAGGATGCAGCCGGCAATCCCAAATCCGGTCATCCGGTAACGTTTCAGGTGACGCAAGGCGGCGGAACGTTAAACGGCGGACTGACCACCTACACCACCATGACCGATAGTGCCGGTATTGCTGCTGCGACCCTGACGCTCGGCCCCAACACCGGAGTCACCAACGAGGTAAGGGCCTCGGCGGAACTCAATGGCACCCCGCTGCAAGGCTCACCAATCACCTTTACCGCAATTGCGGCTGTACCTTCAAAGCTGGTGAAACTGTCCGGTGATAATCAAACCGGCACACCAGGACGAACGCTGGCGGCGCCCATTCGAGTTCAAATTACAGACGCTCAGGACCGGCCGATCTCCGGTTTCAGTGTCACGTTTACGGTAACTCAGGGCGGCGGTACCGTCAACGGGCAGCCCAGTGTGTCGGTGATGACAGCCGCTAATGGAGAAGCCTCAGTGAACTGGGCGTTGGGAACCACTCCGGGCGCGGTGAATAAACTCAGCGTCACCGCACTTTCGCAAGGATCGCATCTGAACGGCTCTCCAATGACATTCACCGCCACGGCAACGGAGCTTGCTCAACTGGTGCTTCTGGATGGAAATAATCAGACCGGTGTCGTTGGCACGGCTCTGGGAACGCCGCTTCAGGCGAAAGTGATCGATCAGCTCGGGAACGGCGTGCCGGGATGGCCGGTTACTTTTCAAGTCGCCGAAGGCGGCGGTAAGCTGGATGGCGGGGTCACCGAGCGGACGGTGGATACCGATAGCCTCGGTATTGCAAAAGTCACTCTGACCCTGGGGCCGAAACCGGGGACCAATAACAATAAAGTTACAGCATCAACGATGTACAAAGGGCAACCGCTGACCGGCTCGCCGATTACGTTCGTGGCATCGGCTATCCATGGCGCCCCGGTGGCGATTGAAAAAGCCGGTGGAGATAATCAGCGCGGTGTCGTGGGCTCACCGCTGCCCGATCCCTTACAGGTGAAGGTGGTGGATAAACTCGGGAATGGAGTGCCCAATCACGAAGTTACCTTTGAAGTGAAAGCCGGCGGCGGCAGCATTAACGGGCAAAAGGTGGTGACCGTGCAGACCAACGCCAATGGCATTGCTCAGGTCACGCTTGTTTTGGGTTCTGCAGCCGGCGAAAACAACAACCGGGTTGAAGCCAGGGCATTTAGTGGCAACACGCCGCTGGGCAATTCACCCCTGATTTTTACCGCATCTGCAACCAACAGCCCTGCGCGCAATATCTTTTATGTCTCCGGCAATGGGCAACAGGGCAGTGCCGGTGAGGCTTTAGCGCAGAAGCTGGTCGTCAAAGTGACCGACGGTTCCGCAGCCCGTAATCCGGTGCCCAATCATCCGGTGACGTTCAAGGTAACCAGGGGCGGCGGCACCCTAAACGGCACGGAAAACAGTCAGGTCGTGGTGGCGACGGACTCGAACGGCCTCGCTGCTGCAACCTGGTATCTCGGCGGACTCACACTGCCCGATTCCCAGCAAGTCGAAGCCAGCGCCACCGATGGCCAGGTTCCGCTTTCGGGTTCACCGGTGGTGTTCCGCGCGGCGGCAACGGCCGGAGCACCCAGTCCAACCAAATCGGTTGTCGAGGCGACCGGCCCGGTTCCCGCTGATGGAAAATCGTTGTCCAACGTAACGATTTACTTGCGGGATGCTTTCGGCAATCCAATTGCCGGACACGCCGTGATTATTAAAGTTTCCGGCAGCGGTAACAGCATCAATCAGCCCCTGTCGCTGACTGATGATCAGGGCAAGGTAACAGGCAGTTTTTCCTCCACAAGGGCCGAAACCAAAATCGTCACGGCGTTTGACCTGAATACGCAAACCGAAATCACCAACGGCGCAACCGTGGTGTTCGAACCTCTGGCGGCAGCCCGTCTGGTGATGGAAAGCGGCAACAATCAAACCCGCAATGTGGGTACGGCGTTAGCCGATCCGCTGGTGGCAAAAGTCACCGATATTAACGGCAACCCGGTTGCCAATTTCCCGGTACGGTTCCAGGTTGAAAGCGGCGGCGGCTATTTTATCGAAATGCAGCCGGTGCGTACGGACAGCAATGGTCTGGCCAAAGTCACCTATGTCCTGGGACAAACGCCGGGTCTGAATATCGTAAAAGCGTTTGCAGTGGGCCTGAATGTAGCCCCGGTCACGTTTAACGCCACCGGCAAGACCGGCGACGCCCGGAAAATGGTCATGGTATCCGGAAATGAACAGACCGGCGTGGCTGGAGAACCTCTGCCGCAGCCGCTGGTGGTGGCCATTACGGATGAAAACAACGATCCGATTTACAACTATCCGGTTCGCTTCCGGGTCACTTTCGGCGGCGGTACGGTGAATGGCAGCACGGAAGCTACAACCGTGACCAACGCGTTCGGCCATGCGCGTATCTCCTGGACGCTCGGCGAGGTGCGCGGCCCCAACGTCCTATGGGCCGAAGCGGATGGCCTCAACGGCTCCCCGCAAATCTTTACCGCCCAGGGCACCAGCGGCAAACCGGATACCCTCATCATCGTCAGCGGCGATGGCATGAAGGGAACGGTCGGCCAGATGGCGCCGGGAGCCCTGGTGGTCAAGGTTACCGATAAAGGCAAGAAAAATCCGGTGTCCAATGTGATCGTTCGCTGGGAACTGATCTCCGGAACCGGCTCGTTGTCCGCAACACAGGCAACCACCAACGATAATGGCGAAGCCAGTGTCCGGTTTACCTTTGGTAACGATGCCGGTCCGAGACTGGTTCGGGCATACAGCGACGGTCTCAAAGGTTCGCCGGTCAGCTTCCGCCTGTACGGCCAGGCGGCGGCTCCGAAATCCATGGCCATTGTGGATGGCAACAATCAAAGTGGCACCGTGGGTAAACCGCTCAGCCGCCCGATTCGGGTGAAAGTCGTGGATCAGTTTAACAATCCGGTGCCCAATGCAAACGTGACCTTTGTAATCACCGCAGGCGGCGGCAGTTTTGTCGAGCCGCAACCCGTAAAAACGGACGAACGCGGGATTGCCAAGACCACCTGGATTCTGGGACCGAATCCGGGACAGAACCGGGTCTGGGCGGTGATTCAGGGAGTCACCAATTCGCCGCTGGAATTCGTGGCCACCGGCAGCACCAATAATTTCCCGGTCTTCACTCAGATCGAGAATAAGGTCATCAACGAACTCGACCATATTGAATTCCAGGTCGAAGCGACGGACGCCGATGGTGATCCCATCACCTATGGTGCCCGTAACCTGCCGGCCGGCGCCGCTTTCGATTCCATCGGCACGCGCATCTTTAGTTGGACGACCGGTTACGCTGATGCCGGCATCCACGATATCATCTTTACGGCAACCGACAGCAAAGGCGCCGTCTCCGAGATGCTGGTCACCATCAAAGTGAATAACGTCAATCGTGCGCCGGTTCTGGCGAACTGGCAGCCTGCCGCCAATACCATCGAAATTCAGGGCGGCAAAAATCAGACGTTCCAGATCACTGCGATTGATCCCGATGGCGATCAGGTTGGCTATCTCTGGTATCTCGACGGCCGTCATGTCGGATCCAGCAACACCTACCTCTTCCAGCCCTTTGAAAAAGGAAGCTTTACCCTGACCGCGCTGGCCTTTGATCAGCAAGACACGGTGAAGAACACCTGGACGGTGATTACCGCCGTGAATCTGGTCAGCTTCTCGGCGACCGCCAAATTGGGCGAGGGGGTGTTTTTGCGCTGGATGACCACGAATGAAAGTGGCAATGCCGGTTTCCGTATTCTGCGTGCGGAATCCCCGCAGGATGATTATCAACCCATCACGCCGGATCTGATCCGGCCCAACGGCCGCGGCGACTACGAATTCGTGGATAAATCCGTACAGTCCGGTAAACGGTACTTCTATATTCTGGAAGCCGTGTCGATTACCGGCGATGTGGAGCGGTTCGGGCCGGTCATGGTGCAAATCGCCTTGCCGGAACAGTTCGCTCTGTATCCCAACTTCCCGAATCCGTTCAATCCGAGCACGAATATCCGCTTCGAGTTGCCGAAAACCACTCATGTCACCTTGGTGATCTTCAACTCGCTGGGACAGGAAGTGGTGCGGCTGGTGGATCGTCAGGTGCCGGCGGGTGCTCATACCGTTCTCTGGGACGGCCGCGATAAAAACGGACTGCCGGTTCCCTCAGGAGTCTATTACTATCTGTTCCGTGCGGGTGATTTCAAACAATCGCGCAAGATGCTGCTCCTGAAATAACGGAAATAAACGGATCGTTATAAAGGCCATCCACCAGGATGGCCTTTTTTATTGTTTGCCATCGTTAAAGGCCAACCCGATTGCGCTTGCACCTCGCCAAAGCGTTTTTTATCTTATGCTGAAACAAGGATGTAGAAGCAAAAGAAGGGACATTCGGGGCGAGGATTATCAAAATTCAAATTGGTTGTTGCATACCGTCATCCAAAACGGAATCGGAACGATCGCGGTGCGACACCTTGATCGTCCGTTGCACTGCCAAGGTCCAAACCATCTGGATGAATCCCTGCTTGATCCTTCTTTCAGGGACGAAAGGTTCATTAGCTTGATTTTACCCCGGGGAAAACGCACTTCCCGTCCCTTTCGGCAACGAGGGAATAAACAGACGCAGCTCTGGAATTTCATGGATAAACGTCCCGACTTTGCTTCAACGGCAATCGGGTATTTTGATGTGCCAGGATCAATTTTATCCCGGTTGGCGAACCGGACCAAGCCGCATTTATGAGAAAAAAACAATAGCCCAAATTAAAACGGGGTTGATATGATGATGAAGGAGAAAAAGCCTACTTTCACCCGGCTTCTGTTCATCGGTGCATTGCTGTTTCTGATTGTCTCAGGATGCCAAAATAAGCGGGGGGATGTGATCCGAAGTGAATTCGATCCCAAACTCTGGTTTCCCAACAATTTGGCCCGTGAAATCAATCGGGTATTGCCATCTATTATTGAGGTGGCCGCGATTGTGGAATACCGGGTCGAAGAATATGTGTATGAACTGCTTGACGGTAAATACATCCCCGACCCGAATAGCCCGGCGGGGTACCGTTTGAAGCCCGGCAAAGCGGGGATTATTGAAAGCAGAACCAGTACGAAGGCTTTTGGCGCCGGGATGGTGATCGGGAAAAGTCCCACCGAAAATTTGATTTTGACCAGCCGGCATATTGTGGTACAGAAGGATACCATCACCGATTACATTTATTTGATGAATCGCTACACTGATATCCCCCGAACCCGGGCGATATTAACCCGGAATGAATTGGGCATCCGGGGTCGCAACAACATGTTGCGGCCGGCTGCGATCCTGGCTTCGGACGCCCGGATGGACCTGGCGCTGATTACGGTGGCTCGGAAGGACTACCTCGGACAGGAATACAATGGGGATGTCTTGATCAATTTTTCACCGGTGTCCGGACAGTTTGCGATTGCCGTGGGCTATCCGGATGAAATGGTGCAAATCGCCATGGGCCTTACGGCAACCGCGCCTTATCCCGGAAACTTCAGCCTGGGAATTCATGGAGATTTCGGCTTCTCCGGTGGGCCGATTTTCCTTTTTGATCCTCAGAAAGGGCTTCAGTTGATCGGAATCGGCAAAAGCATTCCCGGACAGCGGCTTTTCTATGTCGCCCCCGATTCAAGTCTTCGTTTCAAAACCCGATTAACTACAGTAGATATTCCCCACTTGCTGGTGGATGAGATGCCGGTTCTGGCGCCACACCGCATTTATGGGGTGAAAATTGAACATGTATTGCGGTTCATCCGAAATCATCTGGGCCTGATCGAACGACGCGGATTCCGACTTTCGCCGGCGTTTTTCGATGCGGTCCGAAAGGTCGAATCCACTTCAAAGTAAATTTTTCAGGCAGTGGCAATCAAAGCTGCGCCAATAGTTCACTTCACCGGTTGATCCCGCGTGGCACGTGCTTGGCCTGAATCCTACAAGCCCGGTTATTTCGGATGATAACAGAATATACAAATCGATCCATACAACTCAGGAGACACCCGATAAATTCGATTCTGCTTGACATTTGTAGCAGATATTATAAATTGAATCGAATTTTATCTGGGAAAGTTGGACTCTGGATGGAGTCAGGAAGTTTGAGGAGGAAAGAGAACGATGCTGAACTCTGTTATGCATTCGGGTCAAAGGGGAGGTTTCTGGATATTTACAGTTTTCTTGCACTTGATCATCTTTTCGATAGCATTACCCGCTTTTGCAGGTTCTACCACCAAATCGTCTCCGAGTGTCGTGACGATACAGGAGCAAGAGGCGCAACACGGAGAGGCAGCCGTTCAGCAGGGCGAGCAAACGCAAGCTGAGCAGCATGGTGAGGAGGAAGAAGTCCCTCTCGGAGCCGTACTCCCAGTCTGGAGCGTTATTCCTTTCGTTGGGATTTTGCTTTCCATCGCCTTGTTCCCGCTAATCGCGCCTGAATTCTGGCATCACCATTTCGGCAAGATATCAGCGGCCTGGGCGATTTTATTCGCTGTTCCGTTCCTATTCGCCTATCACGGCGAGGCCTTTTACGAGATCGTTCATATTTATCTCAAAGATTACATACCGTTTATTATTCTTCTGTGGTCGTTGTACACCGTTGCCGGTGGAATCTATCTGAAGGGTTCACTGTGGGGATCGCCGATCTCCAATACGGTGATGCTGATTATCGGCACGGTGATCGCTTCCTGGGTGGGAACGACCGGAGCTTCCATGCTGCTCATCCGCCCGATGTTGCGAATGAACAAGCGCCGGAAGAACAAAGTGCACCTTGTCGTTTTCTTTATTTTCCTGGTAAGCAACATCGGCGGTTCTCTGACGCCCCTTGGCGACCCGCCGCTGTTTCTGGGCTTTTTGCATGGTGTGCCCTTTTTCTGGACGTTGTCGCTGTTGCCGGAAATGGCTTTCGTTGCCGGGATTTTGCTGGTGGTCTTTTATTTACTCGACTCGTATTTTTACCGGAAAGAAGGATTTGCCGGCAAAGGATACGGTGCGGAAGACATTGACATCGATGTGGCGGAAGACCATGGGGGGACTCTGGTCATCGAAGAAGTGGCCGAAGAGCCGACCGTGCGCGGGAAAAAAGATCGCATCCGTCGCCACGAGGCTCTGGCCGTGGAAGGGTTGTTCAATCTCATCTTTCTTGCCGGAATCGTCGGTGGCGTGCTGTTCAGCGGAATTGCCGATCTGGGTGAAGTCACGATTCTGGGCGTCCATGTCGCTGTGCAGGATTTGATCCGTGATCTTTTCCTGGTGCTGATGGGCCTCCTGTCATTAAAGCTCACCCCCAAAGAAATCCGGGATGGTAATGAATTTACCTGGTTCCCCATCAAAGAAGTGGCTATTTTGTTTGCCGGTATTTTCATGACCATCATTCCGGCGTTGGCCATTCTGCAAGCCGGCACCAAGGGTCAACTGGCCTTCCTGATTAACGCGGTCAAGGAGCCCTGGCATTATTTTTGGGTCACCGGTTCGCTATCGAGTTTTTTGGATAACGCGCCAACATATTTGACGTTCTTTAACACCGCCCTGGGAAGCCTCGGACTGACCGAAGCGCAAATCGCGGAGGCGCTGCGGTACGCGCCGTCCGTCCTGGCACAGCACGGATTCTCGGATGGGGTTATCGCCAAGATGGAGCAATTTGTGCCGATTCTCAAAGGCATCTCGTTGGGGGCGGTATTTATGGGGGCAAATACCTACATTGGTAATGCTCCGAATTTCATGGTGAAATCCATCGCTGAGGAAAACGGGGTGAAAATGCCCAGCTTCTTCGGCTATATGATGTACTCAATACTTTTCTTAATACCTCTCTTTATTTTAGTTTCATTGATTTTTCTCTAAAAATTTCTTATATTCATGCCTTCAAATTGTGACTCCTGATAAGATTGCCTTCTACATCCCCTGGGCCGTCAGGCCCAGGGCTTTTCTATGATCAATTGTCAAGGGAGAAGGAGACCTCGGGTGCAAGAAATTCTTTTTTTTGTGCTGGCAGCGATGGCGGTGCTTTCTGCCCTGGGCATGCTGCTGAATAAGAATCCGGTCTATAGTGTGCTCCTTTTGATTGTCACCCTGTTTGCTATTGCCGGCCTGTATGTATTGCTCAATGCCTCCTTTATCGCGGCCGTCCACCTCATCGTTTATGCCGGCGCAATCATGGTGCTGTTTCTCTTCGTGATCATGCTTCTTGACATCCGGTCGGATGTTGAACACATCAACTTGCGCCGTCTGTCCCGAATTCTTGCTTTGTTGGCGACTTTGATTTTTTTAGGCGAAACCTTTCTCATTGTGCTGATGACATTTAAAGGCAAAGCCGCCGTAGTCGGCCTGGGCGAAGGCATCCTGGGGGATGTTCCTTCGGTTGGCGAGCTGCTGTTTACCAAGTATTTGCTGCCGTTTGAGATTGCATCCGTGTTGTTATTGGTTGGGATTGTAGGCGCGATCATTTTGGCAAAGCGTAAATTGCGGACGCAACCGCCTACCGCACAAAGCTAAAGCGAGAGAGACAATTATGCCACTAACCTATTATTTGATATTGGGTGCGATTCTGTTTTCATTGGGCGTTCTTGGTGTTCTCACCCGCCGAAATGCAATTGTCATTTTCCTGTCCATCGAGCTGATGCTCAATGCCGTCAATTTGACGTTTGTGGCGCTTTCCAATCATGTGAAAAATTTGGACGGTCAGGTGTTTGTTTTCTTTGTTATGATTGTGGCTGCCGCTGAAGTGGCGGTGGGACTGGCGCTTATCGTGGCTATTTTCCGGCTCAAAGAAACCGTGTATGTCGATGAAATCAATTTAATGAAGTGGTAATGCTGTCGAATGTGGATTAACCCTCAGTCACAAGGGCCTTTTCAATGAACGAATATCTGTGGCTTATCCCATTTTTCCCGCTTCTTGGCTTTCTCATAAACGGCCTGTTCGGTCGCAACTTCTCTGAAAAAGTGGTTGGAACGATCGGAGCAGGCGCGATCTTTCTTTCGTTTGTGACCACTCTCTTCGCTTTCAATGAGTTGCTATCCCTCGAGCCCGAGCATCGCGTTTTTATTCAAAAACTATATACCTGGATGGCCACCGGTAATTTCAGCGTCGATGTGGCCTTCCGTTTCGATCCGCTCTCGGCGGTGATGACCCTGGTGGTCACGGGCGTCGGTTTTCTGATTCATGTGTATTCGATCGGCTACATGCATGGCGATCGCGGATTTTTCCGCTATTTTGCTTTTCTCAATTTGTTTACTTTCGCCATGCTGTTGCTGGTACTCGGAAACAATTTCCTGATCCTGTTTTTAGGATGGGAAGGCGTCGGGTTGTGCTCTTATTTACTCATCGGCTTCTGGTATGAAAAAGTCGATTACGCCAACGCGGGAATGAAAGCCTTTATCGTCAACCGGATCGGCGATTTTGGCTTTTTGCTGGGCATGTTCCTTATTTTCAAACATTTTGGCTCTCTGGACTTCGATCAGGTTTTTAGCAATGCATCGGCGGTTCCCGCTGGTGTGATTACAGCCATTACATTGCTTCTATTCGTTGGCGCCACCGGCAAATCGGCGCAAATTCCGCTCTACGTTTGGCTGCCTGATGCCATGGCCGGTCCCACACCGGTATCCGCCTTGATCCATGCGGCAACCATGGTGACCGCCGGCGTCTATATGGTCAGCCGGGCCTCGGCGCTGTATATTTTATCACCGCTGGCGCTTACCGTGGTTGCCGTGGTGGGCGTCGCCACGGCGCTGTTTGCAGCCACCATGGCCATCACCAGTCAGGATATCAAAAAGGTGCTGGCTTACTCCACCATCAGCCAATTGGGTTATATGTTCCTTGCTGCCGGGGTGGGAGCATTCTCAGCGGCGATTTTCCATCTCATGACCCACGCCTTCTTCAAAGCGCTTCTGTTCCTGGGCGCCGGCAGCGTGATGCATGCCCTGGCCAATGAAACCAATTTGATGAAAATGGGGGGGCTGCGCAAGCATTTGCCCACCACATTCTGGACGTTTTTGGTCGGCGGACTGGCCATTGCCGGAATTCCGGGATTTTCCGGCTTCTTTTCCAAGGATGAAATTTTATGGAAGGCATTTAGCAGTCCTTTCGGCTCACCCGTCCTGTGGGCGGTCGGCGCGCTGGCTGCCGGGATCACCGCATTTTATATTTTCCGCATGATCTATCTGGCATTCTATGGCGAAAGCCGCGTGGATCCTGAAGTGGCGCTGCATATCCACGAATCGCCGAAAGTGATGACCATCCCGCTGATGATTCTTGCCGTGCTCTCGATTATCGGCGGCTACGTGGGAATCCCGCACGTGTATATGGGATTGGAGCATTTCCTCGAGCCGGTATTTGAATCCTCGAAGTTGGCGATGGCATCCGAAGCCGCCGAGCATGCCAGCCTGACCACCGAACTGATTCTGATGGGCGTCTCCGTACTCATCGCGCTGGTGGGCATTTATGTGGCTTATCAGCTCTATGTGAAAAACCCCGAAAAGCCGAAGCAACTTGCTCAATCCATGCGCGGGCTTTATACGCTCTTGTATAACAAATATTATGTGGATGAAATCTATCAGGCGGTATTTGTCAAGCCGTTTGTGAATATTTCCAACGTCTTTTTCTGGCGTTTCTTTGATGTGAAAATTGTCGATGGGATCGTCAATGGAGTGGCGAAGACGTTTGGCGGGGTTGCGGCGGTTCTGCGCCGTACGCAAACCGGTGTGGTCCAAATGTACGCCCTTTCATTGATGTTGGGAGCCATTCTCATTTTTGGATATCTCATACTACGGTAAACCATGGAAAATATGACCGATTTCCCCATACTGACGACGATTACGGTATTGCCGGCTTTGGGTGCGCTGGCGCTGTTATTTTTTCCAAAAGAATCCGAAAAAGGGCAGAAGCTATTCGCCCTTCTGGTGACGCTGGTGACCTTTATTCTGTCGATACCGATTTATTTTAATTTCGATGCCAATACCTCGGCGTTTCAATTTGTCGAACGGTATTCATGGATTGAGGCGCTGGGCGCCAACTATTACGTTGGCATCGACGGTATCAGCCTGTTTATGGTGCTGCTGACCACCTTTTTGTCACCGCTGATCATCCTCAGCAGTTGGACCGCCATCCGCAAAAGCGTCAAGGGATTTCTGGTTTCCATGCTGCTGCTGGAAACCGGAATGCTCGGCGTTTTCATTTCCCTGGATCTGCTGCTGTTCTATGTTTTCTGGGAAGCCATGCTGATTCCCATGTATTTTATCATCGGAATCTGGGGGGGCGAACGGCGAATCTATGCGGCCGTCAAATTTTTTATCTATACCATGGTCGGCAGCTTGCTGATGCTGGTCGCATTGATTGTCATGTATCTTTATGTCGGCCGGGAAACCGGGAACTACACTTTCGACTATCTGGTTTTTCGTGAGTATCTTTTGCCGGCGGGCTTGCAAACCTGGTTGTTTCTGGCCTTCGGCTTATCGTTTGCGATTAAAGTGCCCATTTTTCCGTTCCACACCTGGTTGCCGGATGCACACGTGGAAGCTCCCACCGCAGGAAGCGTGGTGCTTGCCGGCGTGCTGCTGAAAATGGGAACCTACGGTTTTCTTCGCTTTTGCCTGCCGTTGTTCCCCAATGCAAGCAGTCAATTTGCGCCACTCATTTCCATTTTGGCCGTGATCGGCATTCTGTATGGCGCCTGGGTGGCCATGGTTCAGCCGGACATGAAAAAACTGGTGGCTTATTCCAGTGTGAGCCATCTGGGGTTTGTCATGCTCGGCATATTTACCTTCACGCACCAGGGATTGCAGGGCGGGCTCATCCAGATGGTGAACCACGGACTGAGTACCGGTGCACTGTTTTTAATCGTCGGCATGATCTATGAACGCCGTCATACCCGGCTGATTGCCGACTTTGGAGGGCTGGCAAAACAATTGCCCATTTTCACCACCTTTTTTATGATTGTGACTTTGTCATCGATCGGATTACCGGGATTGAATGGATTTATCGGTGAATTCCTGGTGTTGCTCGGAGCATTCCAGACCAACCAGATACTCACCGTCTTTGCGGCGAGCGGTGTGATCTTTGCCGCGGTGTACATGCTGTGGATGTTCCGGCGCGTGATGTTCGGGCCTGTTACGCATGAAGAAAACAAGACGTTAACCGATCTCAACCTGCGCGAAATCACCGTACTGGTTCCGATTGTGATATTCATCGTGTGGATCGGAGTATGGGCGCAGCCGTTTCTGGGAAAAATGGAGACCTCAGTGGATAATTTGATCCGGCTGGTCGATGCAAAGAAGACCGCCGTGTTGCAAATGAACGATCAGCACATGTGGGCGAGAGGAGATAAATGAATACCGCAACCGCATTGAGCACGATCGATTGGGTGCCGGTGGCGCCGTTTATTGCACTTTCAGTATTGGGATTTTTGATTATGCTGATCGGCCTGTATTTCCCGCGCATCTATCGGGAAACTCTGGGCACGATCGCCCTGATCGGGCTGGCCATAACCTTCTTTCTGGTACTGCAAAATTGGGGAGGACCTCGATACGCCTTTTCAAACACCATCGTCGGCGATAAATTTTCCACCGTGTTTAATGGCCTTTTTGTTATCGGTGCTGCGTTGACCATTTTGCTGTCCTTGAATTCTCAAGAAAATCGCTATGTGCTGTATGCCGATTATTTCACCGTAATTATTTTTGCCACGGCCGGCATGGTACTGATGTCCGCCGGCACGCATTTGCTGACGATCTTTCTGGGCCTGGAAACTCTGTCCATTGCCCTGTACGTCCTCGCTGGCTTTCGGAGGGAAAATGAGTTTTCATTGGAATCCGCATTCAAGTATTTTTTGCTCGGCGCGTTTGCCAGCGGATTTTTGCTCTATGGGATTGCATTTGTTTACGGCGCTACGGGCTCGGCTGAAATTCAGGCGGTGACGCAATGGATCCAACAAAACGGACTGACAGGGTCCTGGATGCTGCCGGTCGGCTTCCTGCTTCTTTTCATCGGACTCGGTTTTAAACTGGCGATTTTTCCATTCCACATGTGGGCGCCGGATGTCTATCAAGGGGCGCCAACTCCAATTTCGGCATTCATGGCAACCGGTTCCAAAGCCGCCGCCTTTGCCGCTCTGTTACGGATCGCCGTGGGGACACAGTCGTATGCGGCTCTGGGATGGGAACAGGTGTTATGGATAATTGCCGTGGCATCCATGACCGTGGGAAATATCATCGCTTTGCGGCAGGATAATATCAAACGGATGCTCGCCTACAGTTCCATCGCCCATGCCGGCTATATTTTGGTGGGATTCATTGCCAACAATGAGCTTGGCCACTCCGGCATGCTGTTCTATTTGCTGAGCTACACATTCATGAATATCGGTGCCTTCGGAGTGATTTCCTATTTGTCCACCGCTGACCATGAATTCGTTACTCTGCAGGATATGCGGGGTCTTGCCTACCGCAGGCCGTTTGCGGCCATTGCCATGGCCGTGTTCATGTTCTCACTGGCCGGCATTCCACCTACCGCCGGGTTTATCAGCAAATTTTATATTTTTAGTGCGGCCGTGAAAGCAGGCTATGTGTGGCTGGTCATCCTTGGCGTCATTAATTCCATGATCAGTCTGTATTATTATCTGGGTGTTATTGTGCAAATGTTTATGTCCGCAACCGACGAGAAAGCGCCTGTTCCGGCAGCCCAGCAGCCTGCCGTGGCTTTGGCGCTGGTGGTATCCATTTTTGCGGTTCTGGGACTGGGCATTTTCCCTTCGCGCTGGCTGGCGGTTTTCATGGAGATGGCCCGGTCTTTCATATAGTCTGATCATTGACAGAAATCGTATCGGTTAAAAGGAGGAGGCGGTCGCTTTCTCCTTTTTTTATTGTACAGCTCTCCTGGCTCTGGAAGCGCCTGCCGTATCGGCCAATTCGTGTTCATCGGTGTTTCAGGCAGGCACCGGTAAAGTGACTCTCTGGCGGATAAAGGATTTCAATAAGGAAAGCCCATGCGTTTTCATGATGATCCGGTGATAGACCGGATTTTCCGGGATATTGCCGAGGACAATACGTCGGGGGCCTCGGTACTATTCCAACAGACGTTTGCCCTGTTTCCGAGGATGGCAGAACTGTTGGAAAAGCAGGGAAAGCAACAGATAAAGCCTTTTTTGCAAGATATTGTTCGGATCCTGGTGAGTTTACAGCCGGGAATGGCGCCGTTTGTGCACCTGGCGCGTTATATTGAAAACTTCATCAACGGAAAATTTCAGAAGAAAGTGATTGTCAACGCTTTCCGCGCCTTCCCACTGGCAGCGGAGCGGTTGATCGAAAAGCAAAAACGCAGTATTTTGAAAACCGCATCGCAGGAACTGGGCAATTGCCGACGACTTCTGACTCACAGCCGCAGCTCGTTGGTGGAACGTTTTCTGCGGAGCTGGCTCGCTGAGGACGAAAAACGTGAAATCTTCGCCACCGAATCGCGGCCGATCAGAGAGGGAATTCAGTTGCTGGAAGCGTTACAGAAATTGCCCAACCGCAAAATTTGTTTGGTGGACGATGCTCGCGGTCTGGCCCTGACGAAAGTCGATGCGGTGGTTATCGGCTCGGACCGGATTTGTGAGACCAAAATGCTCAATAAAATAGGGACCTATGCACTGGCAATGCTGGCTCGCGAAAAAGGAGTTCCAGTTTACGTGCTCGCCGATGGCAGCAAATTGATTCCCGCTAAAATGTGCCGCCGTAAAGAACGTATGCATCCGGCCGATGAAGTCATCAATCCTCGCAAAGGTATCAAAGTCATGAATTATTATTTCGAGGAAGTTCCGAATGATTTTTTCCGTTTTATAACCGCCGATGGGGTGTTGGATGCATCGGAAATTCGCGCCCGATTTCAGCAAGGCAAATGGGAAATGTTTTGTTTTGAAGAGCGGGAAGGTTGATTCGAGGAACGGGAATGAATCATCGGCCGATGGATCGGGCATGCAGGCCGGTGAAGGAAATCCAAAAATAAGCAGCTGTCCCGCTCTGAAAAAAAGCTTGCAAACACAGGTTTAATTTCTTAAATTTGCGTGAATTAAACTCACATTTTGCGGGGGAATATCCGGAAATCACAGATATTCTCTGTGATTTTTATTTTGCTCGGCGGCGGCGATGCTACAGGAACTGACGGAAAAATTCGAAGGCGTCTTCCGGAAACTCAAAGGACACGGGAAAATCACCGAAAAACACGTGTCCGAAACTCTGCGCGAAATCCGCAGGGTTTTACTGGAAGCGGATGTCAATTACAAAGTCGTCAAACAATTTATTGCTGCGGTTCAGGAAAAGGCGATCGGGGTGGAGGTGCTCCGCAGTGTGACGCCGGCTCAGCAGATCATCAAAATCGTCCATGATGAGCTGGCGGCATTAATGGGGGGGACGGAAACTCCTATCCGGATGGCCAATATTCCACCTACCGTCATTATGGCAGTTGGCCTTCAGGGGTCAGGGAAAACAACATTTTGCGGCAAATTAGCTTACAAACTCAAAAAGCAAGGTAAACATCCGCTGTTGGTCGGCGCAGATTTGCAGCGTCCCGCGGCCGTTGAACAGTTGCGTGTTCTGGGCAAACAAATCGATGTGGCCGTCCATTCAGACCTGAAATCGCGCCCGATGGATGTTTGCAAGCAGGGCTTTCAATTGGCGCGTGAACGCGGCCATGATGTGATGATCCTTGACACGGCAGGGCGCTTGCATGTCGATCAATCCTTGATGGATGAACTGGTTGAAATCAAAGAAGCGCTGAATCCACATGAAATCCTGTTTGTGGCCGACGGTATGACCGGTCAGGACGCCGTCAATGCAGCGCTTGCCTTTCAAGAACGCCTGGATTTTACCGGCGTGGTTCTCACCAAAATGGATGGGGATGCTCGGGGCGGTGCAGCACTATCTATCAAAGCAGTAACTCAGCGGCCCATCAAATTTATCGGCGTCGGCGAAAAATTGGATGCGCTGGAAAACTTTCATCCCGATCGTATGGCTTCGCGCATCCTGGGAATGGGTGACGTTGTTTCGCTGGTGGAAAAAGCGCAGGAGGCCATCGATCAGGAAAAAGCGCGCAAACTGGAAAAGAAGCTACGCCGCGCTGAATTTACCCTGGAGGATTTTTACGAGCAGATTCAGCAAGTCAAAAAAATGGGTCCGCTCAGTCAGTTGATCGGTATGATGCCCGGTATGGGGGGGAAAGCGCTGAAAAACATTGAGGTGGATGATCGCGCACTGGTTCGCATTGAAGCCATCATTAATTCCATGACCCCCGAAGAACGGCGTCGGCCGCAAATCATTAACGGAAGCCGCCGGCTGCGCATTGCACGCGGCAGCGGTACCACGGTGCAGGATGTGAATCAGTTGCTGAAACAGTACTTTGCCATGCAAAAGATGTTTAAGCAGTTGAATAAAAAAGGATTCTGGAATAAATTACAGTTGCCACTGTAATTTTTTGAAACATCAAGTGAAAAGGAGGTTTGAATTTGGCAGTTCGTTTGCGTTTAACACGAATGGGGAGGAGAAAAAGGCCCTTTTATCGTATTGTGGCTGTAGATTCTCGCGTAAAACGGGATGGAAAATACCTGGAAGCGATTGGATTTTACAATCCGGTTCCTGATCCATACGAACTTCAAATTGACACCGAACGAGCGCTTTATTGGCTAAAGCAGGGCGCCCAGCCCTCCGATACGGTACGGAGTCTTTTCCGTCGTAAAGGCATTATGCTGCGCTGGGATTTGATCCAGCGAGGCAAAAGCGAGGCGGAAATCGAAGAAGAAATGAAAAAGTGGGAGGTTCTGCAGCAAGAACGGCTGAAACGCATTGAAGCTGAACGCATTCAGAAACAGCGCAGTCAGGAAAAACAGGCTGAAAAAGAAGCCGTAAAAGAAGCAGCCAAGAAAGCCGCTGAAGCTGAGGCCGAAAAAGCGCAGGCGGAAGCAGAAACCGAAGCCGAAGCGGAAGCTGCGGAACCGGCAGAGAGCTCTGCGGATACGGAACAGAGCGCGGATAGTCAGGCGTCTTCCGGAGAGGAAAAATCCGAATAACCTGATGGTGTGCCCAGCCCCAAATCGACATATGCTTGAGACACATAAACCGCCTTCAACGATCTGCTTCTTCGGTGGTGAACGTTTCGAAATAAGCCGGACATCAGGAAATGATTGAGAAACAGAGGATGATGTCGGATTAACCCTGGAGGAGGGTTTTTTATGAAAGATTTCATCATCTTTATTGTCAAGCATTTGGTGGATGACCCTGACGCCGTTACTGTAAACGAGGTCGATGGCGAAAAAACGGTCGTCTATGAATTGCGGGTTGGGCCTGGTGATATGGGGAAAGTGATCGGGAAACGCGGTCAAACGGCCAAGTCCATTCGAACGCTGCTTGCTGCGGCTTCGGCGAAAACAGGCAAGCGCGCTGTCCTGGAGATTCTGGAATAGCGGAATCACCAGAAATGCTCCGGGGCGGTGGTGAACAGGCCTTTCGATCGGCCTGTAGAAGGAGATTGGTTTCCAAAAAGGCCGGTTGAAATCCATGACGCGTGATTCCCTGGATATTACAGTTGGAAAAATTCTCAAGCCCCATGGCATCAAAGGCTACGTTCGGGTTTTTCCAACGACCGACCATCCGGAACGTTTCCGTGCACTGAGCAAAGTGCGGGTAATTCAGCCCAACCGGTCTGCTCTTGAGCTGACCATCGAAAAGGTGGTTGTGCAGACTCAGGGAGTTTTGGTGAAGTTTGCTGAAATCTCAAACCGGAATGACGCTGAGAGCCTGCGCAATGCAAGGATTGTGATTGACCGCAGTGAATGTTTGCCGCTGGAGAAAGATAGTTATTATATTTTTGAGCTGATTGGCTGCAGGGTGTTTACCACAGCCGGCGAAGAGTTGGGCGTGCTGGAAGAGGTGTGGGACTTGCCGGCGAATGATGTTTATGTGGTCCGGGCTGATGAGAGGGAAATCCTTATTCCCGCCGTGGCTGAATTTATCAAACAAGTGGATATCGAAAATCAGCGAATTGTGATTGAGCCTGTGGATGGCTTAATACCGGAATGAAAAAACAATTTCATGTGGTCACGGCTTTCCCAAACATGTTCAAAGGCGTGTTTGGTGAAAGCATTTTAAAGCGGGCTCAGGATAAAGACCTCGCCGTCATCGAGGTTCACGACTTACGCGACTTTACGTTTGACAAACATAAAACAGTGGATGATTACCCTTTTGGGGGCGGTTCCGGAATGATTTTAAAACCGGAACCCATTTTTTTGTGTGTTGAACACATTCTTCAGACGTATCCGTTACACGAACCGCGCATCATCCTGACGACGCCCGCAGGCCGGGTGTTCGATCAAACCTATGCTAATGAAATGGCTGCGGATAACCGCGATCTGATCATTATCTGCGGTCATTATAAAGGTGTGGATGAACGCGTGCGTGAGCATCTCGTCACCGAAGAAATCAGTATCGGCGATTTTATTCTTACCGGCGGCGAGATCCCGGCCATGGCCATTGTGGATGCAGTGGTTCGGTTGTTGCCGGGGGTGCTCGGCGATTTCGATTCCGCAGCAAGTGATTCGTTTCAAACCGGCTTTCTCGATCATCCGCATTATACGCGGCCCCGCGATTTCCGCGGGATGAAAGTGCCGGAAGTTTTGCTCTCGGGCAACCATGCAAAAATCGAAGAATGGCGGCGGGAAATGGCGTTGAAGCTGACCCGTGAACGCCGGCGCGATTTGCTCGAGAAACACAGAGATGAACAAAAACAGGAAAATGAATAGACTGGAATGTGGAGGTGATTCCCATGAATAAAATTGATGCGTTAACGGCCGCGCAGTTGCGGACCGATTTGCCGGATTTCCGACCAGGCGATACAGTGGCCGTACACTATCGCGTGGTGGAAGGCGATAAAGAACGCACCCAGGTCTTCGAAGGTGTGGTAATTAAACGGCAGGGCAGCGGAATTAATGAAACGTTTACGGTTCGTAAAGTTTCCGGTGGAATCGGTGTGGAGCGTATTTTCCCCTTGCATTCGCCCAATATTCAGAAAATCGAACACAAACGGATGGGCAAAGTACGGCGCGCCAAGCTGTACTATCTGAGAGAACGAAAAGGGAAATCCGCCCGTATCGCCGAACGCCGTTCGTGAGGGAACGCCGGCCGAGAGATTTGCCGACAAAGCCGTTGTCCAAATGTTTTGGAAACGGCTTTTTTATTTTGCAGACGCTGAAACCGTTGCACCCGTTGATGGAAAGAATGAAGCCATGAAAACGCATTTTGCACGTATCCGGACGGAGATTCCCGGGCCGAAGAGTCGAGCTTTGTTGGAACGCAAACAAAAAGCTGTGCCCGTTGGAGCCTATCACAATGTGCCGGTTTTTATCGAGAAGGCGGAAAATGCCTTGCTCGTCGATGTGGATGGCAATGTATTCATCGATTTTGCAGCGGGGATTGGAGTGTTGAATGTCGGCCATACCCATCCCCGGGTTGTGCAGGCGGCCGCAGAACAGCTGTCCCGATTTACGCATACCTGCTTTCATCTCACCATGTATGAGCCCTATGTGGCATTGGCAGAAGCCCTTAATCAGAAAATTCCGGGCGATTTTCCTAAAAAGACGTATTTTGTGAACAGTGGTGCGGAGGCGGTGGAAAATGCGGTGAAAATTGCGCGTTATGTTACCGGCCGTCCTTCTATTGTGGCATTCGAGCATGGATTCCACGGCCGTACCCTGCTGGGAATGTCCCTGACCGGTAAAGTCATGCCCTATAAAAAGGGCTTTGGGCCCATGGCGCCGGAGGTCTATCACATGCCGTTGCCGTATTGCTACCGCTGCCCTGTTGGTCGGAAAAACGGCCGCTGCTGCATGGCGGATGAAGACCATATTTCCAATTACTTTGCGACTCACGTACCGGCGGAACAGGTAGCCGCAATTATTTTTGAACCCGTCCTGGGAGAAGGCGGCATCATCCCCATGGACGCCGAGTTTTTGCAAGTGGTGTTTGACGTTGCAAAGAAACACGGCATTTTGATCATCGCCGATGAAATTCAAACCGGCTGGGGCCGTACCGGCAAATGGTTTGCGATGGAGCATTTTGGCCGCGCTGCCGATTTGACGGTCACGGCCAAAGCCCTGGGGGGCGGTCTGCCCATTGCGGCTGTCACCGGACGTGCGGAGCTGATGGATCGGATTCACGCCGGCGGAATCGGCAGCACGTATTCGGGCAATCCGGCGGCTTGTGCGGCGGGGCTGGCAGCGATCCGGGTGATGGAAGAAAACAACCTGTGCGAACGCGCCGGACACATCGGCCGACGCGTTCGCGAAAAACTGACTGAATTGCAGCAGCGCGTTCCGATCATCGGGGATGTGCGCGGCATGGGCGCCATGACCGGCGTCGAGTTTGTGTTGGATCCCGAGTCACGGAAACCCAATCCCGAAGCCGTCAAAGCGATTCAGAAACGGTGTTATGAACGGGGACTGATCGTGCTCAAAGCCGGTTCCTTTGGTAATGTCATTCGCTTGCTGATGCCGCTCACCATTCCGGATGATATCCTGGAAGAGGGATTGATGATTTTTGAAGACGCGGTGTTGCAGGACATGCCGTGAAATGCCGGGCAAATCAGCCGCAGTCGGGGCCTGGATAAAATGAAATTTCGAAAATTCCCTTGCATCTTAACCTTATATTTCGTTAAATTTAGAGTTGCTTTTGGAAGGCATGGCATCATGCCTGTAGCGGGTCAAACTCGGTGGAGTTGATCCGTATGCTCCTTGACAAGCTAAGTTAATAGGATTAATCGTTCACGAATAACAGGATTGAGTGAGGGTAGTGATTGGCTAAGAGAAAGACTACGGAACCTACCCGCGAGATTTTCATCAATTCGACCATGACAGAGACCCGGATTGCCTTTGTGGAAAACGGGGAACTGGTTGAACTGTTCCTGGAGCTGCCAGAAAACGAACGCATGGTCGGCGATATTTATCTCGGGCGGGTAGTGAACGTGGTCAAGGGGATGCAAGCCGCTTTCGTCGATATCGGTCAGGAGCAGGATGCGTTTCTGCATTTTTCCGATATCGGAAACACCCTTGCGGAATACGGTTCATATCTCGATCTGGAGTCGGCGGAAACCGAATCCAGCCGGTCGCGACGCCGTCCCATCCCAAAAGAGGGCCAGGAGATTCTGGTGCAAATCATTAAAGAGCCGATCGCCAAGAAAGGCTCGCGAATCACCACGGAAATCGCCCTACCGGGACGGTTCTTTGTGTTAGTTCCCAATTCCGATGTGATTGGGGTATCCAAACGGATTTTAAGTTATAAAGAGAAGCGACGACTTAAAAACTTTGCCAAACAGAACCGGCCCAAAGGATTCGGCGTCATCATACGTACGGCCGCAGACGGCAAGAGCGAAAAATTATTAAAAAATGATTTGGATAACCTGATTAAAACATGGCGCCAAATCGAAAAGAAGCTCAAGACCACCCGGCCGCCGTCACTGGTTTACAAAGATCTCGGAATGACCTCGAGCGTCATTCGCGATCTGTTTACTCATGAAATTTCCAAGGTCGTTGTTGATTCGGAAAAGCTGTATAAGCAGATCATCAAATACCTCAAAGACGTTTCGCCTCATTTGATCGACCGTGTTGAGCTGTACAAAGAACAGCGGCCTATTTTCGATTACTTTGGCATCGAAAAAGAGATCGAGAAGAGCCTCGCCCGCAAGGTGTGGACCAAAAGCGGCGGATATATCATCTTTGACCACACGGAAGCGCTGGTTGCTATTGACGTCAATAGCGGAAAATTTATGGGCAGGGGACATCACGATGAAAATTCCCTGCGCATCAATCTGGAAGCGGCACGCGAAATCGCCAGACAGTTGCGGTTGCGTGATATCGGCGGGATCATCGTTATCGACTTTATCGATATGACCGATCCCCAAAAGCGGCAAATTCTTCTGGAAGAGTTTAAAAAGGAGCTCCGCAAAGACCGGGCAAAGTGGAGCATCAGTCCGATTAGCGAATTCGGACTGATTGAAATGACCCGGGAGCGCATTCGCCCAAGCTGGGTGTTTGCCTATTCCGAGCCCTGCCCGACGTGCGAAGGCTCGGGACGCATTCCTTCCAAATCGGCAATTATTACGCGTATCGAACGTGCCGTACGGAGGATCAAAGCAGATCAAAAAGAAAAGCGGATGGTGATCGAGTTGCATCCAGAAATGGCGCCGTATTTGACACAGGGCATTCGCAGCCCCGTCCGGCGCATGATGTTCAAATACTGGGTGGTGCTCGATGTCGTCCCCGACGACACCCTGCGGTTGGATCAAATTCGTATTCGATCCAAAAAAAGCGGAAAAATTTTAGCGGAGATTTGATCTGGACAACCCATTGAAAACGGATGGTTATTTTGAAGGAGATGAACTCTATGTACGCCATAGTTGAAATCGCCGGAAAGCAGTATAAAATTGAAGAAAACAGCACGGTTGTGACCGACCTGCTGCCCGGAGAAAGCGGTCAGGCGGTGGAGTTTGATCGGGTGCTCATGGTGGTGGATGGAGAGAATGTGAAAGTCGGTACACCGACGGTGGAAGGCGCCAAAGTCAAGGCCACCATCGAAGGCGAAGTTCGTGGCCCGAAAATTCTGGTTTTCAAAAAGAAACGCCGCAAAGGATACCGGAAACTGGTGGGCCACAAACAGCGCTATACGGCACTGCAAATCAACAAAATTGAAGTCGCCTGATTGGCAGTGTACCCCCCTTAAATTTTGAAAAAAACGATTCACATTGAAATGAAAACACAGGGAGACATCCATGGCTCATAAGAAAGGTGTTGGCAGTTCCAAAAACGGCCGGGATTCGAATCCGCAATTTCTGGGCGTCAAGCGGGCCGATGGGCAATTGGTGACCGCCGGTAGCATTATCGTGCGCCAGCGCGGAACCAAATTCCATCCCGGTTTGAATGTCAAACGAGCCAAAGACGACACGCTGTTTGCATTGATTGACGGCCGGGTAAAATTTCAGCGCAAAGGTCGTACGAAAAAAGTCGTCAGTGTATTGCCGGTTGAATAAGCCATGGGGTTTTCCCCCGTGGCTTTTTTCTTTTTTGTCATGCATGATGACTTTGTGTTCATCATGGCGATTAGGCGCTGTTCACAGGGATAGGATAGGAGGATGTTATGAAGATTAGTGTGATAGGTGCTGGTCACGTCGGCGCCACCGCTGCGCAGCGAATAGCCGAAAAGAAACTGGCGCAGGAAGTGGTGCTGGTGGATATTGTCGAAGGCATTCCCCAGGGGAAGGGCCTGGATATGTGGGAATCGGCTCCCATCGAGGGATTCGATGCCAAAGTCATCGGGACCAATGATTATGCCGATACAGCCAATTCCGATATTGTCGTGGTGACTGCCGGGCTGGCCCGGAAACCGGGAATGAGCCGTGACGACCTGCGCGATAAGAATGCCGAGATCATCAAAAGTGTGACCGAACAAATTGCAAAATATTCGCCGCAGACCAAGATCATCATGGTCACCAATCCGCTGGACGTCATGACTTATGTGGCATATAAGGTCAGCGGTTTTGAACCGAATCGTGTTTTTGGGCAGGCGGGAATTCTTGATACCGCACGCTACCGTACCTTCCTTTCGATGGAATTGGGAATTTCCGTGCGGGATATTCAGGCCATGGTGCTGGGAGGCCACGGGGATGATATGGTGCCCCTGATCCGTTATACGACGGTCTCGGGCATCCCGGTAACACAGATGATTTCCCGCGATCGGCTGGAAGAAATCGTGCAGCGCACGCGTGTCGGCGGCGGCGAAATCGTGAAGTATCTCAAAACCGGCAGTGCCTATTACGCACCGTCGGCGGCGACGGTGGAGATGGTAGAGGCCGTGGTGCATGACGCCAAACGCCTGTTGCCGTGCTCTGCCTGGCTGACCGGACAGTTCGGCATTTCCGACACTTACGCCGGTGTCCCGGTGATCCTCGGTAAAGACGGCGTCGAGAAGATCGTTGAAATCGAACTGAACGATGAAGAACGTGCCATGCTGCATGCATCGGCAAATCATGTCAAAGAAAATATCGCTGCCTTGAAAATTTGACATTTCAAATTCAGTGGCAATCTCGGCGGGAAGTGCGGTTCGAAAAATGAAACCGCCTTCCCGTTTTTATTTTCATAAACCCACCATAAGCGGTGCCGGATTACCCGGCTGTTGCGGCTCCCGCCGGATCCATCCGTCACGGCTTGCGATGCCTCGAATTCGCCCCCGATTCAACCTTTTTCGGTTGCTTTCGCCCGGATTTTTCTGCTATTTATTTTCGCCGCCGGTACCTTTTAAAAAATTCAGGAATCTCACTATCAGCCGGGAGACCCTGACCGATGCATCGAGGAGCGATAGTTTTTGTCTTTATCCTACTGGCCTTCACGGCGCTGCCGCTTCGGAGCCAAACGAATTCCCTGCCGTACCGCATGTGGGAGTTGCAGGACGATGACGAAGCCTATCTGGAAAAAATGATCCGCCTGGCTCCCGATTACCACATCAATGCCATTCAGTTTTCGCATTCAATAATTCATCACGCTCATCAAGTTTTGAACGATACCAGCCGCGCCGCCAAATTACGTCGGCTGATGAAATTGGCTCGATCCAGAGGAATCCGGAATTTTATCTGGACGCATGAATTCGAACGAGTGCCGGATGAATTTATAGCGGATGGCAAATTGCAGGTGGATTCCACGCGCATCTGGCAGTGGTTAAAAGCGAAATACGAGCGCGTTTACCGTCTGTTGCCGGACCTGGATGGGATTGTGCTGACCACCAGCGAAACCGATTTCCGGCCGAATGATCATCAAAACGTGCAATCCCCCATGGCGCCGTCCGCGATTTTAGCGCGCGTGGCGAATACCCTGCATGAAGTCAGTGCGGCCCGGGGCAAGACCCTGATATTCCGAACGTTTACCCAGAATCCGCAGCAATTCCGGGGCTACCAGCAGGCGCTTGCCGCCATGCACCCCGAAATTGTGATTATGAGTAAATGCGTGCCGTATGACTGGAATCCGTTTTTCCCCGACAATCCGCTTCTCGGCGCCGTCGGTCCCCATCCGCAAATTGTGGAATTCGATCTCGGGCAGGAATACAACGGTCAGTCCAATTTCCCGTTTGCGGATCCGCGCTACTATCTTCGCCGATGGACGTATGCCCGCTCCAAAAACGTGGCGGGATTTGTCCTGCGCACCGAGAGATATGACCAGCATATCATTGGCACCCCCAATGAAGTCAATTTATACGCATTTAAAATGGTGGTTGAGCAGCCGGATGTGCGGCCGGAGGAGGTCTGGACGGCCTGGGGACGGCAACGCTATGGAGAGAAAGCGGCGCAGTTCATCCGGGCTGTTCTTGAGCCAACGGCGCAAGCTGTCAGGCGCATGCTTTATGTCGGAGGCATGTGGTTCTCCGAACAATCTCAAATTCCTGCGTCTTTGAATTTACCTGAATTTTTGCAAATGTACCGCCTGTTTGCGCAGACCGTACCCCGGCCGGAGATCCGGGCTTTTGCCCAAAAGTTGGCCGAACCTGATGAGTCGCTGATCGATTGGGTGGTTGAGGAAAAAGATTCTGCCATCCAGTTGGCACGTCTTGCTTTACAGCGGCTGCCGAAGGTACGTCCCTATATGCGCGAACAGGATTATTTGCAACTGTCCACGCAATTGGCGCTTCTTGCCGATTATGCGGTTGTATTTCGTCAGGTGGCGGAGGTGGCTTTCCGGGCTTATCTGGACTACCGCACGGCGAACGACGGTCTGCGGATGTCCAATCGAAAAGCACTGCTGAGCAGTTTGCAGGAACTGATGCGATTGCGGCTTTTATATCAAATCCCGTTGCGAATTTTGCATATGGAACGCGGCAGAGAATCGAACAATGTGGAACGCATCGACCGCTTTGCGAAAAATCTTGCCAAGGTGATGCGGCAGGAACGATGGGTACGAATTCTCAAAGCGAAATATTCGCGTGATGTTTCAGTGAGCGCCCAGTGGCCCGCCGGGATCATTGCCCCCATGTTTACGCCGTTGTTGCACCGGAAGGAGGTGGATTTTTCCGGTCTGAATGCCTATGCCCGGTGGCTGAGCCAACAGCCGGTGGACGTGATATTGCCGTTGGCGGATAGGGAGGCCGTCCAAAAACTCCCGCTGGATCAGCGCAAGCGCGCAATGACTGTGGTGATAGCTGCGACGGAGGGCAAGCGACTGGTGTTTCCGGTCATTCCTGCCAACGAGGCGCGCAATGCTTCGGAGTTAGCCGAACATGCTCTGGAAAATCGCGCAGATGGCCTGTGTTTCAATTTTGTCGCTGGTACCGATGATGCGGAGAAGGCGCAAATGCGCGTCATCGTGGACATTTTGAAACGTGTGCCTCTTCCTGCCATGATCCTGATGGATTCCAATAGCGGAGCACAAATCGCGGACACCGGGCGGCTGGAGCCGTTGCTCAGCCAAACCGACCGGATCAAAGCCGTGGTGTTGCCGGCCGGGGAACCGCTGGCTTTCTGGGATTCGGCGAGACGTCTCGGTGATCGGGTGGCGTTTTTGACCAATGCAACCGAAGAGTATCTATTTGCCCTGCTCAGCGGTGGAGCGGGGCTGGTCGCAACCGGCAATACAGTGTTTCCCAATGCGCCGCAGAAGGTGATGCAATGGTTGGTGGACCGCCGTTTCGAAGAGGCGATGCAGTACCAACTGCGCGCGACGCGCTGGCAGAAGCAGCTGGCTGCGGTTCCGTGGCCGGCAGCCGGGCAGATGGCGCTCTCTGTGATGGGGGTGTCCTTTTCTGGGAGGCCGGAAGCGGTTGCTCCGGAACGGTTACAGCAATGGCGCAAACACTTCTTGAGACTGATGAGTGAGAAATAACGCGTGCAATGCCGGCGAATACTGAACTCTGCCAGAGAAGGGATTCGGTCCGAAAGATCGGTAGCGGCTCCGGGATGCAGCCACCCCGGAGCTATCCACCCGATCGATGGATGACCGGCCGTAAAGGAGGGGCCGGACATCGGCTGCGGATAGACGTTTTGCGATCGTATCCGTCCGGTGAAGTACAGGTTGATTTTCAGAACGCGAAGACATGCCCACAGGTAATACAGCACAAAGGCGTTCTCGCCAAAAGTACCATCAAAAGCAAGGGCGTCTCCACCGAAATGACAAATTGACGCGAGGCGTCCCCGCCGAGCGCCCCCCTCGGCCAGAGGCCTCGGGCTGGCATAAAAAGATGCAGTTTACCGGACGGATGCCTGCTTTTCACCGTACGGATACTTGCGATCCATCCCACAAAAACCGCTTTCTTTGTGCGAGAAACGTTCAAATTTTTTAGAACGGCTCAAATTGGACGATAAGTTTAATTGGCACACCGCTTGAGGAGGCCAATGGCAGAATTAACGGTCCCCGGGTGAGCCGAATCACTCCGATGGCCCTTCTGATTTTCGTATTTCAATCAGATGTTCTCCAGTTGCGGGAAATCACAGCCCCGTGCGCGCAGGGATTGGGGCCGCTTGCACGAGCGAGGGCTTCCGTGGGGACGAACGGGACTGATTTGCCCGGGAAACAGCGACCAATGGATGATGGCGGACATTGCCTTTTCCGCTTGTCGGCCTTTCGAGAGAGGAATGCAAATTCTATCAAAATTCCCAGTTAGGGAGGCCCGAGTTTGAGCCCATCCTTCCGAATCGACATTCCCGGTATTTCCTGCCTTCACATCAGTATTGGGTTGTTTCCTGCATACCAAAATGCTCCGGAAGATGCTTTTAAATCACTATCATTATTTCTCCTATAACAATTTCAGAAAATCCCCCATACGCCGATAAGCAAGTTAGCGAGAATGCATGCACGGATGCTAAACGAGGACGGTTTATGGTTCAACAGGATAACCTGATCAAAATTTTCCTCGAAGAAGCCAGCGAATATATTTCCCTCCTTGATGAAAAAATTGTCCAATTGGAACAAGAGCCCGAAAACCAGGATTTACTCGATGAAATTTTTCGAGCCTTCCACACACTGAAAGGCAATGCAGGTTTGGTGGGGTTCAAGCGATTTGAGAAAATTGCTCACCTGACCGAAGAAGTCCTCAGTGAGATTCGTGACGGCAAGCGGCAAGCCGACTCCGAGGTAATTTCGTTTGTGCTCGAAGCATTGGATCGGTTAAAAGCCCTGTTCCAGGCCATTGAGGCAACCGGCAAGGATGAAACGGCGACTCTTAAATCGAAAGACAAAAGAGTTGCCTTTGAAGATGAGGAAGAAAGG
>WFVT01000107.1 GCA_015491485.1 Candidatus Zhuqueibacterota bacterium
ATATATCGAAAGCGTTACCGGTTTGCCCACGGAAAAATTGGAAGTGCAAGCCCGGCCGCAGGCGGCTGAACTGCGGCTGCTCCATCCCGATTCGCTGCAGCGTCAATTGGATGCCACCGAATTACGCATGGTGGTTTATCCTGAGACTCTGCAAATCGCCATTCGGCCCCGCAGCCGCGCCGAGGTGGATTCGCTTCTGGCGCTGGTGAGACAGTGGAACCACCGCAGCGGCACCCTGACGGCCCAGGAAGCACGCCAGATGGCGCATCCCGATGTGCATGAACCTTCCTGGTGGCACCGAACCATCAGTCAGCCGCTGGAGCGTTTCCTGCGGCGGCATTTCGGACCGGAGATACACACACGCCGTCCCGATGACCGTGTGGGCAATCTGGGATTTGTGTACTTTTACCTCAGCAAACAACCGCAGCCCGGGGAAGAGGTGGTGGTGAATTTCGGCCGGGAATCCGGCGACACCAGCATCAAGTTGGTTACCGGGTCTCGCATGGTGTTTGATGCCGCCAACTGGAACCGGCCGCAGATCGCCGTCATTCAGCTCGACCCCAAACTGAAGCAACCCACCCGGGCGCGGTTCGCCGCACGTTCCGGTAACATCCCACTGGCATGGATGATCACGTTCCTGCTACTCGCCGGACTCTTTCTGCTGTTTTTTGTGTATCACAAATTGATGCTGCCTTATCCAAAAAGCGATGTGGTGCGCGGCACCGGCGGTGCCACCGGCCTGTTTGCTGAATTTTTCAAAACCTTTGTTTCCTTCTTCCAGAAACCGTACATCGGCCGGGCGCTGGCATTTCTGCTGTTATACCGCTTCGCCGAGGCGCAACTGGTGAAAATCGCCTCGCCCTTCCTGCTGGATGCTCAGGAAGTGGGCGGCCTGGCCTTGACGACCGGACAGGTTGGTTTCGTGTACGGCACGGTCGGCATCATTGCGCTGACAGTGGCCGGACTGCTGGGCGGCTTCCTCGCCGCCAAACACGGTCTCAAATACTGGCTCTGGTGGATGGTCATCGCCATCAACGTGCCGAATGCCGTCTATATTTTTCTGGCCTACGTACAGCCGACCAATTTCTGGATCATCAATCTCAGTGTGGCCATTGAACAGTTCGGCTATGGTTTTGGTTTCACGGCATACATGCTGTATATGATCTATATCTCCGAAGGCGAACACAAAACAGCGCATTTTGCCATCTGCACCGGCTTCATGGCGTTGGGGATGATGATTCCCGGTATGTTCAGCGGCTGGCTGCAGGAAATCATTGGTTATCAACACTTCTTTATCTGGATCATGATCGCAACCGTGCCCGGATTTATAGTTACCAAACTCATCCCGATTGATCCGGAATTTGGCAAGAAAAACGGAGAAGCATCATGAAAATGCGGCATCTACATGACAGCGATATTGAAGCCTTATTGGCCCTGTGGAATCGCAACATGCGGTACGACCAACTGACCCCCGAACTGCTCGAAGAGAAGGTTTGGGACGATCGGGATTTCAACGAAGACCTGGCGCTGGTGGTAGAGCATGAGAATGCCATCATTGCGTTCATCATGGGACTGGTGCGCACGGGAATGCCCGAAGAAAAAGCCGGGTATATCAAACTACTGGTGGTGGATGAGAAGTATCAGCGGCGGGGCATCGGCAGCCGGCTGGTGAAAGAACTGGAGCAGCGACTGAAAGCCGGAGGGGCGACGGTGGTTCGTGTTTGCGAGTCCGCCCCGAATTATCTGAACCCGGGCATCGATGCCCGGTACACCCGTGGCATGGTGTTTTTTGAAAAACAGGGGTACGAGCGGTTCGGTGAGACCTGGAACATGGAGGCCGATTTGAGCCGAGACGATTTCGAAACCGCTGATGAAGAGAAGCGGCTGGCGGAGCAGGGCATTGAAGTCCGACGCGCCATTATGGGCGATTGGGAAGACCTGGAGTCCCTGCTCAAACAACAGTGGCCCGCATGGATCGAGGAAGTGCAGCGCAGTCTATTGAACTATCCCATCAGTCTGCATTTGGCTCTGGTGGATGGACGGGTGGTGGCGTTTTCGGCGTATGATTGCAACAATTTTCGCACCGGCTGGTTCGGTCCCATGGGCACCGATCCGGATTACCGGGGCAAGGGCATCGGCGGGGTACTGCTGCGCCGCTGTCTGAAGGACATCAAAGCGCAGGGGCACCGCTTCGCCACCATTCCATGGGTCGGGCCGATTGCGTTTTATCTGCATTACGCCGGCGCGGAAATTTCGCGTGTGTTTTACCGGTATCAAAAGACATTGTAATTGGAGAAATAAGTCTTGGAAGGTTTTGCAATCTCAGTCAGAAGAGGAGGGAAGGGGCGGTTTGGACGGAACAGCATGTCGTCGATACCGAAAAGAATCCAGGTGGAAAAAGGAATGGAATCATGTGGAAACGAGGTTTTCTGAGCTTTGGGTTAATTGCGATTTTGACGCTGAATGCGGCTGCCGGGTGGGCGCAGGTCAAGCCCGGGATCGACGTGCTGATTGAAAAACGATTCGATGTGCTGCAGGGGCGACGTGTCGGTTTGATTACCAATCCTACCGGGGTGACATCGGACTTGCGCTCCACCATCGATGTGCTCAAGCAAGCGCCGGGGGTGCGGCTGGTGGCGTTGTTCGGGCCCGAGCACGGGGTGCGTGGCAACATCATGGCCGGAAAGCGGGTCGCAAGCTATGTGGATAAAAAAACGGGCCTTCCGGTGTACAGTCTTTACGGCCGCGTGCGCAAGCCCACACAGAAGATGCTCAAAAACATCGACATTTTGGTGTACGACATTCAGGATATCGGCAACCGGACCTACACTTATATTTACACCATGGCGCTGGCCATGCAAGCCGCCGCGGAAAAAGGCATTCCGTTCGTGGTCCTCGATCGACCCAATCCGCTGGGTGGGGAATTGGTGGAAGGGCCGGTTCTGGAGCCAAAATTTAAATCCTTCATCGGCCTGTATCCGATTCCGTATATTTACGGCATGACTGTCGGCGAGCTGGCAAAGCTCATCAATGATGAGTTCGGGATTCGCTGCGATTTGAAAGTGGTGCCCATGGAAGGTTACCGTCGCAGCATGCGCTGGCAGGATACCGGCTTGCAGTGGGTGGCCACTTCGCCGCACATCCCGCATGCCGAGACCGCACTGTACTGCGCGGCCACCGGCATCATCGGCGAATTGCAGACCGTCTCCGAGGGCGTCGGCTACACACAGCCGTTCCAGCTTATCGGGCAGAAATGGATTGATCCGGAGCGGCTGGCTGCCGAACTGAACCGGCGCAATTTGCCGGGCGTGTATTTTCGCCCGTGCTATTTCCGGCCGTACTACTTCCGGTTTCAGAATCAGGAGCTGGGCGGCGTGCAAATCCACATCCTCGATCCGGAGCGGTTTTCGCCCATGCGGACACAACTACACATTTTGCATGCGCTGCTCAAGCTGTATCCGCGGCGGAAAATTTTTGGCACGCCGCGGAAAAAGCAATTTGATCGCGCCATGGGCACCGACCGGGTTCGCTTGGCTTTGCTGAATGGCAAGGGTCCGGATGAAATCATCCGGAGCTGGCAGCCGGCGTTAGAAAAGTTCCTCCGGGTGCGTCAAAAATATTTGCTATATTGATCATGCCTCTGGATGAATGAAATCGGGACGGGCTTTTCAGTAGGGGAACCGAACGATTCAAACCGATGTTCGCGGATGAGGGCCGAGTAATATCTACAAAAACAAATAGTTAAGCAAATTTTTAATAAATTTTACAATCCGACTTTTATACTTGATTTTTTGTCAGAACTGTTTTATAATTTTAAAAATTATCCCCATTGCACATCCCCTCTCGAGGCGATTATTTTTTTACATCAAGAATTTATTGATTGAATAAACAAAGAATTGTGGAACTCTTGAGCCCGTTTCAACAAAAAGTTCCTGGCCCGAACCGCAAGCGACCGGAAACATCAAATTGTGTTCAGGAGGCTTTCGAATTCGCGACCTTCCCCGTTTAAAATAAGACTTCTACCGATGCCTGATAAACAGCCGTACGCTCTCTTAAATCCATCGACTCGATTTGTGAATTTGTTGTTTTTATAAACAAATTGGTACCCAATACCGGAGGATTATAGAATGGGTATGGTGCTTCGCCGCCTGTCCTTCGTCCTGGTTCTGTTGGTGATCACACAGCCGCTTGTTGCAGGGACAACAGGAAAAATCACCGGTTTGGTGAAGGACGAAGAAACGGGTGAGCCGCTTCCGGGCGTGAATGTGTTTTTGGAGGGGACGAATTTTGGCGCCGCCACCAATGCCGATGGCTATTATGTCATTCTCAATGTGCCCCCCGGTAGCTACACCCTCAAAGCCACCATGATCGGCTATGCCGATGTTCGCGTGCAAAATGTGCGCGTCAACATCGATCAGACCACCACCATTAACATCACCATGAAAGCCATTATTCTTGCCGGGGAAGAAGTGACGGTGGTCGCAACACGGCCGGTTGTGGAAAAGGATGTTTCGGCAAGCCAATTCAATATTCAAGCCCAACAGATCGATAATTTTCCGGTTCGCAATATCAATGAAGTGATTTCGTTGCAAGCCGGCGTGCGTCCGGCCGGGCCCAATGGCGTGATCATCCGTGGCGGCGGCCCGGATCAGATCGCGTTCATGGTTGACGGCTTTACCTTGCGCGACGAACGCACCAATCTGCCGTTTTCATCCATCGCGTTGAGCGCGGTAAAAGACGTTCAGGTGCAAACCGGCGGTTTCAGCGCCGAATATGGCAATATCCGTTCCGGCGTCATCAATGTGGTCACCCGCGAAGGCGATCGGGACCGTTACAGCGGAACCATCAATATCCGGTTGAGTCCTCCGGCTCCCAAACATTTCGGCCCTTCGGCGTATGATCCCAATTCATACTGGATACGGCCTTATTTGGACGACGCGGTGGCCTGGACCGGAACCGATAACGGGGCATGGGATGAATATACGCAGCGGCAGTATCCTTCTTTCGAAGGCTGGTATGCAGTTTCCCAGCGCACGTTGCAGGACGATGATCCCAATAACGATTTGACCCCGTGGGCGGCGCAGCGCGTGTTTAAATGGCAGCACCGGCGTCAAGGGGACATCAAAGATCCGGACTATAATCTGGATGGCGGGTTCGGCGGGCCGGTTCCGTTTCTCAGCCGCAAGTTGGGCGATTTGCGATTCTTTTATTCTTTCCGTGCGGAACAAAATATGTATTTGATCCCGCTCTCACGCAAATCCTACAACGATTACATGCACCAGCTCAAGTTTACCACCAATCTTTCCGCTAACATGAAGCTGATCGTTACCGGGCTTTATGGGGAAGTGCACGGTGTGAACAACAACAACATCGGACTGCCCGGATTTTTCTATAGTACCGAAAGCGTGGCGCGCGTGTTAAGTCGCCGCAGTTATATTCCTTCCATTATGTATGCCACGGATTATTTCGCTCCCACGCATATTTACCGCGGCATGTTCTCCTTTAAGTTGACCCACACCATCAGTCCGCGCAGTTTTTATGAGATCAGCTTTGAGCGGGTGCGCAACAAATATTTCACCGCCCCCAATGCCCTGCGCGATACCACCAAAATCATGAAATTCGGCAACAACTACTGGGTGGACGAGGCTCCGTTCGGCTACATGCCCTATCCCAGCTCCGGTATCAACGGATTGCGCATGGGAGTTGGGATGAGCAATTCGCGAGATTTCTCCAAAATTGTCACCAACACCGTGCGCTTCAATATGACCAGTCAGGTCAACCCCAACAATCAGGTGAAATTTGGCTTCGAATTCGTGTATAACCAGCACCGCGTGCGGTATGGCGGCGTGGACCTCACCCTTCCCGCCGGACGCCCCTGGTCGATTTGGGACAAAAATCCCATTCGCCTCGGCGCCTATATTCAGGACAAACTCGAATTCAAAGGCCTGATTGCCAACCTCGGCGTGCGGCTGGACCTTTCGGATGCCAACAGTGAATGGATCGATGTGGATCCGTTTGACCGAAATTATTTCAGCAGCAGCTACTCCGAAGAGCTGGAAAAGGACATCCCCAAAAAGCGCACCAAAACTCTGGTGTATATCAGTCCCCGGCTGGGCGTATCGCACCCGATTACCGACAATTCCAAGCTTTATTTTAATTACGGCCACTTTCGCTCCATGCCGCAGGCCGACCGGCTGTATCTCGTTCAGCGGGTGACCGAAGGCCGGGTTTCACGTATCGGCGATCCGAATAACACGCTGAGCCGTACCGTGGCTTACGAATTGGGATACGAGCAAAACCTGTTCGGACAGGTGTTGCTCCGGATTGCAGGCTATTATAAAGATGTCACCAACCAGCCGAACTGGGTCCGGTATGTCAGTTTCGATTCCAAGGTCAACTATCTCAAAGCGGAAGATAATTTTTATGAAGATATCCGCGGGTTTGAAATCTCGATCGACAAGCGGATCGGCGGCTGGATTACTGGTTTTGTGAATTACACCTACGAGGTCTCTTCGCTGGGATTCTTCGATAAACTGCGCTACTACGAAAATCCGGCCGAACAGCGGGAATACGACCGCCTGAGCGCCGAAAACAAGGGCATTTTCAGCAAGCCGTTGCCGAGGCCCTATTTCCGCGGGCAACTGGTGATCCAATCGCCGCGTGACTTTGGACCGCAGATTTTGAACCAGCATCCGTTCGGTGATGTGCGGATGAGCTTCCTGGTGCAATGGCGGGAAGGCGCCTACAGCACCTGGACGCGCGGACAGGACCCGGTGGTAATCGGCATTCGCAACAACGTGCAGTGGCCGGATTACTTCAATGTACAGCTCCGATTGAGCAAAGACTTCAAATTCGGCCGAACCAACGTGCGGTTTTACCTCGACGTGGATAATTTGCTGAATACGAAAATCTTCACGCCTTATGCTTTCTCCGACGGCAATGATTTCCGCGATTATATGGATTCATTGCTGTGGCCCGAAGAAATCGGAAAACCTCTGGGATACACCGTTTTCGGGAACGACAAGATCGGCGATCTGCGGCCGGAAGGCGTGCCGTATGATCCACTGGAGCCCAATCCCAACAACGACCCGGAAATCGAGCGGCGAAATCAGGAACGCATCCGTAAAAAATCGTATATCGATAATCCCAATCTAAAATGGCTGTATTACCTGAATCCGCGGGACGTCTTCTTTGGCATCAAGATTGACTTTTAAAATCGTTTGATCATTCGAGTGGCTTTGCGGGAATTGCGGATCAACCAAACTCTTAACTCAGAAACCAAAAGCGATCGATTATGAGACGATTTCACATTGGCTTGATGGCGCTGTTGCTCATTGGAATTGCGCCGGATCGCGGCGCTGCTCAGGATGTCAAATGGATTAAAATCGGCATGCTGCAAAGCTGGTTCCGTTCCGATGGCTGCGAACCGGAAGTCGGCCGAACGGGCTTGCAGTCGGATCAGCAGGACGGCATGCGCTGGCCGGCTTTATTCCCGCGACAGGATAACGTGGCGGCAAAAGCCCTGTGGATCGGCACCACCAATTACACCGATGCCGAACAGTACGGCGGACTGAGCTATCCGTACAAAGTGGTGCACGTCGGCCCCCGCGGCTGGGATGTGGACCGTGAGTTCATGCCCATCGAATTCAAACTGATCGGCCGCTTCGATCATCCGCAGGTGTTCGTGGACGGCACGCCGGGATCGGACCTGATGTTCAATGAGCAGTTGGATGAGGTGGACCCGAACCTGTTCTGTGATCGCATGATTTACAACGTGGTCAACACGTCCATCGGGATCACCATGACACGCAAAATCTACGCCTGGGCACAGCAATATCATGACAACTATTTTATTTATGAATATGTGTTCAAAAATACCGGCAATGTGGATAAAGACCCCGAGATCGAACGGCCCAATCAGACGCTGGAAAACGTCTGGTTTTTCTTTCAATACCGTTATGCCGTCAGCCGGGAAGGCGCGGAATGGACCGGCCTGAACTCGCCTCGATGGGGGATCAACGCCATGTTGAGCACCCGCGGGGAAGCAAAAGAATCGGATGGCGACCAGTACACCGGCGATTATGAGGATTGGCTCAACGGCGACCCGGATGCGGATTCCCTGCGTGTGCAATTTTCCTGGATGGGACGTCATTCCAAAGCCGCTTACGATTTGATCGGATCGCCGGATGTGGCCGGAGGCACGGGACGGTTGGGGGCGCCGCAGTTTATCGGCGTCATTACGCTCCATGCGGATAAATCCGCTACGGACAAGTCGGATGATCCGCAGCAGCCCCGCACCACCACGTACGAGCAATCCGACGATCCGCCCACACGGCCCAACGACCAGTTCGATCCGGCGCGCATGGCCGAAGAATGGAAATGGATCACCAAAGGGCACCGTCTCCCACGCCATGATGAGGTGGTGGGGGACGGCTTTCCGGACCTGCTGGAAGGCACCCCGGGCGGATTTTCCAACATGAACGGCTACGGTCCCTACACCCTCGGCCCGGGAGACAGCATCCGGATTGTGCTGGCGGAAGGCGTCCACGGCCTTAGCCGCGAAAAGTGCATCGAGATCGGAAAGCAGTGGTATGAAGCCTATATCAATCCGAGCGGCTCTTACACCTTTACCCTGCCGGACGGCTCCACCACCACGGATAAGGATGAGTTCAAAAACGCCTGGGTGATGACCGGGAAGGATTCGCTGTTCATCAACGTGTTCGGGAGAGCGCGAACCAATTACCGCCTGAATTATAACATTCCGCAACCGCCGCCACCGCCCGCGCTGTTCGAGGTCAATTCCGGCGGTGATCGCATTCAGCTTTCCTGGTCAGACAACGCCGAGAGTTGGCCCGGCTTTGCCGGCTACCGGATTTACCGTCAGGAAGCGCGCTTCGACACCACGTTCGAACTCCTCGCCGAACTCCCACCGGGAACCACCAGTTACGACGACGTGACCGCCATCCGCGGTGTTCAGTATTTTTATTACATCACCACCATCAGCGACGGCAGCAACAATAATTCGCCGGCCAATCCGGGCGGACCGCTGGAAAGCAGCCTGTTCTGGACGCGGACGATCGAGCCCGCCTTTTTGAAACGCCCGGCCGTGAGCAATATGGACAGCATCCGGGTGGTGCCGAATCCGTTTTACATCCGCGCCCGAAACTACCAGTATCCGGGAGAGCCGGACAAAATCACGTTTCTGGATATTCCCGGCCGGTGCACCATCAAGATTTACACCGAACGGGGAGATTTGATTAAAACCATCGAACATACCGACGGCAGCGGGGACGAGAGCTGGGATTCCACCACCGAATACGGTCAGGTGGTGGTCAGCGGCGTGTACATCGCCGTTTTTGAAACCCCCGACGGAAAGAAAGCGATTCGGAAATTTGTGATCATTCGATAATTCCCTGTTTGTTTGGCATTCGAAACTGATGGAGATATAGAATGCAACGGGCCAGCATTAATTTTGGAATCGTGGTGATGCTCCTGGGGTGGTTCCTGTCTTGGCCGCTGAACGCCCAGGAGAAGCTTGCCCAGACCGGATTACAATTTTTAAGCGTGGGAACCGATGCGCGCGCCACTGCCATGGGAGAAGCCCTGACCACGTTTGAAGGCACGGCGGTGTCCCTGTTCTATAATCCTGCCGGTATGGCTCGCCTGCCCAAGTTGGTGGATTTGCGCGTCAGCCGGATGACGTGGATTGCAGATATCAATTATGTATCCGCCGCGATGGCATTCAGCTTTGCCGAAGGCCGGTACGGTGTGTTCGGTATCAGCGTGCTCTCCGTGGATTATGGCGATTTCATCGGAACGGTGGTGGCGGATAACGAACGCGGATTTATCGAGACCGGCAGTTTTTCCCCCAGCGCGTACGTGATCGGCGTCGGTTATGCCAAAGACCTCACGGACCGGTTCTCCGTCGGCGGTCAAATTAAGCTGGTGGCGCAATCGCTCGGCAAGCCCTATGTACCGGTATCGGACAGCCTGCAGGTGCAGAAGTCGTTTTCTCAATCGGTTTATGCCTTCGATTTCGGTACGCTTTACAAAACCGGTTTCAAAAGCTTGCGGTTCGGGATGAGCGTGCGCAATTTTTCGCGGGAATTAAAATATGCCCAGGAAGGTTTTCAACTGCCGCTGACGTTTAAAATCGGTTTTTCCATGGATGTCATGGATTTCTGGGGGAACCGGCCGGAAAATCAGTCTCTATGGGTTTTCATTGATACCATCAATCGCCGGTCGTTTCGCGAGTTTGTGACCATCGGCGGTGAATACCGTTTCATGGACAAATTTTACCTGCGTGCGGGCTATGTATCATTGCAGGATGTGTACGATTTTACGTATGGTTTCGGCCTGAACGGTTTTGGCATCGCCATCGACTATTCGTACACGCCCATGAGCGTTTTCACCGATGTGCACCGGGTATCCTTTGGCTTTGCTTTTTAACAGGCCCGAATGAAGCGGCGTTCGTTTTTATCCGCACCCTTGATGCAATAGAAATGGTTGAATCCGATTCCAGTTTGCCAAGCTGTAAAAAGGATGAGCAATGATGAAATGCAAACGGGGCTTGATTTTGGGTTTGGGGCTTTCGGTGTTGTTCATTATCGGCTGTGAGCCGGACTATCCGCCGAGCTTGTTTGACCCCAATGAAAAAAGCAAACCGCAGCCGATCATTTCGGAAATCATCCCACCGGACAGCAGTTTTGCCGGCGTGGGGCAGATCATCATCCGGGGGCAAAATTTCTCCCCCAATCCCGGTGAGAACCTGGTTTTCTTCAACGCCGAACGGGCGGAAGTCATCAAAGCTTCCGAAACCGAACTGGTGATTAAAACCCCCAACATGGTGGCGGATTCCATCGTCATCAAAATCGCCGTCCACGGCGCGGAACTGTTCAGCGAACCGTGGATTTATAAGCTGGTCGCAGCGGTTTCGGAGTTTGGAAAGCTGCTGGACGGTGAAATCGCCTGGGGCATCGCCTCGGACCGGCAGGGCGCCATCTATGTATCCATTGAAGGAAAGCTGATCAAGAAAATCAGCCCGGAAGGCAAAACGTCCATCTTTACCAATACCCCGTTTTTGCGTGCCAATGCCATGAAAATGGGGCCCGGCGACACCCTGTATGCCGTCGCCGCCGCCGGTCGGGCACGCATCATTCAAACCATCGCTCCGGATGGAAGCGCCACGACCTTCACCGCCATTCCGGGCACGCCCCGGGATCTGGATTTTGACGCCAACGGCAACATCTGGGTGGGCACCGATAACAACGTCTATCGCGTGAAACCGGACCGGAGTAAATTGAAAGCCGAGAGCTACGACGGTAAGGTGGAGGCGGTGCGGGTGTTCAATGGCTATTTGTATGTGCTGGAGACCAATCAAACCACCGGCGTCACGAAAATCTGGCGGAGCGCCATCAATAATGATACCCTGGGCGCCAAAGAAGAAGTCCTCGATTTGACGGCCGCTCCCTGGCTTGAAAACGAGCGGGCCCTGTCCATGAACTTTGCCGCCGATGGAACCCTTTATCTGGGTACCACCCATCCGGAGGGAATGTTTGTGGTGGACGCCAATGGTTCCGGGGAACCGCTCTATCCGGGACTGATCCCGGGCAGCATTTATGCCATGACCTGGCCACCCGGACAGGCCATGTATGTGGTGGTACAGCAGCCGGGAGGTTCTACGATCTTGAAGATCAACATGGGCAAAGACGGTGCGCCTTATTACGGACGCAAGTGATTCACTTTACGGTATATTTTGTAGGGGGAAACTAATCAGTCAGTTCACCTTAGCATAGGAGGTAAATCGCCCTGCTTGTTTGGTTATATTGGACTATCACCCTGTAAAAATTCATGAAGTGAACTTAAAAAGGAGGCCTGACTATGCGAAAAGGATGGCTATCGGTTGTGGTTATGCTGTTGATGGCTGTACCGCTTCTGGCGCAAAACGCCCGTGTGCAATTCGTTCACAATGCAGCCGATATCGATGCGCGGCGAGTCGATGTGTGGGTGGGCGATTCTCTGTGGGTGGATGATATGGCCTTTCGCACCGCAACCGCATTTCAGGACGTAGCGGCTGGCACACTTTCGGTTACGATTGCGCCGAACAATCAAATGCCGGCCGATTCGGTTGTGGCCCAAAAAGATGTGGTTCTCGACGCCGGTTCTTCGTACGTGATCGTGATCAATGGAATCACGCCGATGAACTTGCAAAAGTATGTCAACCCCGACACGGCCAATCGGGATATCACCATCACGCCCTATGTTATCGGCAACGCCAAAGAAACGGCGGACGATAGTACCAAAGTTGAAGCGGCGGTGTTTCACGGCGCCACCGATCTGCTTGCCGTGGATATCCTGGTCGATGGCGGCAATCCCCCGTTCGTCGATGATCTGGATTACGGCGCTTCCACGGCGTACATGCCGATCGACCCGGGGATGAGAACATTCGACGTCACCGCTTCGGACGACAATGCCAATGTGATCGGATCCTTTGAAGCCGATCTCAGCGGAATGGCTGGAAAATCCGCCGTGATTTTTGTTTCCGGTTTCGCCGATCCGGCAAACAATGAAGGCGGACAGAAGCTGGGCCTGTTCGCTGTTTTCGGAGATGGTCAGGTCATGGAATTTACCGATGTGACCACGGGACCGGTCGGCGTCTGGCAATTCATGGGCGAGTCGGACTATATGTTTGACGGCATTTTCCTGCCGGACACGGTGGTGTCCAGCGGACACGGAATAGCCGTGGACAAATACGGCCGCATTTGGGTTGGCAGCTTCTATACCTCCATCGTGGTGTATAATCCGGATGGCACTCAGGCGCCGTTCTCTCCGATTGATTCTGCGGCGGTGGATACCTTCAACCTGAAAACCACGGCCGTTCGCGGGATGGGCACCGCTACCGATGGAAATATCCTGGCCGTGATTCGTCACAAATACCTCGTCAAATTCAACGCCGATGATGGTACGGCAATGGCCATTTGGGAAGGCCCCGGCAGTCTGACCAAACCGGCCGTCGATTCCACCGGATTCATTTATCTGGGGAAAGTTGTCGGCGTCTCGCCGGTGAACGTCGTCAATCCGAATACGTTCCAGCTGGAGCAGCAGATCGATCTGCCCGGCGCTCCCGGCTTCACGCGGGGTATCGAAGTCAGCCCCGACGGCAAACGCATCTGGTCCGGTGACCTGGGCGAAAGCGGCGGTCCGGTGAAACAGTGGTACAGCGAAGACCTGCTTACCTATAATCTCGAAGACAGCATTTTCACCAATACCGACGGCAAGTTGGTCTTTGAAACTCAGCGCGTCACCATGGATTGGGACCCGATGGGCCGTATGTGGGTGTCTGTGGACAATTCGTACGACGTGAGCGATAACAGCCGCAACGCGCTGGTGGTGCTCGATTTCGACAACAAACAGTACACCAAAGTCATGATGCCCGATCTGGGTGAAGGAGTCGGCAACGGGCCGCGCGGTGTGGCATTTTCCGCCTCCGGCGATACGGCCTATGTGGTGTCCTGGAATGCCAGCATGGTGTATCGTTATGTCCGCAAAACCGTGGGCATCGGCGATGATCAGGTCGTGAGCATTCCGGAAACCTACCGTCTCGGCCAGAACTATCCGAATCCGTTCAATCCCACGACCGTGATTCCGTTCGAGATGCGCGAAAAAGGTCATGTCACGATCAAGATTTTCGATACCCTGGGTCGTGAGGTGCGGACGCTGGTCGATCAGAAAATGCCCGCGGGCAAGCATCTGGTGGAATTCAATGCCCGTAATCTGCCGTCCGGCGTGTACTATTACCGCCTGTCGGTGAACGGCAAAGTGATGACGAAGAAGATGGTGCTGTCGAAATAAGGGTCTGCGTGTGCAGGTTCGTTCAGAGGCCGGTGGGGTGGTATCCCCGCCGGCTTTTTTTTCGCACAGCCCACTGCCATTCCGAGGAAGGTGTTCAGGCCGGAAGCTTTGTTTCAGCGCATGCCATGCGATGACGGCGCCACCGGGTGCATCATCGGATGGCGGATATTGCCTGCGTCAAAGCAGATGCTTTGTCACCCGCAAGCCCCGATTGGCAATCGTTTCCAGCGATCCTTCGGGGCGTTCCAGAAGGTTGAATCGGAATAGAAATCAAAAACGCGCACGCCTTTCATGGCGAAACACGAGGCGCTGGTCGGATAGCGACTGGTGAGTGAAACAGGGAGTATTGCATGATGTTGAAACAGTTTTGGGTTCGGATCGGGGTTATCTGGATGGCTCTGGCCGGGCTTGTACCAACGGTTGGGACGGCGCAAAACAACATGGAGTTTCGCGCCACCTGGGTGATCGATTACCAGTGGATGTCTTCCGGAAGCATGGAAGAGATCAAAGCCCGTATCCGGGAAATTCTCGACAATCACAAAGCCGCCAATATGAATGCGGTGCTCCTTCAGGTGAGGCGGTGGGGCAATGTGCTTTATCCGTCACAGTATGAACCTTTCGGGGCGGCTGCCGGGTTTAAATCGCCGGGATTCGACCCACTGGCTTATGCCATTGCGGAAGCGCACAAACGCGGACTCGAATTGCACGCATGGATGAATGTGTTTGAAACCCGCAATCTTTATGACGGCAGTCCGGGCGCCGTTAATCCGGATTGGATTTGCCGCGACCAGGACGGGCACGTGATGCCGGCGGAAATTGCCTGGCTCTCGCCCGGGCTGGCGGAAGTGCGTGAATACCTGGTCAACGTGGCGATGGAAATCGTTCGCAATTACGATATTGACGGGCTGCATCTCGATTTTGTGCGCTGGAACGAACATACCAGTTCGCAGACCGCGGTGCAACTGGCCAAGCGAGCTCAGGAACTCGGCCTGCCAGACGGCGTGATCACCGAAGAACAGCTTGCCGAATTGCAGCGGAATGCAGCCGGGCGGTTTCTCTACGACGTTCAGCATCCGTACAGCGCCGGCGTGCCCTCCGGTTTCGGCTCATGGGAGGAATGGTGGCGCTGGTCGGTGACCGAATTTGTCCGCACCCTGCACGATTCCATCCAGGCGGTCAAACCCTGGGTGCGGCTGTCGCCGGCGGCGCTGGGGCGTTATAACTGGGGCGGCTGGAATGGCTACAATATTGTCTATCAGGATGCGGCGCTGTGGTTCAATGAGGGATACATCGAACAGATTATCGGCATGCATTATCACTGGACCCGGCCCGATGAATTTCTGAGCATACTTGTCAACGGATGCCCGCAATGCTGGAGTCAGTACATTCAACCGGGCATTCAGGCCGGGCGGCTTTATAGTGTGGGATTACCATCCTGGGTCTTTTCCGATCGCGCCATCTGGAAAAATCACGAAAGCGTCATCAAAGCCGTCAGGCGGGTTAATTGGGTGGACGGCTTCCAATTTTTTAGTTATGAAGATTGGGAAACGGAAAACGCCTGGGAAGACGCCGCGAACACGTTTTTCCCATCGAAAACGAAAATTCGGCCCATCCAGCCGGGAAAGCCGCCGTTCGGAGCGCCCTCGCTGCAGCTCACCCGGGTGGATTCCCTGACTTACCGAATTGTGGTGGAGTCCCCGGCGGACGCAGGTGAAGCCCACTGGCTTGCGATTTACCGTTCGGAGGATACGCAAATCGACCCGGATAACGATGATATTGTGGATTTATTTTTCGGGATGGGGCCGCATGAATATCTGGAGCAGTTCGATGGCTTGCAAGATTTCAACGGGCAATACACGTATTTCGCCACGGCGCTGGACCGGTACTGGCGCGAAAGCGATCCGTCCAATGCGGAAACTTCGGCGGTGATTCCGTCTTTCGCGCCGACGGTGGTTTCGACCTATCCCAGCGATCAGGATACCGTTCCGGTGGACGTGACCGTACGGATTCGGTTTTCCAAAACCATGGATGCCACGGCCACAGCGGCGGCTGTGCAATGGCAGCCGCAAATATCCGGATACACCGTTCAGTGGAGCGCCGACGGCAAGGAGATGACGCTTTCTCCGGATGCAGATCTGGCGTTTGATACCCAATACGTCATCATCATCCAGCCGCAGGCCCGGGATATCAACGGCAGGGCTCTGGATGGAAACGGGGACGGTCAGGAAGGCGATGCCTATCAGTGGACGTTTTATACCGAGCCCAAAGATGTAACGGGCCCCGTGGTCCTAACGAGTTTCCCGGCTGCCGGCGACACCACCCGGGAAGTGGATGTGGCTGATATTCTCAGTGTGGCATTTGATGAATTAATCGATGGAGCCACGGTTGCGAAAAATGAGATTCAATTGTTGCTGAATGACAGCCCGGTGGATTTTGCATTTCAGATTACCCATCTGGATGAGCGATCGGTGCTCGGAATTCAGCCCACCCGCTACTTTGATCCGAACTCGCTGTACCAACTCCGGTTTGACGGCGATGTGGCGGATGTGAACGGCAATGTTGCGCAGAATCAACTGGAAGCGGTTTTCAGGACCTCCGATCAGGTTTATACCTTCGAAAGCTATATCGATAAATTCTTTACCGCGACCAACTGGTGGCAACCGCACGAAAGCGGCTCAACCACGGGCGCAATACGGCAGGGCACGTCGTTTGCGATTTCGTCTAAATCGTATTTGCCTACAGCCTCCCTGCGACAGCGCACCTCCGCCGCTTTGCGGTACGAGTGGGATCCCAATGCCAGCGACCACCTGATACGGGTTTTTCTGGCGGGCGGCTCTCCCCGTGAGGTGACGTTCGATACCACGTTTGTGTTGCAATGCTACCTGTTCAGCGACGGCAGCGGGAATTTGTTCCGGTTTGCGGTGGACGACAGCACCAAAGATCAGGCGGCGTTCCACGAAGTATCGCAATGGATCAAGCTGGATTGGTACGGCTGGCGGCTGGTGGAATGGCAGCTCAACGATCCCAACAGCGTGGGACAGTGGATCGGTGATGGGGTGCTCAACGGACCGTCGTTACGGATTGACAGCTTCCAGATGACCTACGTTCCGGGCGCCGCCACCAAAGGCGTGATTTACATCGACAACTTGCGGCTGGTGAAAAAGGAATCGGTGCCGGTTGCCGTGGCGGAAACCGCTGCACCGCCGGTCGCTTACCGGCTGCATCAGAATTATCCGAATCCGTTTAATCCGGAAACGATCATTGCTTTTGAATTGCCGAAAACCACGCGGGTCGTGTTGAGCGTGTATGATTTGCTGGGCCGGAAGATCGCCACGTTGGTGGATGACGTCCTGCAGGCCGGATCGCACCGGGTTCTATTTCGGCCGCACGATCTCGCTTCGGGCACGTACTATTATGTTCTTGAAGCCGACGGCCAGCGCCTGATGCGCTCGATGACGCTGATGAAGTAAATGAAATTTTCACGCTGCCAGGGCGGCACTCCCTGGCAGCGTTTGTTGAGCACAGAAGCGTTGTAACACAAACTTCCAGCTTGTGACTGCGGTGGGAAGGACCTGATTGGTCAACGTGCCACAGATGGCGTGGATTTCGCCCATGATTTTTGTGCAATTTCAACGTCGCTCATTTGTTTTCGTGCGCTTTGGTGCGCTTTATTGTGGAAGATAAATCGCAGCGCTTTATGGATTCTGTGGGATGTGTCTCGTTTGTGCGAAATGCCAACGAAACCTGCCGACCATAAGAGCCGGAAATTACAAGGATGAACCATTTTCTTCCATGCCAATTGAGAATACGAGATTGGACGATTTCCTGTTGAAATCCCGCTCTGGATATCCTACATTGAGAAATACGCTCCACCGGTAAACATTTCTACGGCGTGTGGTTGCAGCAATGTAACCCGGGTCAAAATGCGTTTCCCAAACAGGTGTTTGGTTATGTCTCGTCCAATCGCTGTACCTCTCTTTCTCGCCCTTGGGCTTTTCTTGAACCTCCTGACGGATGCCCATGCACAGAATCCCACAGCCCGGCAATGGATCGAGCGCGGACAGAAATTATTGCAGGAAAATCAATTGAAGCAGGCCCAAAATGCCTTCAAGAAAGCGCTGAAACTGGATCCATCTGCCATGGAGGCGCGGCGCGGATTGGGCCAGGTCGCTTTCCGGCGGGAAAAGTGGGGGGACGCCATCGGGCATTACAAAAAACTGGTTGAACAACAAGCGGATGATCTGGATGCGCATTACCATCTCGGGATCAGCTATCGCGAACGCGGTGCGGGCAAAGCTCTGCTCCTCCGTAAACTTGACTGGGACAATGCCAAAAAGCATTTCATGTCGGTGATCGTGCGGAACAAGCGGTATCGGGATGTGCTTTATCAATATGCGGTGTTGAAGCGGTACCGGGAGAAATATGAAGAAGCTGTCACCCTCGCTCAGGAACAAATTGCGCTGAAACCGGACCTGGCGGATGCCCATGCCGGTTTGATGCAGCTCTACCGTGCGCTCATCCGTCATCGCGGGCAAAAGCAGGCTGAGGCATGGCTTCAGCAGCAAACATGGCCGCAGGCCAAATTTGCGCTCGGCGAGCTCTGGCGCCGCAAAGGGCGGCTGGAAGCGGCAGACTCATTGTTTCGCGAGTTGATCGCATCGGAGCCCAAAATGAGTTTGCAGCCGATCCTTCTGGCAATGGCGAAAATCGCCTATCAGCAAAATCGGCCGCAGGTGGGCGAAGATTTGTTCTGGCGTGCCGTGGCTCAAATCCGTTCCCATGTCGATGCTCAGCATGTTTTTGAGCAAATCAAATACATTGTGAATGAACAGGAGATGCGCCGGTTTTTGGCGATGACATCCCCGGAAGAAAAACGACAGTTCTTTCAGCAATTCTTCGCCCGCCGTGATCCCACACCGGCGGCCGCTTACAATGTCCGCTTGCAAGAGCATTTTAAACGATTGATTTATGCCGAAAAGCATTACGAATACGATGGTTTTCGCACCTGGTTTAACAGTCCGGATAAGCTGAACTACCTGAAATTTCCGGCCACGTACAAATTGAGTACGGAATTCAACGATAAAGGCTTGATTTACATTCGCCACGGCGAGCCGGATGAGCGTCAGGTGACGGTCAGCGGTAATGTACCGACTAATGAATCCTGGCGGTACTGGAAACGCGATGATCAACCGGAGCTGATTTTCCATTTCGTGATCGATGAAAACGCCACGGGCAACAACTGGCGGTTGACCCCGGTGATTCCGTATCCGGAAATGCTGCAGGACCGGATCGATTGGGGAGGCGTGTACTACCGTTTGCTCACGGCCGATGCGGCTGACTTGCTGCGTTATGAGAATGAAATGGCGGAGGCGAGTCGTCAATTTGTCGATGTCGGCTTTCAGACCGACCGCCACCACTGGCCGGATTCTATCAAAGCGCTGCGTTTATTCTTTTCACCGGCTACGTTTCGGGGCACCGGCGATAGCACCGTGGTGGAAGTTTTCTATGCAGTACCTATCAAAGACCTCGCCGGCGCTTTACGCAAGGGCCAGCCGTTGCGGCTGGAGCAAGGTTTGGCCGTTCAGGATACAGCCTCCTGGCGCACGTTATATAAAACCGTCCGCTATTCGCTTTTGCAGCCGGAGATTCTGCAATCGCGCACGGATGCCAATTTTATCGAACGGTTCCGGTTTCAAATGCCGCCGGGTGATTATCGGGTTTCCCTGCACGTTCGGCCTGAGAAAACGCGATGGCTGGGCGGCTATCAGTTTGACTTGCAGGCTCCCGATTACCGGCCGCCCCATCTAAGCATGAGCGATTTGCAGTTGGCGTATCAAATCGATGCCGCGACAGATTCAAAGAGCAAATTTCAGAAGGGCGATCTTCAAGTCGTAGTGAACCCATCGCGCCGCTTCTCCCGGCAGCAGCCGGTCTATGCTTATTTTGAAATTTATTATTTGCAACCGGGGGAGAACGGAGTATCTCGGTACCGGATTGAATACACCATGAAATTGCTGAAGTCACGCAAGCGCGGTTTGAAAAAGATTTTCGGATTTCTGGGAGGCGGCGGGAAAAGCTCCATCTCGCTCAGCACGGATCGCGAGCAGCCGGGCGAAACGGCCATTGAATGGGTCTCGTTTGACGTGAGCCGGCTTCAGCCCGGCAAATACCAGATGCTTATCCGGGTTCGGGATCTCATCAGCGGGCGCGAGGTCGAGAAGTCGGCCGAGTTGTGGTTGGAGTGAAAGGAGAGTAGATACCACGCCATCGAATGCATCCAATCTCACGCCTAAGCCGGGTTCATCCTCCACACAACACCACGGTTCATTTCGCGGACTCCATTTGTTTGATGCGGTGTAGCACAAGCTTCCAGCTTGCGCCTGCGGCGGGAAAGCACCGATTTGTAAATTTGCCATGATTTGTTGTGGATAGAGCACGGATACTTATTCCGTCATTGCGAGGAGCCCCGCATCCGGTGCGGGGTAAACTCCTCGACGACGCAATCTTATAAACAAGGCAAATCCGCTTTTGTTGATGCTCTCGCAGAGGCGCTGAGCTCGCAGAGCATGGTTTCCGGCTGATCCGGTGCATCCTGTCGAGAGCAGTTTTTTTGACGGGATGAACCCGATGAACAGGATGGATTGGTATGACCGGGAAGGCAAAGGATAAGCCCCAAAAACGCAAATGCGCCAAGCATTTTCGTGAGTAGAGATTACCACACAGGCATTTTCCAATTCAAAAACAATGTGCTTTTATTCAGCCACGGATGCACGCGGATCAAACGCGGATACATCAATACTGTAGCA
>WFVT01000108.1 GCA_015491485.1 Candidatus Zhuqueibacterota bacterium
AGCTTGTGACTGCGGCCGGGAAGCCTGGTTTGTGAACCTGGCATGAATTTTTGTGGATGAAACACAGACGATTTCGCCGTCATTGCGAGCGAAGCGACGCAATCTCACAAAATGACATTTTTTTGAATTCTCTCGCAGAGGCTCAGAGCGCGCGGAGAGGTTTTGTTAATTTATGATACGGTACACCTGAACGACCGTCATTTCTAAATCCGGGGTGAGATGATTTTTTTGAATCAGACAAAAGCCTTTCACGTCCCCGGCACCTTCAAAGTGCCGGGGACATTTGTGCCGCAAACACGAAAGAACACGGATCAAACGCGGATTTATCAGAACGAAACAGCATCAAAAAAATGGATGAAGTTTTGGCTTCCGCCACGCTGTGTCATGAGGGAAGGATGGTTGCCTATTACACAATCCGTATCCGTGGCCATCCGTGTCATCTATTTTATCCGCGTTCGCTGTTGTTTTTCTCTCGCAATGACACAGCAGCGCTGAGTTCGCGAAGTTTTTTCTATAATAAGATTAGGCCATTTGCGAGCAAATCGCACCAAATCATCAAAATAAATCAAGCAAGGGCATCCCATTCCATGCACTCAGTTGGCGACCTTCAACATAATTGAAATTCCTTTGCGAAAGTCTAACATCAGGAGAAATTCGAAAATGGCAGATCGTCTGGCGCGAATGCATACCGCCGAGCATATTCTATCCGCAATCATGCGTATCTATTATGCCGCCCCTCGAAATCTGGAGCTGCATCTGAACGAGAAAAAGACCAAGTGCGACTACGAACCTGCTGTTCCCATCGATGAAGCGGCGATTCAGCGGATTGAATCCATGGTGAATGATGAGATTCGCAAAGACCATGCGGTCAGTGATTTTACAATCTCCCGGGAAGACGCCGAAAAACGGGGATTTGATTTATGGAAGGTGCCCCCAGACACCGATGAAATTCGGATTGTGAAGATCGGCGAACTGGACGCACAGCCGTGTTCCGGTCGGCACGTAGGGCGTACCGCTGAAATCGGCGTTTTCCGCATTATCAGTCACGATATCCGGGATTCGGGACGATTGCGCATCCGGTTTAAAGTTGTGGATGCCGGAGAGGAACGCAGGAAGGCCTGAGAAGTTGGGGGCATCGCTGGCGAGTCGCTCCATGGAGGCTCTGCACGAGCCGATTCGAAAGGCGGCATTCCAAAAACCGTTCTTTCAGGCGGCAGGCTCTTCGAAGTGATTATTGAGGTCGCGGTGACCGGGCACATATCAAAAGAGATGGGATGCATCTTTGCCGATCAAACGAGGCTTGCTCAGGATTGCCGGTCTTCTTCTCTGGATTCTTTGACAACCACCGTAATTTTCTCTTCCGGCCGTTCCTCGATTTGCGGTTCCCGGATATGAATGCTTGCCCGGCTGATAAGCCAGAGTTCCGGGAGGATTTCTCCCACGATTTCGCCGTCGTCGAACACCCGGACCACCGAGCTGGTGGACACCACCACGGCCACCGCATTGGTGTGCTTGCTCATAGCGGCTGCGGCGAAATGGCGGGTTCCCAGCCCGAGCGGCAAGTCCACACCTTCACCGGGGGCTTCCAGATAACGCGCCGCAGAAACCACCACTCCCTGATCGTTCACCACAAATGCGCCGTCCAACTGGGCCAGCTCTTTAAGGGTTTCGCGGAAATCCGGACTGCTGATATGCTTGAGTTCGTCCGGGTGGCCGTAGAGCGGATCCAGAATCAAAGGCCTCGACATGCGGAGAACATGCTCCGCATCACCCACCGTAAACAGAGTGCCAATTTTTCGGCCTTCACGTCCTTCGCGAGCTAATTCCACCGCCAATTCCAGCACGCTGTTCAGCACTTCCGGATCGACGTTCCGTTCTGCAGTGCATATTTGCTTGAATAAATGGGTCATGATCTCTATCCCATGAGTTCATTCAATGAGTTGTTTCCAGACGCTATCTTTTTTATATCCCAGAGCCCGGAGAAAACGCTGATTCACAAGATGTTCTAATCGGTTCCATTGTTGCGGCTCATCCCCGTTAAAGGGAATGCGGCCGCCGGCCATGGTTCCGTGGCCGCCGCCGGTGCCAAAGTTGCCGATGATCTTCCGCAGCACATTGCCGGCGTTTGCTTTGGGATGGCTGGCTCGCAATGAAAGATACAGTTGCCGGTTGAATCGGCCGGTGGCCAGTGACCACCCGATGCCCGAGTGCCTTAAGAGTAAATCGGCAACCTGCGAAATGATTTCAGGAGATTCCACGTTTCCCAAATGCACGTGTGCCAGGTGTCGGAACGTCCGCGCTTCACTCAGTGCCGTTTTGAGCGTCAAGAAATAACTATGCGGCAGTTTGGGATTGGCAATCTTGGCGATCTTGCGTTTGTTGGCCTTGGGATATACCTGTAGATACGCCTGCAAATCCTCATCCCTGGCATCGCGTCCCAATTCCTGGGTTTCCGTCCGAATGGCAAAGGCAATCGCCGTGGCTACCGGCGCGGGGATATCCACGCCGGCTTCGCGCAGATATTCGAAAATGACCGTGGCGCAAGCGCCGTAGCCCAGCCGGATATCGGAAAATGGCGTATCCACCGGGCCGGCCGTTTCGTGGTGATCAATCACAATGTGCGGCGTGACATCCGGCGGCAGAGAATGGTTGCCGAAAGACGGCTGTGTGTCCAGCAAGGCAATCCATTTGTGGCGTTTCCAGCGCAGCTTGCTGGTGTGTGTCATGTGAATCTTGAGTTGCTGAACCATGGCGCGGTTCTCAGCCCGCGTGATCAACCCTCCATAAGCAATGCGGGTGCGGATATGATAGCGTTTGTTTACGAAGTGTGCAAAGGCAAAACCACTGGCGATGGCATCCGGGTCCGGATAATCGTGGATCAGAATCAATAAGGTACGGCAGCCGTTGAGTGCTTGATCCAGCTCCGCCAGTTTCTCAGCCGTCACCGATTTTTCTGCCATACGATCCTGGATACAGGGTTAAGTTCCGTTACCGAATAAGCATGGGCTACACGAAAGCGAAAGGTTTTACGAACCGCGCTGTCCGATTCGCCGGCGCGCAGAATCAGGGTGTAGTCCCCTTCGGGTATATCTTGAATCTGAATCCGCAAATAATCCTGGCGCGAAAATTCGCCCACGTACAGCCGGTACCGTTCGTGACGAATGGTCCGACCGTTTGCGTCGATCAAATCCGCCGTCATGGTGATGAATGTATCCGGTACTTCGCTGTGAATTTCATAGTAGAGATAAAAATCATCGCTTATGGGTTGCAACTTCGGCCATAGAATGGCATCAAACGGGGGAACGCTGATCCTCGGATACGCAACGGGAACAAGATCACTGAGAAAAATCAATTGATCCCGCTTTCTGGTTAAGTGTAGAGGAATTTTCTCAGAAGTCCAAATGATATTTTTTTCATTTTTGAGCGCTGCTCGTATGCTGTAACGCCCTTCGCCGACTTGAAAAAAGTTGGACGTCTGAGCGGGCAAACGAAGCAGACCGGTTAAAGAGGATTTCAAATACACTTTCTGCTGTTTGCGCTGGAGCGGTTTACCGGCCTCACTCAGCAAATCCAGTTCGAGATAAAGCGCCGACCGGTCATTAGGCTGCTGAGCGGCGATCCATGCTTCCGGCAATGCCACGTACACATCGACATGCCACAGGGAATCCCCGCGCAGGTAGGTGGCAATCTGAAGCTGAGGAGAACGAGCATCGGAACGGGCGGGAAAAGCCGCTGTGAGGAATGTGATCAATCCCAGGATCCAGCTCCAAACCCCTGTCCATTGCCATCGAATGCTGCGCATATCCATCACCTCCCCTCTTTGGCTGATTGCCTGGTCGTCAAAGTACGGCAGCCCCAACCGCCTTGTGTCCATTTCCCATCCGGGTGAAGCGGTTGAGTGCCTCAATGGCAACATCGTTTGCAAGCGATCTTCGCCAACGGAAGAAAGAGGCTGCCCAAAAACCGCCGTGCGGCGTCATGCCCGTTTGCGGAGCAATTTCTGTTTCTGGACAGCCCCTGATATATTTTATTCCACCTCGAATGCAATGAAAAGATTGGCGCCACGCTGTTTGACATAGAGCAAGATTGTATCGCCCGATTGGATCTTCGAAACGATCCGTTCAAAATCGCGCACCGATTTGACGGCTTTGCGGTTGACCCGTTTAATCAAGGCGCCTTCCATCAAACCGGCTTCCCGAGCATTGCTGTTTTGCCGAACTTTTACGACCACCACACCGGATTCACCCGGATCCAGATCATACATCCGCGCCAGGTCCCGGTTCAAATTGGCGACCTGAAAACCGAGCTTGTCGTACAGGTCTTCCCGTTTTTGTGCCGGCTGCTGTGCGTTCTCATCCGGCAATTCGCCCAGTTCCACCGTGATGGTTTTCTTTTTCCCATCCCGCAAGATGGTTAGTTCGACTTTCGTGCCCGGTGCACGGCTCGCGATATCTTTGCTCAATTGAACCACGTCTTCCACCTTTTTACCGTCCAGCTCCAGAATGATATCCTGCACTTCGAGCCCGGCTTTTTCGGCGGGACTGTCTTCCACAACTTCGGCGACAATCACGCCTTCTTTGGCCGGCAGATCAAGCGCTTTGACCAGATCTTCGGTGACATTCTGAATCATCACGCCCAGCCACCCCCGGATGACTTTGCCGTGTTTGATCAGCGCATCCATCACCTGCCGCGCCATATTGATAGGGACGGCAAAACCAATGCCCTGGAAACCGCCCGTTTGCGTGGCAATGGCGGTATTGATTCCAACCAATTCGCCTTTGAGATTGACCAGAGCGCCGCCCGAATTGCCGGGATTGATGGCTGCATCGGTCTGGATAAAATCTTCATAATCGGCCAATCCCACATTGCTGCGGCCTTTGGCGCTGACAATACCGGCGGTCACGGTATGGTCCAGGTTGGCGCTCAATGGACTGCCGATGGCCAGCACCCATTCGCCCACGCGCAGCTTGTCGGAGTCGCCCATTTTGATCGGCTTCAAATTATCCTCTTTGATGCGCAGCACCGCAAGATCGGTCTTCGGATCGGTGCCCACGATTTCCGCATCCACGCGTTTTCCCCCCAGCAGCATCACTCTGACTTTGTCCGCGCCGCGCACCACATGATTGTTGGTCAGAATATAACCATCCTCGCTCACGATCACGCCGGAGCCCATGCCCCGCAAGACGCGCTTTTCTTCACCCTGTTGCGGCGGGCCGAAGAAACGGTACCAGAAATCATCGCCAAAAAAATCCCGGAATGGATTGTCGAAAAAGGGTGAAGCATACGGAGACATCCGGCGCGTCGCAATCTCTTTTTGCGTAAAGACCGTTACCACGCTCGGATTGGCTTCATCCGCCACTTTTGTGAAAAGTTCATTCAAATTGGTGAGTAGATTTTGATCGTCCCCGCTGATGCCCGGTTCCGGGGTCGTTATGGGTTCAGAGGACGGCGCCGGTTTATTGGATGCGATGCCGTCCGGAGATAACCCGAACTGACCTGTAATCAGCGCCCCCACTATAATCCCGACCACCAAAATCATCAGGCCCCAAGCCACTTGTTTCTTATTCATGATATGTTCCTCCTTCTTTCAGAAAACGTGTGTGTTACATGCCATAAAAAGTCGCATCTCCTGGTTTGATTCCACGTCATTGAGAATTCGGATCCAATGCAAGCCGCGGTTTTGGGCTGCCTCTCTGCTGCACATCGGCGTTTATGCATTAGAATCGTTTGTGTTTATGAAGAGTAAAAACCTTCTCAGATACTTAACTTCCAAGCCGACAAGAAGTTTCGAAGGAGCCTTGCGAGGCGAAGGTGCGGCGTCAATGCGGCTGTGCATGAATTCTCAAAAATCAGCTTTGCAAATGACGTTCCAGAGTGTGTTGATCGCTGTAAGTAAAAATAAATCAATAATTTGGTGTTGTGTAAATGTGTTCTGCGATGGGGATAGATATCTGTCAGGATAACAGGCTCGAACGGACGGCGGTCGCAAAGTGCAGTAAAAATGACAGAGTGAGAAGGGGGGAGAACCGGCCAGCGCTTTTATCCATCAGAAGCCCGTTGGCAAGCGGCACACAAAAAAACAGGCGAAGCCCAACGAGACTTCGCCTGTTTGATTAGGGGATGCAATATTAGCTGATTTTGACCTCGATTTCTTTCGGCTTGGCCTCTTCCGCCTTGGGCAAGGTGACCGTCAACACGCCGTTTTCAAATTTCGCATCGATTTTGTCTTCGAGGATGCGATTCGGCACCCGGAAGCTGCGCTCGAACATGCCAAAGCTACGTTCGATGCGATGGAAATTGACGTCTTTATCTTCACGCACATCTTTCTTTTCGCCGCGGATGGTCAGAATGCCATCCTCATAGCTGACTTTCACATCGTCTTTCTTCAGGCCGGGGAGTTCGACATGCAGATAGAAATTATCTTTATCTTCACTGATATCCACCGCAGGGGTCCAGCTCCCTTTGAAGAACGAGGTTTCACGGGTCACATCACCAAAGACATTGCTTACCAGACGGTTCATTTCATCCGCAATGTCCATCAGTTCGCGAGCCGGATTCCAGCGAGTGAGCGTCATGGCTAACACCTCCTTTCTTTATTTATTTTTTTCGGGAAACCGTTGTTTGCCGTTTTCACCCCGGACTAAAGCAAGCTCTGTGCCAGACTTTCGGTTGTGATGTAAGTGTAATAAAATCAATTAGAAAAAGTGATTTTGGTGGTCCCTGTCCGCCTGACAGACCCCTGAAAATTGTGCATTCCGGGTTGCCATTTTTTCGATATTCTATTGTCATTCTTTCTGGATGGTTTGCCCTCCTGTCAAAATAAAAACAGGGGCTGCCCCAAAAACGGAATCAACACCCCAATCATGTCACCTCCGTAGAAACGGGCGTCCGAGAGAAACAATCGGTTATGGACTCCCACTTTTGCAGGGATGACGCTGAATGGGATTTTGGGACAGCCCCGTTTTTCAATCACTCAACGCGGTTTGGCGAAAGGATTTTCCTGTCTGCCTGGATGACCACCAATGGCGCGAAAATGCGTCAGGCCATAGCCCGGCGGCGCCGCTTGAATAACGACAGAAAAGACGAAATGATCAGCAACGCCAGCGCCACCACAAACAGCGGCCAGGCAAAGATCAGGAGGCCCACCAGCAGAAACGTGAGCAGTGGGATCAGCACCATCGCCACCAACAGCGGATGCGGTTTGCGCGTCATCGCTACCACCTCCCCGGATTGACAGTTAACGGTCGATCGGTAACGGATTCAACCTCGACACGATATCCAGCAACTCTTTCCGGTGCAGAGCCTCTTCCTCTCGAATCCGTTCCAGCAATTGCCGGATATCTTCCCGCTCTGCTTCTTTGGCTAACGCCCGGGCATTGAGATATTCGGCGTATTCCTCTTTTTCTTCCTCCAAAATTTTCAGTAAATCCAGCGTGGTCAAAGCGGCGTCCCCGCGGGCAGGGTCAGCGGTTTCAGGTGTTTCGCCTCCCAGTTCGCGGATTTTTTCCAGCAGCAGTTCGGCATGATGCTTTTCCGCCTCCGCAATTTCCAGAAGTTTTCGCCGCAGGTGGTCATAGGGCACCTTTTCACTCTGCTTCTTCAGCGCCTCGGCTAATTGAGTTTCTTCCTGATAATCCCGTTGGAGGGCTTCCAAAAGTTTGCGTTCGGCATGCTGCTTTCCATCCAATTCCGACGCCAGCTTTCGCCAACCCAATTCCAGCTTTTCCAGTAAATTCATGCTTTGTCCTCCTCACTGAGTTCAGGGTCAGCCGCCTTTTGATTTTCAGACTTTGCGGACCGACCTTCCTGTGACGGGGGTTGACCGGGTCTCGGCCCCAGAATGCGGACGATGTCTTCCTCCGTCAGCACTTCTTTTTCCAGCAGGGTTTGGGCCATTTCTTCCAACCGGTCGCGTTTCTCTTGCAGCAGTTTTTTAGCATCCTCATAGCATTGTGAGATGATCTCCAGCACCTCTTCGTCGATCATCTGTTCGATTTTTTCTGACCGCCGGTGAATCCCCGGCCCCTGACCGAGAAATTGATTCTGCTGCTGCTCCACCAGCGATAAGTTGGGCACGCGCTTGCTCATCCCATAAACCACGATCATTTCGCGGGCAATGCGCGTGGCTTTTTCCAGATCATTGGATGCGCCGGTGGAAATTTCACCAAAAACCACCTCCTCGGCCGCTCGACCGCCCAGAAGGCCCTTGATTTTACCCAGCAGCTCCGCCCGCGACATCAGATACCGGTCTTCGAGCGGGGTTTGCAGCGTATATCCCAGGGCCCCCATGCCACGCGGGACGATCGACACTTTTTGCACCGGGTCCGCCCCCGGGGTGAAATGCCCCACGATCGCATGGCCGGACTCGTGATAGGCCACAATTTTGCGTTCATGCTCGTTGATGAGCTTGTTCTTTTTTTCCAGCCCGGCGATGACCCGTTCGATCGCCTCCTGAAAGTCCTCCATTTTCACTTTCTTATGGCCTTTGCGGGAGGCCAGTAACGCGGCCTCGTTACATACATTGGCGATTTCCGCGCCGGCAAATCCCGGGGTTTGTGCTGCCAGTTTTTTCAGATCGACATTTTCATCCAGCACCAGCTTGCGGGTGTGCACTTTGAAAATCGCAACGCGGCCGTTCAGATCGGGGCGATCCACCAGAATCTGCCGGTCGAAACGGCCCGGCCGCAGCAAGGCGGGATCCAGCACATCCGGCCGGTTGGTGGCGCCCATGATGATGATGCCGATGCTGGCATCGAAGCCGTCCATTTCCACCAGCAACTGGTTCAGGGTGTTTTCGCGTTCGTCGTGGCCGCCGATGTACACGCCATGGCCGCGGCTCTTGCCGATCGCATCGATTTCATCGATAAAGATAATGCACGGCGCTTTGGCCTTGGCTTCGGCAAACAAATCGCGCACCCGGGCTGCCCCCACCCCCACGAACATTTCCACAAAGTCCGAACCGCTCAGGCTGAAAAACGGCACTCCGGCTTCACCGGCGACGGCGCGTGCCAGCAGCGTTTTACCGGTTCCGGGCGGTCCTACTAAAAGCACGCCTTTAGGAAGTTTGGCGCCGAGTCGGGTGTATTTGTCCGGATTCTTCAAAAATTCCACGATTTCTTTGACTTCCTCCACCGCCTCATCGATACCGGCGACATCCTTGAAGGTCACTTTGTTCTTGGAATCCTCGGCGTAAATTTTGGCCTTGTTTTTACCGATATTCAGAACCTGCGCGCCGGAACCCATGCGCCGGAAAATGTAACCCCAAATCAGAAATAACACGAAAAAGGGGAGAATCCAGTTGAGGAAAAAGTTTTTCAGCCAGTTATCGGTGATGCGCCCGCGGTAATCCACGCCCTGCTTCTGCAAGTCCTGAATCAAGTTTTGGTCTTCCAAACGCGTCACGACAAATTGCCGCTCCAGTTCCCGGTGATGCTCCTCCCAATCCAGCCGCCAGGGCGGTTTCCCGGTCACCGGGGCAAAATCTTTTTTATCTCCATCCGCAACCTGAGTGCTGTCCGCTGCTTTCAGGCGGCCGTAGATTTTTTCCGGCGTAATGATCACGCTTTCAATCTTGCCGGCATCGAGGTAGTCCCGGAACTGTTTGTATGAAATTTCTTTGACAATGGGTTTTGAAAACAGCAGCCATTGCAGGCTGAATATCATAAACAGCGCGATGAGGTAATAGTAAATTGAAAATTTTGTGCGTTTTTCCATGGTAACCTCCTGATGGCACGACGGCAGGAAAGGGCGCAAACGGTGCACGGTCGAATCTGGGATGCCGTTGCCGTCGGTTGGTTGATGCTGTTCGCTAATGAATCAATATGGTAAACCTATGGATGAGATGCAATACAAACCGGTTTTTCGCGAAGGAGAATAAAAAAGCAGAAGAGGTTTAGGCAACCTCTTCTGCTTCGACTTCATGAACGGTTTCTTCCTGCCGCTCCAGCAGCTCGAACACCAGCGCACCGTCCCGAGCATCGATGCGGATGCGGTCGCCTTGCTGGAATTCACCCGCCAGAATCTTGCGCGACAGTTCGTTGACCACTTCGCGCTGGATGAGCCGCTTCAGCGGACGCGCGCCGAACACCGGATCGTAGCCTTTGTTGGTCAGGTAGTCTTTGGCCGCCTCGGTCAACTCGGCATCCATCTTTTGCCGTTGCAGCGCCTTGCGTACCATGCGTTCAAACTGGATTTCCACGATCCGGTGGATGTGATCCCGCGTCAGCGGATGGAACACGATGATTTCATCCACGCGGTTCAGGAATTCCGGCCGCAGTTTGCGCTGCAGCAACTGCAAGACGGCGTTCTTCGTTTCTTCATAAACCTGATCGCGGTTGTGCTCATCCATGCGCTGGAAGCGTTCCATGATCATGTCCGCGCCCAGGTTGGACGTCATGATGATCACCGTATTCTTGAAATTGACAACATGGCCCTTGCTGTCGGTCAGGCGGCCTTCATCCAGCACCTGCAGCAGGATGTTGAACACTTCCGGATGCGCTTTTTCGATTTCGTCCAGGAGCACCACCGAGTACGGCTTGCGCCGCACCGCTTCGGTGAGCTGGCCGCCTTCTTCGTAGCCGACATAGCCCGGTGGTGCACCGATCAGCCGCGATACGTTGAACTGTTCCATGTATTCGGACATATCGAGGCGGATCATCGCATTTTCATCATCGAACATGAATTCCGCCAGCGCCCTTGCCAGCTCGGTCTTGCCCACACCGGTCGGGCCGAGGAAGATGAACGAGCCAATAGGCCGGTTTTCTTCGCTCAGGCCGGCGCGAGCCCGCTGCACCGCCGCCGACACCGCCTCGATAGCCTCATCCTGACCGACCACGCGCTGCCGCAGCCGTTCCGGCATTTTCAAAATCTTTTCGCGTTCGCTTTCCAGCATCCGCGCCACCGGGATGCCGGTCCAGCGCGACACAATTTCGGCAATGTCGTCTTCGGTCACTTCTTCCTTCAGCAGCGCGCCATCTTTGTGCAGCTCTTCGAGCCGCTGGTTCAGTTCCTTCAATTGATTCTGCAGTTCCACCAACCGGCCGTATTTCAGCTCAGCGGCTTTGTTGAAATCGCCTTCCCGTTCGGCCTGTTCCATGAGATGTTTGGTATGCTCAATTTCCTCCTTGACCGAACGGATTTTTTGGATGGTTTCTTTTTCCACCTGCCAGCGCGCCTTGAGCTGCGACGCCTTTTCCTTGAGATCGCTCAGTTCGCGTTTCAGGTTTTCCAGCCGTTCTTTGGAGGCGGCGTCTTTTTCTTTCTTCAGCGCCACCTGTTCGATCTCGAGCTGCTTGATCCGGCGTTCGATTTCGTCGATCTCTTCCGGCATGGAGTCGATCTCCGTGCGAAGCCGGGCTGCCGCTTCGTCAATCAGGTCGATCGCCTTGTCCGGCAGAAAACGCTCGCTGATGTAACGGTGTGACAGGGTGGCCGCCGCCACAATCGCCGAATCGGCGATGCGCACACCGTGGTGCACTTCATAACGCTCTTTGAGGCCGCGCAGAATCGAAATCGTATCTTCCACCGACGGCTCGTCCACCATCACCGGCTGGAAGCGGCGTTCCAGCGCCTTGTCTTTTTCGATGTATTTGCGGTACTCGTCGAGCGTGGTTGCACCGATGAGGCGCAATTCACCGCGCGCCAGCATCGGCTTCAGCATGTTGGCCGCATCCACTGCGCCTTCGGCTGCGCCGGCGCCCACCATCGTGTGCAACTCATCGATGAACAGAATGATCTGACCTTCAGACTCTTCAATTTCTTTGAGGACGGCTTTCAACCGTTCTTCGAATTCACCCCGGTATTTCGCGCCGGCGATCAGCGAGCCCATTTCGAGCTGAATCACGCGCTTGTTTTTCAAGCCTTCCGGCACGTCGCCGTTGGCGATCCGCTGAGCAATGCCTTCCACAATGGCGGTTTTACCGACACCGGGATCTCCCACCAGCACGGGGTTGTTCTTGGTCCGCCGGGATAACACCTGAATCGCACGGCGAATCTCGTCATCGCGGCCGATCACCGGGTCCAGCTTGCCCTGACGCGCCAGTTCGGTCAAATCACGGCCGTACCGTTCCAGTGCCTGGTATTTTTCCTCGGGATTTTGATCCGTCACCCGCTGAGAGCCGCGGATATCTTTCAGCACCTTGAGAATATTGTCTTTGGTTACACCCTGATTTTTCAGAATCTGCCCGGCGGCACCGCTGTCCTCGGCCATAGCCATGAGCAGGTGCTCGGTGCTGACGTATTCATCTTTCAATTCCCGCATAAATTGCATGGCGGTGTTGATCACGTTGTTCAACCGCTGAGTGATGTACACCTGCCCCATGGCACCGGCGCCGGACACGCGCGGGATTTTCTGCAATTCCTCGTCCACGCGGGAGCGGATCAGCTCCACATTGGCGCCGAGTTTCTTTAAAATCGCCTGTGGCACCCCTTCCGCGTCATCCAGAAGCGCCTTGAGCAGATGCTCCACTTCGATTTGTTGATGGCCATGCTCGTTGGCGATGTGTTGCGCCTGCATGACCGCTTCCTGTGCTTTTAACGTAAATTTATCCAGCGTCATCGTGTTTCACTCCTTTCGTTTCGTTTTTTGATCCGGGTGGCTCTTGATTAAAATTCGAACCACCTCGTAAACGCTTTATGCGTTTGAAACGCCCTGTAGGCCAAAACCAACAAAACAATCCCGATTGCCAGCAAAAGCGTGGCAAAGAGATAGGCGATGATTTCCGGGAACACGAAAATCAATAGAGCCAGCACAATGGAAAATAACCCCAGGCTCAGATAACTTTTCCATGAATCGGAAATCATCTGAAAAACAGGATGATCCATCAAAAAGATTCGTAACATGGTCCTTTCCTCAGCTTTTTGAAGGTGCTGTCACCGCACGTTTTTTCATTTTTCGAAAATACGTTGCAGTCCGATCGAGCCTCTCACACGCTGCATGGGGCAAGCCTTTCGCCGCTATTTGTCTGCAAAGCCAATGCCAAAGTGTGTAAGTTGTTGATTTTTAATAACAATGGGCGAAGGTGCTCCAGACCAGTGGTCGATTCTTGCCAAATTTACAGGCGCAATTTCTTACAGCAGGAAAAATTGGCGCAATGCCGAACACGGGAAAAACCGTAACGTGCTTTCAGGATGATCGGCGCCGCTCTTAGAAAATGCAGTACATTCATACCGGCAACGTATCCGTCCGGTGAAGTACAGGTTGATTTACAGGGCACGAAGACATCCTCACCGGTAGCATAGGGCGAAGGCGTTCTCGCCAAAAGCACCATCAAAAGCAAGGGCGACTCCACCGAAATGACAAACTAACGCGAGGCGTCCCCGCCGAGCCCCCTCGGCCAGAGGCCTCGGGTTAGCATAAAAAAGGTGCAGTTTACCGGACGGATCCGCGGCAACAATAAAAAACCCTCCTTCTCGGCCGTCATGCGGCTGAGGAGGAGGGTGCATCCCACAGCAATCTATGTCATGGAGGCGCTCATGCGCCTCTCTTTAAGGAGACGTTTGAACGGTCGCAAGAGGCAAAGCCGAAGCAGGTCAACCGATTATTTGATTTCGATTTTCTTCGCCTTCGCTTCTTCCTTCTTTGGCAGCGTCACCGTCAGCACGCCGTTCTTATAATCCGCTTTAATCTGATCCGGATTCACCTGAGAGGGCAGCGTAAACGAACGACGGAACGTACCGTAGAACCGTTCGCTGCAACGGTAATTGGCGTCTTTCTCTTCTTTTTCGCGTTTCCGTTCGCCCTGAATCGTCAGCACGTTGTTGTCCAGGCTGACATGGATGTCTTTTTTGTTCATGCCCGGCAGGTCCATCCGGACAATAAACGCATCATCGGTTTCTTCCACATCCAGCGCCGGATGCCACGCCATCAACGGACGATCGGTCCAATCGAGCAACGACGGCATCCGGAAGAAATCTTCAAAACGATCCGTCCAGAGTTCGTCAAAGAACCGATCCAATTCCATTAAAGGACGATCGAGTTCGGTTTTCGGTTCACGCCATTTGGTCAGCCACATAACCTCTCACCTCCTTTTTTGATTTTTTTGTTTTTCCGCCGGGAGATATTACAAAATCGGTGCCAAAACTGACTGAGCGCTGTAAATCAAATAAAATCAATTGAAAACCCGTCTATCTTCGGCTTTCGGTAATACTGCGACATTGTGACAGAGCCGTAAAAAATGCCCTTTCTGTGCGAAGAAATGACAGCGCAAAATTTGACATGATGACAAATCCGGGGGGAGGCGTGACGGGATTTCGGCGGGAGAGAATGCCAGCCCGAATAGAGAGAACGGTTTGAATGAGTGTACCAACACGTACACATGGGCAGGCAAAATGCGCATTCAGGGACTTGCTTCGAAAAAGATGATTTTTTTCAATGATGATTTAACCCATCAAAAAATAGATGGTTATGTGAACAGGTTCCCGGTCGTTTTCACCCGTGGCACAACCGTTGCGAAAAAGCACGGCGAAATCGCACTCGAGGGTATGAATCAACAACCCCAATCTTATTCATTTAAACGCAGGAGGTTTTCGGTATGAAGCAAGCGAAACATTGGCTGTGGCTCTTGTCGGTGAGTCTGGTGCTGAGTCTCTGGGCCTGCCAGAATGCCGATTTGGTGAATCCGGGGGATGAACCGGTGTCAGAAGAAGAGATCAGTCTGGATAAAGAATTCGGGGGCTTTGACACCTCGGACGAACTGCCCGGTTTTGGCGATCAAAGTATCCAGTCCGATTTTGCCGCTGATGAAACCGCGGCGGATCCGGTAGCCGCTGAAGCCGAATCCTCCATCGTGGATTCGGGCGTGCCCGCCTATTTTGTCCGCATCACCTGGGGCAAATTGCAGGGAGACAGCGCGGCTTCTGACCGTGTGGATTGGAGCGGCTATGCGGAAGTCAATAGAGGGACGTTGGGAGTGCTGAAGGTCATTCGCTTTGAGCGCTCCACCGATCGTTTGCTTTTGCCGCGTGAAAGCCGAAAACGGGTGGATTTCACTTCGGTCACAAGCCGGCATTATGATGGATTGCTTTTCATCATCATTGATAATGACACGGCCGCTGCTGACGGCGATGGTCAGTTTACGTTTACGGCGGGGGCTTACTCGCGCACCTTCTCTTTCTCCGAACTGGACTCGCTGGAACTCATTGAATCGGTGGATGATCAGGGCAATGAAGTATCGGTGGTCAGTCGCGGCAAAATGGTGCAACCGTTCGCCGGCGGCTTTTTCAGCGGCCGCTGGATTCGAAAAAGCGACCGGCGCGGACGGTTTATCGGCCGCTGGATCGACAGCATGGGCAACAACGCCGGCTATTTGAAAGGCATTTGGGGCGAACGCGGCAATGCCAATAACGGCAACGGAATGCCGGGCCGCGGCAAACGCGTTCTGTTTGGGAAATACATCCATCTGGATGGGCGCTTCGGCGGATTGCTTGCCGGAGGCTGGGGCTATGCCGATGATTCAGACCGCCGCGGCTGGCTGAAAGGCGTCTGGTTCGGCCGGCAACGTCAGGTGCTTGGGCATTTCAAAGGGGTCTGGAAATCCGGTCGTGCCGGGGATGGTCGCGGCTTTTTCCACGGGCGCTGGGTCAAAAAACAGCAGCAAAGCGAAAGTCAATAACATTACCGCCATCATCCCTCCCTCTTCCCTCACAGGGCAGGCGCTGGCATCATTGCCAGCGCCTTTTTACTTGCAGTGAAGTACCGGATATACTGCCTGCATTCTGACTTCGGATAATAGCAGTCCCGGAATCATACCGACCGATGAATTGTTTTGAAATGGTAAACCGATCGGTGCTGTCACTTGTCGCTTGATTTTGTAGGCGTGAAAGGATATATTTGTTTTGAGAATCACATTTTTATCAACGGGCGCTTTGATGTGAGCCTGCCGTTTTCCATGCTGAAGTGATCGCTCATGGCGCGTAAATCCAAAACCCTTCTTCTGCTGCTGCTTTTCACCAGCCTGACACTCACCCAGGATTTTTTCCACAGTCATACAGGCTTTGCCGGGGTTTCCTCGTCCGTTCAGGATGAGCTGATGGTGCAGAGCGATGGCAGCGCCTCATTTGCCCCGTACTGTTTGGTTTGCTTGCTGGTTCGCGGCTATGCTCCCATACCGGCATGCGCTGATGTAAAGGTTCACGGCGTTTTTGAGTTTGCAAAACCCATTGACTCCCATTTCATCTATTTCACCGTCGAGTTTACCCTACCCATCTATCGAGCGCCTCCCGTCCTTAAGCTTTCCTGATGGCTTAACCACATATTGTTTCCCACTGCAGGCGATCGCCGGATCCGGATTGGGGATTGGATCAAACCGGCGTATTGATGTCAATCCATGGATCGGCCTGCAAAACCAGCTATTGAAAGGTGAGTCCGATGAAACAGAAATCCGTTTTGGGGCCGGTTTTTCTTATCGGCTGGCTGATTCTGGTGGCGCCCTTATATTCGCAGGAAGCTGGCAATGACAGCACCCGTTCGGCCAAAGCAGACAGCGCCGACGTTCTGGATGAAGCCGAATTGGAAAAAGAGCTCGCTCGCCAACTCGGCCTTCTTGCCGGCAGTGAAACCGATACATCGGCGACTCCTCAGCAACCTTCGGCTCCGGCCATTAGCGGTTCGGTGGCACGAGCCGGTTCCGTGCTCAATCCGCGCATCAGTGTTATCGGAACGTTCTTCGGCAGCGGGACGGGCAATGAAGCGGTGGCGCGGACGGTGGATATTGGACTGAGCGAGGCGGAGTTTTCTTTCCAGGCGTATGTGGATCCTTACACAAAGGCCGATTTCTTCGTCGCTTTCGGCCGTGAGCGGGAAGACCCGTTTGCCGGTCCGGATGAAGAGGCGGCCAATTTGAGCGAGTACGAAGCCGAGTTGGAAGAGGGCTATTTGACCACCCTGGCACTGCCTTTTTCGCTACAAATCAAAGCCGGAAAATTTCTGGGGGCTTTTGGCAAACTGAACCATCTGCATCCGCATGCCTTCAATTTTGTCGATTATCCCCGGTTATATATCAATTACCTTGGTGATGAGGGGCTGGCGGATCGGGGTGTTTCCATCAACTGGCTTATGCCCAATCCGTTTGATCTGTATCAGGAATTGACGCTGGAAATCACCTCCGGAGCCCTCGGGGGGCCGGCCTTCCAGGGCAATAGCAAAGACCTGCTTTACCTGCTGCACCTTAAAAATTTCTTCGATTTGAATGACGACACCACGCTGGAAATCGGCTTGACCGGCATGCAGGGCCCGAACGGCATTGAACGCTACCGGACCCGTATCGGGGCTGTGGATGTAACCTTGCGATGGAAACCCCTGAGAATGAATCGATACAAAAGTTTTGAATTCATGCTCGAGGCACTCCTCAGCCGTTACGAAGCCGGTGCGACCACGATTTCGAGCAAAGCGTTGTTTGCCTTTTTGCGGTATCAGCTTGGGCGCCGCTGGTTTCTGGGTGCACGATACGATTATTCGGAGTTTCCTGACGACAACCAGCGCCGGGAAAAGGCCTATTCCGCCATTCTAAGTTTTTACACCAGTGAATTTCAAAAGGTGGAGTTGCAGTATCAACGCGGACTTCCAGCATGGGGCGACGCTTTCAACCGCATTCTGCTGCGAGTGGTGTTCGTGATGGGTGCCCATGGAGCCCATAAATATTAACCCCAATTCGTGAGGAACGGCAATGAAATCGCTAATGATTCGTCGAATGGCTATTATGGCGTTTACCGTCTCCGGTTTGATGACACTTCAGGGCCCGGCCGTGGCGGCTAAAAAACTGTTCGTGGTCACCACTATCCCGGATTTAGCCAGTATTGCCGAGGCGGTCGGCGGGGATCATGTCGAAACATTCGCCATTGCCAAAGGCTACCAGGATCCTCATTTCGTTGATCCCAAACCGAGTTATATGATCAAACTGCAAAAAGCGGATCTGTTTGTCCAGGTGGGGCTGGACCTGGAGCTGGGCTGGGTGCCCTCCCTTCTGGACGGTGCTCGCAATCCAAACATTTTGCCCGGGGCGAAAGGCTATGTGGATGCCTCGGAAAACGTACCGCTGCTGGAAATCCCTGCCGGCGACCCCACACAATTGCGGGCTCAGGGGGATATTCATGTGTACGGCAATCCCCATTACTGGCTGGATCCGCTGCGGGGAAAAATCATCGCCGACAATATCCATCGGGCTCTGGTGCGATTGCGGCCCGAATGGAAGGCCGATTTCAACCGAAACCTGCAATCATTCAAATCCAAAATCGATCGAAAAACCCGCGAATGGATCGAGCGCCTACAACCGTACAGCGGCACTCCAATCGTGGCGTTTCACAATAGCTGGCCGTATCTGGAAGAACGCTTTCCGTTTGATATCGTGATGTTCATTGAGCCCAAACCGGGCATCCCGCCGACTCCGAAACATCTGGTGCGGGTCATCAAAGCCATGAAGCAGAACAACATCCGGGTGATTATTATTGAACCGTACTACAGCAAGAAATCGGCCGAGCTGGTGGCCGCCAAAACCGGGGCGGTGGTGGTCGAATTGGCCGGGTCTGTGGGCGCTGAACCGGGCATCGACGATTACTTCGACCTATTCGAATATAACATCAATAAACTGATCGATGCATTCAAACAGGCCGGAATCCAGCCGCGCGCAACCGAAGACTGAGGAGACGAACTATGCTGGAAATGTTCCAATTGAATTTCATGGTCAATGCGTTGATCGCCAGTGTGATCATCGGGTTGCTGCTGTCCTATCTCGGCATTCACGTGGTGGGGCGTGGCATCGTGTTTGTGGACCTGGCACTGGGCCAGATCTCTTCCCTCGGCGTGGCGTTTGCGCAATTTTTGCGATTCGGCGAGATCTGGCTGCCCATCGTGTTCACGCTGGTCGGCGCATTTCTGCTGTCCTTCATCCACATCCGCGACCGCCGCCTCAAATTGGAGGCGATTATCGGCATTATTTACGTCGTCGCGTCCGCAATGACGGTCCTCATCATTTCGAAAACGCCTCACGGGGAAGCCAATATACAGGAAGTGCTGTTCGGAGCATTGCTCGCCGTTACCCCGGAAGACATTCGAAACCTGTTGATTGTTTTCAGTCTGCTTGGATTGCTGCACATGATTTTTCAAAAACCGATTTTCCGCCTTACCGAAAAGCTCGAGCTGGGTGAACTGAAAGAATTGGGCTGGAAAGAGCGCGGCCTGAATTTCTTTTTTTACCTGTCGATCGGTCTGGCGATCGTATTTGCAGTGGAAGTGGGGGGAGTGCTGCCGGTATTTGCGTTTCTGGTTGTGCCGGCGGTGAGCGCCGTGATGATGGCGCTGCGAAAATGGATCATTGTTGTACTGGCCATGTTCCTTTCGGTGCTCGCCGGGTTTTTCGGGCTGTGGTTCTCTTATACGTTTGATTATCCCGCCGGCCCGTCCATCGTCGCGATTTTCGGATTCATTTTTATCTTTGCGGTGGCCGTGCGCTATGTACGCCGGAGATGGGCCGGTATCTCGTTCGAGACCGATTGAAAATACCGGCAAAGGCTTTCGGCTTTCGGAATTGCCGCGGCAACGTTGCGGCGACGGCGTTCGGCTGCCAATTTTTATTCGCCGACTTACTGCAATGGCAGAACCAGGACGGCCTGCTATCACCCGCTCTCGGCTGGGGGAATGTTGTTTTTTCATAGGGTGTGCCGCAGCCGTCCCTTTTTATGCCGAATTTTGATCCATTCTGAAACACTCTGTCCTTTCAAACCACTCAAATAAGTAAAAGTTACCTGCCGCCGATTACATGTATGTAATTTTGCATACCATATTGGGAATTTTTTCGATTTTGTATCCTTTTGTGCCTGATTTCAGAAAAAAGTTCGAAAGCTGAAAATCCATTGATTATGCATGAGTTAGCAGAAATCATTATAATTTGCTCACATTCAACCTGGCGGCTTTTGAACCACTGAGATTGGTATTAGATTTGCAATACCGGCATGCAATCGAGCATGCATGCACGCACCTGCAACGAACGGAGGCATGGCAACATGGTGTTCCTCAAGCTTCAGGAACGTTTTCAGCGGTGGGTTTATGCCCTGGCGTTTTTCCCAGTCGGCACAGTGATTATTTCATGGGATGCCAATCGCGAACCGGATTTGAAAGGATATAAGATATACTATGGCACCAGTTCACGGAATTACTCACAGGTCATCGATGTCGGCAATACGACTCAGTATGCGATTAACAATTTGCAGGAAAATGTACCGTATTATTTCGCGGTAACGGCGTACGATACCGCCGGCAATGAAAGCGATTTTTCCGAAGAAGTCTCAGTGATCTTCAATGGAGATAACGTCAGTGAGCCGGCGCAGGATGTGGAACTCAGTTATAACTATCCCAATCCCTTCGCTCCCAAAAGAGAAGTCACCCGTATCCGTTATGTGTTGAATCAGCCCGACAAAGTGACTATTGAAATTTACGATGCCGGCAATAACCGGGTTCGGGTATTGATTAATGAAGAAATCAAATTGGCCGGAGAACACACCGAGGATATTTGGGACGGTCGGGATGAAAGCGGACGAATAGTGGCACGCGGAGTTTATTTTTGTAAAATTCAAACGTCGCAGTGGACGCAATATATCAAAATCGCAGTGACGGATTAAGCAACATGGATGGCATCATGAAGCGGATACGAAAAGTTGCGATAGCGGTACTGACCGGGGGATTGCTTCAAATCACATTCATCCATCCGGGAGCGGCACAGATCGCAGCCGGTCAGCCGGGGGCATTCTTGCGGCTCGGAGTGGGAGCGCGGGCACAGGCGTTGGGAGGCGCTTTTACCGCCATCGCCGAAGACGCTTCCGCGAGCTTCTGGAATCCGGCGGGCCTGGGGCAGCTCAATGAGCTGCAGTTGATTGCCAGTTACCAGAAAATGTCACTGGATCGTGTGTATAATTTTGTCAGCGCCGCTGCGCCGTTTGGCATGCGCGGGACGCTCAGCCTGAGCTGGGTGGGATTGTCAATCTCAGGTATCGAAGGACGCAGCGCGAATACGGCGCAACCGGATTTTACATTTTCCAACAGCGAAAATGCATTGTATCTCAGCTACGCCCACCGCCTCTTCGAAGGATTCTACTTCGGTATCAGTGCTAAAGGCATCTATCAGCAGATGTATCAGTCGTCGGCCGTCGGCGCCGGACTGGATGTTGCCTTTCTGTATCGCGTTACCGATGCAATCCGGGTTGGCTTCATGATTCAGGATGTAAATACCCAAATTCGGTGGGAAAACGGCACGCGCGAAGTGTTCCCACGCGCCATCAGGGGCGGAGTGGCTGTCAACCTGGAATCCAATCTCGTCTTCAGCATCGATTTGCTGAAATATCCCGAGGAGAACGTGCAGGTGGTTTTCGGGGGCGAATATCTGGCTCTGCGACGGTTGCCCGTGCGTTTGGGATACACTTCCCAGGGCATGGTGGCCGGCGGCGGCATCCGCCTTCCGATGAAAAATTGGTTTCTACAAGTTGATTATGCCTATGGAAACGATATTCTCGATGGCAGTCAATCCCACCGGGTGTCCATTTCGCTGGCCTTTGCCAATCCCTATGCCGGTACCCGACCGAACCGGAAAATGCCTGCCGGCGATGATCTGAATGAATGGGACGATTTACGGTTTAAGTCGAGCAGGGACAGGCGAAAGCAGCAAGATGCGCCGGCAAAGGCGCTGGCACCGAAGCAAAAGCCGGTCTATGTGCAGGTTGTAGCCCGAGTTTTGAACGTCCGCAAAGGGCCGGGGGTGAGTTTTCCGAGAATCGGACGGGTGCTTCGAGGGCAACGCTTCAGAGAGTTGGCCCGGATTGACAATTGGGTGAAAATTCAATTGGCCAGCGGCCGAATCGGCTGGGTGTACAAAAAATATGTGGTGCGATTGAAGAACCGATGATAGCATTCCATTCCATATTACCAGCATCCGTTCCGGGGAGCCGTCGCTGCCCTATAAAACGTGAGGTTTAAATGAAACATGTCGGCCCCCGGAAACGGTCGTCACTCTTTCTCCCAATCGATGTGAAGTGAGGCTGTCGCCGGCATCTTCGGCCAATGGCGTGCCCGGCGGATTCGGTTGTGTGCGCGCGAAAGCAAAATGATCACGCTTCACAGAGTGCTTCACGGTCATCGCAATTCAAAAAACATCGGAAATCGGCCGGGTTGCGTTTCCGCGGCACTTTCGAAGGGACGAATGGGTCGTAAGGGGGATGGGCAGACCGATGGAAAGGATGGTTCCTGGCAGACGACCAGCAAGGGGTATCATTGGACAAGCTGTAAACGATATTTTTCCCGCCAAACCGGATCGTACTCCACCCTGCCCCGCTGATCCACAAATAGTGCAGTAACTGGGAGGGGATGCGCCTTTTTATATCCAGCCCGGCCCAGGATAAAAAGATAGGTCGCCCAGACATCTGCTGCCTCTGCCGTCTGGGCAAGCACGGTCACGCTACGGTACCCGGATGCGGGATAACCGGTGCGCGGATCAAGGATATGGTGGTAGCGGCGTCCATTGAGAATTGCGTATCGCTCATAGTCCCCGCTGGTGGCGACAGCGTAATCGCTCAGTTCAAACGTGGCCAGCAGCGAATTGAGTTCTCGCGGATGTTTGATCCCGATACGCCACCGCTGTCCGTTCGCTTTGCGGCCGGCAGCGTAAATATCACCGCCGGCGTTGATGAGAAACCGGCGGATGCCGTGGCGGCGCATGGTGGCGGCGGCGCGGTCGATGGCATATCCCTTGGCAATGCCGCCGAGATCGATGCGCATGCCGGGTTTTAAGAGCGTTACCGTGGTATCTCGAGGATTGAGCCGGATATATCGGTAATTCACCAGCGCCAGCCGCTGCCGCAAAGAATCGGGGGGTGGCAGGCGGATGTCGCGATCTTCGTTGAAACCCCACAGATGCAATACAGTGCCAATGCTGATATCGAACAGCCCCTGGAACCGGCGGCTGTAATTTAGTGCGCGTTGCAGAATGGCGAACGTTTCCGGGGAGACCGGCACCGGCTGGAGCCCGGCTTGTTGGTTGATGCGGCCGATTTCACTGTCCTCTCGGTGGGAACTCAACATGCGCTCAATGCGCTCCATTTCCCGGAAAGCAAAATAACACGCCTGTTTGGCGCTTTGAACGCTTTCGCCGACCGCGATGATATCAACCTGGGTGCCGAGCAAATATTTGGTAGCGGTTACTTCAAAGAGGGGGGCAGTGGGCTTATCCTGAGCCAAAAGCCCACTGCCGGTCAGTAAACCAAGCAGGAAAAAATAGCCGACCGTTTTAATAGACAATGCCGTCCACTCCTTTGGCGTGCTGTCCGGCAACCACCACGCGCACCTGATTCGGAATACAAACCAAATTCTGGCCGGGATGGTGAATGCTGCCCATCTTCATGCAGGTTTGATGACGGCAGCTCGCTTCGACAATGTTGGCTTTTCCCTGACGCACCGCCACGGCAACGAATCCCTGTACTCCGGCCACCCGCAAATACTCACGGTTTTCGTGCATATCGATTTCTTCGACCAATTGATTCCGGACGAAAATCTGGATTTTTTCCGGATCCATGCTGGATAAGTCCTGAGAGAATTGCATGAGGACCGGGTTCCCAACCCGACGGGGCATGTCAAGGCTGCGGGCGATTTCGAGTAAACCGCGGCTCAGTTCATCCTGGGCCTGGTGGACATTGATCAACCGGCCGCCCGAAATCAATGCCATATCCGAAAGATGATCGCCTGCCAGACGGTACTCGGCATATTTCAACGACGACTTGGACAACACTCGTGATTTCAGCAGGTTTTCCAGACGGGCAAGCGCCTCATCCGGGCGATCGGTAACGACGCTTAATTGAAACGGGGTACGTTGGATCTCAACAGCGGCCGCTTTGCGTAAAAACCCCGGCAGCGCATTGGAAAGTACCAGACCGGAGGTCATAAAAGAAATCTGCTTGATGAAATCACGTCGATTCATTATAGCCTCTCCTGTATGTTCATTAAAAATGATATCGGATGTTGAAGCTCATCATATAGGCATACAGATTTTTCAACCGACTGTGCCAATCGGGTGTGGCAGAGTGCCGGTGATAAAAATTAAGAATAAAATTGAGCTGTAATTTTTCATCCCGGAAAAAGGGGATGTTTTTAAAATAGCCCCCATGAATGCTAAGTTTGAGCTGATAGTTGTTGCTGTACAGCTCATCGAGTTTGGTGTCCACGGTCATGTAAAGTTCCGGGCGCCTATATTGTGCTTTGAAGAAATAGGCTCGATCCTGAATATAGTTTCGCAGCCCCAGGCCCAGGATAATCGCCGGGTGCAAATATTGCTGATACTTGATATGGGTGGTCAGCGAATTCACATCCCAGCTATCCCAGTAATACCGCACGCCGAAATTGAGCGCTGCCCGTGCCCCCACCTTGTAATTCAGCCGCAGCCCCAGCGCTTTGCGAATGCGCCGATCCGGATGCGAGGTTTCGTACGTCGCCACACGATCCCCCTCGATGATTCGTACAACCTGATAGGGATCGGCCAGATATCCCCGGGAGTCGTTATACGACAAAATCACCTGCATGATAAAAATGGGGCTGAGCGTCTGCGTGACATTGAAACTATAAGTATAAACATCTTTTTTCCGCGTCCACGTCCGGATTTGCGGAAACACGCGATCCCAGCTCCGCACAAAACCGAATTGCAAGGTGGTGTTTTTCTTCGCCAGCAAATAAGTCAGCAAACTGGCCACCGTAAACGAGCTGTAGTCATGTTCCCGGCTGTATAGCGCGTTCAGGGAAAATATGCCGCCTTTCAAAAGGCCGCCGGCAAGCAGCTCATTGACTCCCAGGCCGAACTCATGGCGTACTTCATCGGGACGGTCATCGCCACCGCCGTCTTCCTGTTCTGTGGCGGAGGTGACGCCGTCCACATTAAAGTGGCTGCGCATGGAAGCCGCGCTGATGACATCCACCAGGTAGCGCACATTGACCGTTGAACTGTCGGAAAAACGTCGTGTCAAAGAGATCGTCGGATAGACGATTTTGACATTAAAGTTATCAAAATAAGAATTAATTGCAACCTGTAATTCATTGTCCGGTAAATCCTGAGCCGATACCGAACCGGAGGCCAGGAGCAGGCAACAAATGGCCAGCAAACGTTTAACCACAGCCACAACCTCCACTTTGAGCCCCGGTTCCCCCCACTGAACCTTCGCGATAATCCAGATAATGCTCGTTGATCCCGGCTTCAATCGGGTTCTCATCAAAAATCATGATGGGATCGGCCAGGTCGCCGCGCTGCCAGGGCTGCACCATGGCACAGCCGGCGGCCGTAAGCACCGATACCATCAGCATCAATCCAATCACAAATTTTTTAACGGTACCTGCCATGATAGCTCCTTTTTTCGATTTTACAGCAGCTCCTTCACCCGGCGTATCAACTCGGCGCGGTCCTTGTCCCGAAAGCCGGTGTGCCTATAACGTATCATGCCGTTTTTATCGATGAGGATGGTCGTCGGCATGCCCTCCAGTTGGTACCGTTCGGCAATTGTGCCTTTGCCATCGAAAACAATGGGGAAGTCGGGTTTGACCTTTTGACCGGCAAGAAAACGTTCCGCTTTGGAACGGTCGGTATCTACATTGATGCCGATCACGGTGAAATTTTGATCTTTTAGAGCATGGTGCAATTGAACGAGAAAGGGGAATTCACGCTTGCATGGGCCGCACCAGCTTGCCCAGAAATCGAGCAGGACAACCTTTCCTTTATAACGAGAGAGTTTGATGACTTTGCCTTCCATGGTCGTGCCGGTGAATTCAGGTGCGGCTTTTTGGATTTCAGCGGGAGCGGCAAAGCCGGTGAACAGAATCAGAGATATGGAAATGATGATCCATCGTTGCATTGTGAACCTCCCTGTTGTTAGGCGGTTTCTATTCATCTTTCCAGCGAGTGCCATGGCATTGAAAGCAGGAGGGGGCGATGGTCTTCATCCCATTCACGACAGCAACGCCGCCATCCAGATCTTCATGATGACACTGATTGCTTGAACATCCGCTGGAAGGACGAAAGGGATATTGGAGCCCCTCGCGGTGCATGGCGCCATTTTTATTGACCACATGATCATCCGGCGGCCCCACTTTCGTTTGTGGAGGGAAAGGAGAATCGCAAGCCGCCGTTATCAATATGAAAAAACTGAATGCTGTATAGATGCTGACTCTCATCATGCATTCTTCCCTGAAAGACTGAACAATCCGGCGAGATTTGGGGACCGCAGCGACTACGGCAAAAGCTGTGCCGTATCTATCGGACAGGACAGCCGGTTGGATGGCCGATTTCTAATTGCTTGAAATTAAAAGAAGAAAAACGGTGCGCTATCTTGAAACCAGCCCGTGGAATACGTCCCCTTGCGGCGCATGCAGAAATGAACAGCCTGTAAAACCATTACAATTCCGTGTTTTTGTTTCGAATATGTCACTTAACAAGTTTTAAGCAAAATGTGAAAAAATGCAAAATCGCCGTTTGGCGAAGTATGTAAAAATTTCATTCTTTTGCATGGCAAGGATGGAACAGGCTGTTTCATATAGGCTTGACCATCCAGCCGGTGAGCAAGACTGAATGGGTAAACGTCACTTCCGCCCTCAGGCATACAATTTGCTTAAAGCCTGTGTTGTCGATCGCCAGGACGGTCATCAATCAATGAACAGGGGTGAGACCATGAACCATGTACATCCATTGGGAAGCGGGTGGAATCGATTTCTAAAAGGATGGATTGTCACGGCAATATGGGCTCTGATGCCGTTTGCCATGCCGCAGACCGCCTGGAGCCAAACTCGGGGAAATGTCGTTTTCCGGGTGACCACCATCAGCTATGGCGGCAAATATGCGGATAAAAATGTCGGCGCGGTTTGGGTGGAAGACGCTGACGGACGCTTTGTGACAACTCTCAAAGTGTGGGCGAAAAAACGGATTAAACATCTGGTGAAGTGGAACGCCGTTAGCGGGGGAAATACGGTGGATGCTGTGACCTCAGCGACTTTAAAGCGCCACCGGTCTCACGAAATCACCTGGGCTTGCACCGACGTGAACGGAGGGGTGGTTGCCGATGGCAATTACCGTATTTTTGTGGAATTTACGGAGGATAATTCAGCCAAATCGGGCGGCAAACCCGGAAAATGGGTGATGGTGGAATTTACCAAAAGCGCCGACAATCAAACGGTCAATCCGCCCGATGAAGCCTATTTTAAAAATATCGAATTGATTTATACGGCGGGGGCGGCTACAGCACCGGCTTCAGTCAAAGGACAGGTCGTTCATGCTGAAAGTCGGCAGCCCATTGACGGCGCCACGGTACAATTGCAAGTGCAGGGACAGGTTCGTTATGAAACGCAATCTTCAGGCAGAGGGCAATTTGAGTTCCAGACGGTCTCGCCGGGCAGTTATACATTGGCTGCGTTCAAAAACGGCTTCGAAGCTGCCAGTGAACCCCTGACGCTGGCCGAAGGACAGCAGGTGACCGGAAAAATGATTCAGCTCAAACCGGTAACCAATGGTGCCAGTCTCAGCGGGACGGTCCTGAACGCCCAAACCAACCAGCCGGTCAGCGGCGCCACCGTACAGCTTTTGCGGACGGGGCAAATCGTGCACGAAGCCCAAACCGACGGCGGAGGCCGATTTGCATTCCAAAAGGTGGCAGCCGGCAACTATACTCTGACGGTCACGCGCAAAGGCTATGCCGCATGGCGCGAATCACTGCAACTGAAAGAAGGGGAACCCGTTTCGGGGCATACCATACAGATCATTCCCATCCAGAACACCGATACCACCCCGCCTGCACCGCCGCGCAACGTCCGAGCTCGAAAGTTGGGGTTGTTG
>WFVT01000109.1 GCA_015491485.1 Candidatus Zhuqueibacterota bacterium
CTCGATGAATTAAACCAAAAACAAAGAATTATTTTAGTGTCAAAAGAATTCCACTCTGAAGTCATCTCGGCTGTCCTTTGGTTGCGGGAGTATGAAATAGATATAGAATGTATACGATTAACTCCCCATCTTGATCAGAACAATAGTCTTTTTATAAATCCAGAAATTATCATTCCTTTGCCTGAAGCAAAGGATTACATCCAGAAAAAAGAAAGCAAGCAAAAAGAACAAAGGCGGACGGGCAAGAGTTCATTCTCGCTTGAAAAATCAAGTCTTCCAAATGAAGAATTGAAAAAGCGTATTATTCAGTCTTTAACTCGTCCAAGTGATTTAACCCCAAGATTCCGTACTTTTTTGGAAATTATTGTACAGGAAGATAGAGCTTATACTCGTGAAGAGGTTAAACAAGCTCTTTATGAGGCTGGCATTGGAAATGATATAGGTCAAGCGGGAAGATATCTTAGCAATATTTCACAGTTTCTGACTAAGAAATCTAATCCTCATTTAAGGCAGGTGATAGAATTTGATACAGGAGGGAGTCATGGAGAAACAAAGAACAATTACCATGTCATTACTGAATATAGGGAACTAGTAAAACAAGCTTTGGAAGAAGTTATGAGAGATAAAAATAAAGAAGATGTGGGATAATAAATCTCTCCACCTGAACGCGATTCCGATGGCTTTCCAAAGCGGCAGCTGAGTTTTATTGTTGTGCGGATCAGAAATATCATTGCAACATGGATACACGATACAAGGGTAAGTCAATAGGTACGGGCACCCGGCCTTTTGATGTACAATGGTAACAAGAAACAACCCTCAAAGCGTTGGAGAGTAGAAAGCATGAGCACTTTGAAGATAACGGTATCGGAAGAACGCGTGGCGAAATTGGAAGAAAAGGCTCGCCGCCTCCAAGTCACGCCGGAAGCGCTGTTGGAGGCCAGTTTGGAAGAATTGTTAGGTCGGCTGGATGAAGAATTTCAACAGGTAATGGAGCGTGTGTTGACGAAGAACGCAGAGTTATATCGCCGCCTGGCAAAAAACGCCTGAAGTGAAGCGATGCGTTACTTGACATTGCGGGAAGTGCTGGAGCTTTACCAGCGAGTGATGGAGATTGGCGGTGGAGCTCAAGGCATTCGCGATTTGCAGGCACTTCAATCGAGCATAGCCCAACCGCGCATGATGTTAAGCGGTTATCATCCTGCAAACAAGTTGTCAAACAATAAAAACATGATGGAAATGGATTGTCTCGAATCCATCGGTGATGATGGGCAAACCGGTGATCATCGGAGCCCGGATCATGGTAGACCTCATTTTCAAAAAGCTGGTCGCCGGTGTGACGGTAGCTGACCGACCGGGAGCACATCCCCGTTGATGACGGTGTAGATCTCCCTATCGCGGTGCGACTGTGCTTTTTGGATCTATTCAAACGGCAAAATGGATTGATGTTGTTATTCAACATTCCCAGAAATTGCGATATTGATTTTCTTATTCCGGCATTTTTGCCGTTCCATGAAAGCCGAAAGCCAAATGATCAATCGCTCTATCGATTGAAGCATTACCGATCGATTTCTATACATGCTTTAGCTCATAATTCGCAATAGCATTCCAATCGCCCTCCATGGAAGGAACGCTCAAGCAAAGGAAATTGCAGCCGTGGCCAAACAAGCCGATCGCACCCTGACGCCGGCTGTCGAACCGGCGGACAAAGTCATGCGATGGAGTCTGGCGCAGAAACTTTTGCGCGGGCTCGATTATGTATTCATTCTCCGGCCGACGCTGTTTTTCCCGGTCTGGGTGGTCTATGCAGCGGGATTCATCGTGGCGCAATGGCAGACTCAGGGCGGATGGCGGTGGACGGTGTGGGGCGGGTCGGATTTCTGGCTGCCGGGCATGGCACTCACCCTGCTGATGGGCAGCGCCTTTATTCTCAATCAGATCATCGATATTCCCATCGACCGGCAGAACCGGAAGCTCTTCTTGCTGGCCGATGGACACGTGCCGCTGCATCTGGCCTATTTTGAAACCGGGATGCTGTTCTTTTTGGCGGTCTGGCTGGCGTTTCGCATGGATGTGGGCATGGGGACGTTGTTTCTGGCAATTTACTTCGTGACCGGTATCGGCTACAGCGTTCCCCCGTTTTCATGGAAAGACCGGCCTGTGGCCGGCCTGCTGGCGAACATGATGGGCGCACTGTTGATCTTTATCGCCGGATACTGGGCGGCCGGCGGCGTTCAGATCCAGGCCGCGGTGCTTGCTCTGCCATACATGGCGGCGGTGGGGGCGGTTTTTTTGTTGACCACCCTGCCCGATAAACCCGGTGACGGCCAATTCGGCAAAGAAACGTTCGCCGTGCGGTTCGGCGATAGGCCGACCATTTATTTCGGTGCGGTGCTTGAAATTCTGGCGCTGGTTGGGGCGTGGCTGTTGCGCGATCCTGTTATCTTTTTCCCGGCGTTGATTTCGGCTCCGTTTTTTATCTATGCCGTCTGGCAGCCGAAAGCCGCGAATGTGGTGCGCGCCATCAAATTTCCGATCGTGCTACTGACGTTCGCTGTATGTTTCTATTTCCCGATTCTGCTGCTCCTGTTCGGCGGAACGTATGCGGCATCGAAATGGTATTACTGGCAGCGGTTTGGATTGCACTATCCCAGTTTGAAAGTGGATGAACCGTAATCGCAAAAGCGGAGGGCGGACGGAGACGGGTTGCAGTGGCGTCCGGCCCACTCCGTGCGGTTTGGCATAAAGCCGAACTGGCATGCCGCAGCCTGCGGCGGTTCAGTCATTGTTGCAATGACTTCAAATCGGCCGAAGCGGAGGGCTGCATGGCGTTTTAAAAGCCAACGCGTTTCCGCCCCGCCGGGATCGCGACGGGCACAGGCCCCCTCCGCAGGCGGATTGGTTTCCGGGGGCGATGAATGTCACGCTCATGCATGAATTCCCGGCCTTGCGGGAATGACGGCGAAATGAGATGACGCCATCCACGGCGGCGGCTGTATCGCGCTCAGAGCGATTCAAGCATCGCGGAGTTTCCCGATACGGGATGTGGGCTTTTCGCTTTGGCGGGAATACTGATTCAGAGTTTACAAAAAGATAGCCGGTTTTCATTTAAAGCAACGGTTGGCTTTGGAGCAGACCATCGTTCAATGGACAGGCTGTACGGAATGTATCGCTTTGATACTGCACGGATGAAATCACCATGATCGTCATCATCAACGATAAATGCGATTTTTGCGGCGCGTGCGTGGCGGTATGCCCGGTGGATGCCATCGAGCTGGCAGAAGCCCGCATCGGGATTATCCAGCCCCGGTGCATTGATTGCGAACTGTGTGTCTGGGTGTGTCCGGTGGAAACCCTCAAACACATCGAAGCGGAGGAGGCATGCGCAGCGACTACGATTGCATAGTGGTCGGCGCCGGCCCTGCCGGATCCATGGCGGCCGAAGCGGCCGCCAGGAAGGGATTGCGCACGCTTCTACTGGAAAAAGACCGGGAAATCGGCGTGCCGGTGCGCTGCGCAGAGGGGGTGGGGGAAAGGGAGCTGACGGAACTCGTCCAGCCGAGAGAGCGCTGGGTCGCCAACGTGGTGCAGGGCGCGGTCCTGATTGCGCCGAACGGTAAAGAGGTGGTCATCGAAGGGAACGGCGACCGCGGGCTGGTTCTGGATCGCAAAATATTTGATTATGATCTGGCGGCCATGGCGGCCGCGCACGGTGCGGAAATCGCCACCAAGGCGTATGTGTTTGATGTACTGCGCACGGACGGGCGTGTGACGGGAGTGCGGGTTCAGCATCTGGGCCGCACTCACGATATCCGCGCGCGTGTGGTGATCGGCGCCGATGGCGTTGAATCGCGCGTGGGGCGTTTTGCCGGCTTGCATACCGCCCTTAAACTGCGCAACCTGGGCTCCTGTTTGCAGGTTACTCTGGCCAACATCCGGGTGGATCCCCGGTATGTTTACGCCTATTTTGGCGAAGCCGTCGCCCCGGGGGGATATTTGTGGATTTTCCCGAAAAGTGAAACCGAAGCCAATGTGGGAATCGGCATTCTCGGCCCCTATACAAAACAGCGGTCCGCCATGCGTTATCTCGATGATTTTCTTCGAAGGCGGTTTCCGCATGCGGCGGTGCTTTATACCGTCGCCGGATGCGTCCCGGTGGCCAAAACATTGAAGAAAATCATCGCGCCCGGGCTGATGCTCGCGGGAGATGCAGCGCATCAGGTCAATCCGGTGACCGGGGGCGGCATCATTACAGCCATGTTTGCCGGGCGGCTTGCCGGCAACGTGGCCGCCAAAGCCATTGCGGCGAATGATGTTTCTGAGAACATGCTGAATGAATACGCCCGGGAATGGCACCGGCAGGTAGGGCAAAAGCACGAACGTTTGTACCGTGTAAAAGAAAGCATCATCAAATTGCGGGATGCCGATTTCAACCGGCTGGCGGAGATCATGCAGGATATCCCCCCGGAGGAGCGCACACTGCTGACCGTTCTGAAAAAGGCATTGATGCGTAAACCGGCGCTGATTCTGGATCTGGTCCGCGCCTTTATGGGATAGGCAAGCGAGAAATATCCATGGTGAAAGGGCATATTTTTACCATCGCCAATTTTTTCAGTTTTTTGCGGATGCTGGTGGTCTGGCCGATTGTGGTGCAATTGCAGCGAAACACCCCGCAGGGCAGTCTCAATGCGCTGTATTTGATGCTGTTCGCGATCGCCACCGATTTTCTGGACGGTTTTTTCGCCCGCAAATTCAATCAGCGAAGCGATGTCGGCCGCATCATTGATCCACTGGCCGACAAAGTCGCTGTGGCGGCGGTGGCCTATGTTCTCATGAAAACCCGCGGATTGCCGTCCTGGTTTTTCGCCTTGCTAATCGTACGAGATTTGGCTATTTTATGTCTTGCTCCCATTTTGATGAAACGGACGCGCGGCATTCCGGAAAGCAATTGGTACGGCAAAATCGCCGTAACGGTGATTGCCGTGGTGTTTGTGTTATACACTTTGAATTGGCAGCCGTGGAATCTGTGGGCGCTGTATGTGTCGCTGATTTTTCTCGTCCTGTCAGGGTGGAGCTATTTGCAGCGATTTTTGCAACACGTGCGACGGCGTCCGTAACCGGATTCCGGAGGCCGGCTACCGCAGCGAGGAGCTTCGCGGGGTGAAAACGAGTTGGCGCCGGCTGGCAGGATGTATCCGTCCGGTAAACTGCACCTTTTTATGCTAACCCAAGGCTTCTGGCCGAAGGGTGCTCGGCGGGGACGCCTCGCGTTAGTTTGTCATTTCGGTGGAGACGCCCTCGCTTTTGATGGTGCTTTTGGCGAGAATGCCTTCGCGCTATACGACCGGTGAGGATGTCTTCGTGCCCTGAAAATCAACCTGTATTTTACCGGACGGATGCACAAGATCAGACAATTGCGACTATCCAGCAAAACACGGCGGCGGGAAGCCGCTTTTCAAATTGCCTCTCTGTGAATTGTTTCATCCTTCGGTGATCAACCTTAAAATCGCATGGAAAAAACAGCACGATGAAAAGTTTGGTTCAAAAAATACGAAGCGGATTGAGTCGGACACGTTCCAGCCTGGTGGATGGCATCAGCAAAGCCATCACCGGCAAATCCCGGCTGGACGACGACCTGCTTGAAACCATCGAAGAGCGGCTGATCGCGGCTGACATGGGCGTGGATACCGCGATGGAAGTGATCGACGTGTTGCGGGACCGGCTGAATCCTCGCGAGCGGGAAGAGCTGCCCAAAGTATTCGATGTCATCAAGCAAGAGTTACTGGAGCGGCTGCAGAAAATGAACGGTCGAGCCGGACAACCGGAACTGGCTGAACGGCCGCACGTGATCATGGTGGTTGGCGTGAACGGGGTGGGGAAAACCACCACCATCGGTAAGCTGGCTCATCTCTACAAAAGCGATGGCAAGCGCGTGATTTTGGGCGCGGCCGACACGTTTCGTGCGGCGGCGCAGGAACAACTGGCGATCTGGGCTGAGCGGGCGAAGGTGGATATCGTGCGCAACAAGCCCGGCGCGGATCCGGCCTCGGTGGCTTTCGATACCGTTTCCGCAGCACAGAGCCGGGGCATGGATGTGGCCATCATCGATACCGCCGGACGGCTGCACACCCGCTCCAATCTCATGGAAGAATTGAAAAAAATCCGACGGGTGATAGAACGCAAGCAGCCCGGCGCGCCGCACGAGGTGTTGCTGGTGCTGGATGCCACCACCGGACAGAATGGTCTGGCTCAGGCGAGGCAGTTTCATGAGGCCGTGCAGGTCACCGGCATCGTGCTTACCAAACTCGACGGTACGGCGAAAGGCGGCATTGTTTTCGCCATCCAGCAGGAACTGCAACTGCCCGTGCGGTTTATCGGTGTCGGCGAGCAAATCGACGACTTGCAACCTTTTGAACCGGAAACCTATGTCGAGGCGCTGTTCGCATGAAGATCAGGCTGATTACGCTCGGCTGTCCCAAAAACCTGGTGGATTCGGAAGTGGTTGCCGGTGGGCTACAACAGATGGGCGTGCAGTTGACCCAGGACGACAACGCCGATGCCATGATTATCAATACCTGCGGTTTCATCCATTCCGCCAAAGAGGAATCCATTGAAACTATTTTGGAGGCCGTGGAGTGGAAAAAGCGGAGCCGGGAACGAAAACTGTTTGTCATGGGCTGCCTTACGGAACGGTACGGTGATGAGTTGCAACGCGAGATTCCCGAAATCGACGGGGTGTTCGGCAACCGGCATCTGCAGCAAATTGTAAAATCCATTGCCCGGCGCCTGGATTTACGTCACGAGTTGCTTGGCGAGCGGCAACTCCTGACGCCGAAGCACTATGCTTATTTAAAAATTTCAGAAGGGTGCGAGCATCCCTGCACGTTCTGCGCCATCCCCGCCATCCGCGGGCGCTTCCGCAGTCAGCCCATGGAAAAATTGGTGGCAGAGGCGCACCGTCTGGCTGAGCAGGGCGTCAAGGAGTTGATTCTGATCGCGCAGGATACCACGCAGTACGGCCTCGATGTGTACGGAGAACAGCGTCTTCCGGAGTTGCTACGGCAGATCAACCGGGTGGATGGCATCGAATGGATCCGGGTCATGTACACGTATCCTTATCACATCACCGATGCCTTTCTTGATGCGGTAGCGGAATTGGAGCACGTTTGCAACTATGTGGATATGCCGGTGCAGCACGTGAGTTCGCGGCTCTTAAAGCGTATGGCGCGCCGGATCACCGCTGAGGACCAGCACGCACTGATTGAAAAAATGCGGCGCCGGATTCCAAATCTGGTGTTACGCACGTCGGTGATTGTTGGCTTCCCCGGAGAAACGGAGGAGGATTTTCAGCAGCTTCTGAATTACGTCGCAGATGGACACTTCGATCGGCTCGGGGTGTTCACATTTTCAGCGGAAGAGGGAACCCCGGCGGCGCAGTACCCCGAGACGGTGCCGGAAGAGGTCATGCGACAGCGGCAGGACGAACTGATTCAGGTGCAAGCCGATGTGATGGAAGAGAAAAACAGCCGCTGGGTCGGCCGGGAAGTGCGCGTGCTCGTGGATGAATTCGATCCGGAATTGCAGATGTACCGTGCCAGGACGGAAGGCGATTGTCCGGAGATCGATCAGGAGGTCTTCTTAACCCAGCCCTGCCAGATCGGATCGTTTTACCGCGTCCGGATCACCGGCGCATCCGCTCATGATCTGCAGGGCGAAATCTTGAATAAAGAAAAGCAAGCGCGCGATCCGGGTTCGGCCATAGCCATCCCGGTGGGTTTCGCGGGAGGTTCCGGTGATGTTTAAGCCGTTACGGTGGTTCGCCGCCTTTTGGGTGTATGCCAGCCTGGTACATGCTCAAGTTGAAATCCCCCCAGTCGTTCAAGAAGACCTGCCCAATTACTACCTCGATATGGTGAATGTCCGCAGCGAAAAACCAAATCACAGCCGGCTGGATGTGTACGTCAAGGTGCCTTATGATGAACTGCAGTTTTTGAAAGCTCCGGGCGATAGTTTCCGGGCCAAATACGAAGTGACGGTTGTCGTCTTTGACGAGGATGATTTTCAGGCGGACGGCAGAAGCTGGCAGCGAACCGTTACGGTGGGATCGTTTGCTGAAACCACCTTGCGCACCCGGTATGATTTTACCCGCACATCGTTTGATCTGGTTCCGGGAACGTACCGGGTGACGGTCGGCGTGATGGATCTGGATACACGCAAAACCCTGACGCAAAAGACCAAGCTGAAGCTGCGCAGTTTCGATCCGGAAAAACTCTCCCTCAGCGACGTGCTCTTCGCGGATTCGGTTCATGTGGCTCCGGGCGGCGAAATCAAAGCCTTCCCCCATGTGAATACGCCGCGGCGGCGGGCGGGAAGTTTATACGGTTTGTTTTACGTGTATTCCGAAAAAGACCTTGGGCCCTATTCCATCAGGCTGATCATTCGGAATGCGAAACGGAAAAAGGTGTTTCAAGATACACGCCGATTTCCCCGGGTCGGTTCGGCGACCCCTATTGTTTTTGCCGTGCCGGATAGCCAGCTATCTCACGGCCAATATGTGCTGCAAATTGAGGCGAAAGCGAAGAAGCAAAAAGCCAAACTGGAATCCCGGTTTGTGATACACTGGCAGGGCATGCCGGTCACCACCACCGATCTGGAAAAGGCAATCCAGCAGTTGCAGTACATCGCCCGCGGCAAAGCGATGAAAAAAATCAAGAAAGCCCGTCCGGAAGATCAGATGCAGGCGTTCCTGGATTTCTGGAAACGGCTCGACCCGACGCCCGGCACCGAGCGCAATGAACTGATGGAGGAGTATTATCGCCGGGTGCAATACGCCAACGAGCATTTCAGCGGGATGCGCGAAGGCTGGCGTACCGATATGGGCATGGTATATATTTTACTGGGCCCCCCCAGTGATGTCGAGCGCAATCCGATGACACGCAGCTATATGCCGTCGTTTTTCAGTGAACGCCCCATCAAAGCGTGGGAAGTGTGGCACTACTACGATCTTAACCGGTATTTCATTTTTGTGGACGAAAACGGTTTTGGCGATTTCCGCCTCGAAAATCCACAGGCACTGGATGATCTGTATAGTATTTTTCGTTACTGACGGACCGCAACCTACGGAGTATGGATGCCCCCGCTGATCAAACCCCCAAAACTGCGACCACACGCGACCCTTGGCATTGTGGCCCCGGCAAGCCCCATGAAACCCGACAAATTGGAGCGCGGCGTCCGCTATCTGGAAAAATTGGGATACCGCGTTGAACTCGGCGACAGCGTATATGAACGCAATGGTTATCTTGCCGGCACAGACGAGCAGCGCGCCAACGATTTAATGCGCATGTTTGTCCGGCCGGATATCGATGCGATTTTTTGCGTCCGCGGTGGATACGGCACACCGAGGCTCCTGAACCGCCTGGATTACGATCTGATCCGGCGTTATCCGAAAATTCTGGTGGGATATAGCGATATAACCGCGCTGCAACTGGCGCTGTTTCAATCCTGTGGACTCATTACATTTACCGGACCGATGGTGGCGGTGGAAATGGCGGACGAAAAATTGGATCCCCGCACCGAAGAACAGTTTTGGCGTACGCTGACCGGTGATCCTGCATTGCCTGCCCTGTTCCCCCTGCAGGAAGACGGTTGGCAAGCCAAAATCGACCGGGACGTTCGCGGCCCGCTCCTGGGAGGGTGCCTCTCCCTGGTGTCGCGGGTACTGGGCACTCCGTTTGCACCGTCATTCGAAAAGGCGATCCTGCTGTTGGAAGATGTAGGTGAGGAACCGTACCGCATTGATGGCTATCTGGCGCATCTGCGAAATGCCGGTATTTTGCAGCAGATCCGCGGCGCTGTGCTGGGCCGTTTTGAAGATTGCGAGCCGAAATCGGATCAGCCTTCGCTGTCGTTAGAGCAGGTGCTCAGCGAGTATTTTGATCCTCTGGAAATTCCGGTGATCTACCGTTTTGATTACGGCCACGGAAAAATCAAGCATACACTTCCCATCGGTCTGCCCGTGATGATGCGCAGGGAGCCGCTCAGCTTGGAGTTTGTTGAGCCGGCCTTTGCCGATGTTTGAAAAGTGCGAGAAATACAAGGCTTGAAAATCGATTTATTTTCCCTTAAATTAATGATTTCGGTTAACACCGGAATGTTGCAGGCAGGCGACGCTGGGAGACGGCGCCGCAATGTCTGAATACATCGGGCGTTCCGCAAAACATGGGTGCACAGTGTGCCCGTTACGCGCGGCAGCGAAAGATGCGGCGGCTCCGTTTTTTGAGGATGCCCCGGTACGTCCGGACGGTTTGGAGTGCAGCCATCGTTTTTCTCATATCATGAAACATGTTTCAGCCGTGGATGAGTTGATAACTTGTAAGGACAACCGTGTCGGCAGAAGAGGATAAATCGGTGCAATTCCCTGTCGGAGTATTGATCTCTGGCCGGGGAAGTAATTTTATGCGTATTCATCAAGCCCAGCTTGCGGGCCGAATTGCCGGCCACATTGCCTGTGTGATCAGCAGTCGTCCGGATGCAGAAGGTTTGGCCTATGCCCGCGAGCACGGCATCCCCTCGTATGTGCTGCCCGCGGAAGTCATGCGCCGCGAGGATGCGTTTGCGGAGACGCTCATCGGCTGGTTGCAACAGCATCACGTGCAACTTGTCGTTCTGGCAGGCTTTCTAAAAAAAATACCCGATGCCGCCGTTCAGGCATATGCCGGACGGATGATCAATATTCATCCCGCGCTGTTACCGGCGTTTGGCGGCAAAGGCATGTACGGACGCCGCGTGCATGAGGCGGTGTTGGACTATGGCTGCAAAGTGTCCGGTGCCACGGTGCATATCGTAACGGCTGAATACGACGCCGGTCCTCCGGTGCTGCAAAAATGTGTGCCGGTGCTCGAAGACGATACACCGGATACTCTTGCCCGGCGCGTGCTTGAGGTCGAGCACGAGTTGCTGCCGCACGCCGTGGATTTGTTCGCGCGCGGTCTGGTGGAAGTGCGCGGACGCCGGGTGTTGATCCGGCAGGCGTGAGGCGGGGAGGAGAGGGATGTTTTAAAAATACGGATTTCAAGGCATTGTGCTCCCGGTGCCTTTGTGGCGAGGCAAGGTTGAGCTTCCGAAATTCCAGAAAACCAACGAACCACGAAGGACGCCGGTTCTCCGGAGGCAAACGGCAAACAGCGAATCTTGCGTGATTTTGAATGGACAGGTTGTATGCAATCATGGTAACTCATTTCAATGACGAATCTTTGAAATTCAATGGGAATTCATGAAAAACGCGCTTATCAGTGTAACCGACAAAACCGGCGTTGCTGAATTCGCCGGATTTTTAATCGAGCAGGGATACCGGATTTATTCCACCGGCGGCACCGCTCGATTGCTTCGTGAATCCGGATTGGAGATCACCGAGATAGCGGCTCTGACCGGTTTCCCGGAGATCATGGACGGACGGGTGAAAACCCTGCATCCGAAAGTGTTCGGCGGTATTCTTGCCAACCGGGATGTGGCGGCCCACGTGGCTCAGGCGGAGCAGCACGGCATCCCGCTGTTTGATATGGTCGTGGTCAATTTATACGCCTTTGCGGAAACCGTTAGCCGGCAAGACGTTACGCTGGCCGAAGCCATCGAACAGATTGATATCGGCGGCGTGACGCTGATCCGAGCGGCAGCCAAAAATTACAAACACGTTACCGTGGTGACCCATCCCGGGCAATATGCTGCGATCCGCGAGGAGATTGAAAAAAACGGTGCTGTATCCCCGGATACTCGATACCGTCTGGCCATGCAGGCGTTTGTCACCACTGCGGTTTACGACGCGCAGATTTCACAATTCCTGAAATCGCGAGCGCAGGAGGCCTCCGCATTACCCGATCGGATTGTCTTGCCGCTGGAAAAAGTGGTGGATTTACGTTATGGCGAAAATCCGCATCAAACGGCGGCACTGTACCGTCGTCTGGGCGAAAGCCCCACCGGCGTGATCTCCGCAAGACAGTTGCATGGTAAAGCTCTTTCATATAATAATTATATGGATGCCGATGCAGCTTTCCAGATCGTGCGCGGATTCGATCGCCCGGCGGCGGTGATCATCAAGCACGCCAATCCCTGTGGCGTTGCTGTGGCGGATAGGTTGAGTGATGCCTATGCCCGGGCTCTTGCCACCGATCGGCAATCGGCCTTTGGCGGCATCGTCGGTGTGAACCGTGAGCTGGATGCGGACACGGCCAAACAGATCGCGGATATTTTCACCGAAGTCGTCATCGCGCCGGCGTTCAGCCGGACCGCTCTGGACATCTTACAGCAAAAAAAGAACTTACGGCTGCTGGAATGTCCGGCGATTCTGGACGCCATTTTACCGGAGATGGAAGAGCGGCACCTGAGCGGCGGGCTGCTGCTGCAGGATAAAGATTTACAGCCGGACGACGATACCAAATTTGACATTGTCTCCCGCCGTAAGCCCACAGAGCAGGAATGGAAGGATTTGCTCTTTGGCTGGAGAGTCGTCCGCTGGGTCAAATCCAATGCGATCGTTTATGCGAAAAATGAACAAACCGTTGGCATCGGCGCCGGTCAGATGTCGCGGGTCGATGCGTCGATCCTGGCTGTTGAGAAAGCGCGCCGTGCCGGTCTGGAGCTGCAGGGATCCGTGGTAGCCTCCGACGCATTTTTTCCCTTCCCTGATGGCGTGGAAGCGGCGGCCGAAGCCGGAGCCACGGCCGTGATCCAGCCCGGCGGTTCCATCCGCGATCAGGAGGTCATCGAAGCGGCGGATCGCGCCGGTCTTGCCATGGTCTTTACGCATGTACGGCATTTTCGGCATTAATCAAACCGAACAACTCTGGTTGAACATCATAGAAAGCATGAATTCATCAGGAATTTGGCTGGGCAACTTTTAAGGAAAGAGAGAAAGAATGGCATTTTCATGGCAGAGTTTGTTAGGAAACGACATCGCCATTGATCTGGGCACGGCAAACACCCTGGTTTATGTTCGTGGCCGCGGTATCGTGATCAACGAACCGAGCATCGTGGCGGTGCGGAAATCGGATCAGGAAATTGTGGCCTACGGACACGAAGCCAAAGAAATGCAGGGACGCACCCCGGGGGAGATCACCACGATCCGCCCGCTGAAAGACGGGGTGATCGCCGATTTCGAACTGGCCGAGGCCATGATACGCCATTTCATCAAGCGGGTGTCGGGCAATCATTTGCGGCGTCCGCGGATTGCGGTGTGCATTCCTTCCGGCATCACCGAGGTGGAAAAACGCGCCGTGCGCGATTCGTGCGAACACGCAGGGGCGCGCGAAGTGTATCTCATTGATGAACCCATGGCCGCCGCGATCGGCGTGGGGCTGCCCATCGAAGAACCGGTGGGCAACATGGTCATTGATATCGGCGGCGGTACCACGGAAATCGCGGTCATCTCGTTGTCGGGGATCGTAAACGATATTTCCATCCGCATCGGCGGCGATGAAATGAATGAAGCCATCATTCAGCATTTCAAACGCAATTATAATTTGCTGATCGGCGAAAACACCGCCGAGCACATCAAATGCACCCTCGGTTCGGCCGCACCCTACACTGAAAAAGCCAGTCTGCAGGTACGGGGGCGCGATTTGGTGGCGGGCATCCCCAAAACGGTGGAGATTACTTCCGCCGAAGTGCAGGAAGCGCTGGCCGAGTCCGTGAACGCGATCGTTGATGCCACCAAGTTGTGTCTCGAACGGACTCCACCCGAGCTGTCTTCCGATATTCTGGATCGGGGCATCGTGTTATCCGGCGGCGGTGCGCTCCTCAAAGGGCTGGATGAACGGTTGCGTCGAGAAACCAGTTTGCCCATCATTGTCGCGGAAGATCCGCTGACCTGTGTGGTCCGGGGAACCGGGCGGGTGCTGGAAGATTTAAACCGGTATCAAAAGGTGCTCAGCAAAGTCAGACGTTACTAATGGATCCAAACCCGGATTGCCAGTGAAAGAATTACGATTTACGCAGAATCCCTTTCTTGCTGTCACTCGCCGTGAATATTTCACGCTGCTGATCAGTCTGGCAATTTCACTGGTGTTTTTGTTCTCCAATCAGAGTGCGCAGGTGGAGCGCCTGCGTACGTTGATGTTGGGAGCCTGGGGCTATGGGCTGAAGGCGGTCTCGTGGTACCAGTCGATGCAGGAGATGCAGGAAGAGCTGTCGCGCTTGCGCGCCCGAACGACCCGTCTGTTGCTGGAAAACAGTCAGTTGCGTGAAGCCGCCCTGGAAAACGCCCGCCTGCGCGCGATGCTGGAATTCAAACAAAAAAGCGATTTCGACCTCATCAGCGCGCGGATTATTGCCCGGAGTGCGGAATATTTTGTAAAAACGTTGACTCTCGATGTTGGGAGCGATCAGGGAATCCGAAAAAACATGCCGGTGATCGCCCCGGCCGGACTGGTGGGAAAAATCCTGACGGTATCCGGGAATACGTCGGAGGCGCAATTGATTCTGGATCACAACTTTCGCGCCGCCTGCAAAATTCAGCGCAGCCGAATCCATGGTATCCTCGTGTATGAAGGCGGAAGAACCTGCCGCCTGGCGCAGGTTCCCAAAAATGCCGACGTGAAACTGGGCGATGTGGTGGTCACGTCGGAAATCAGTGGACTGTTCCCCACCGGGATCATTGTCGGAGTGGTCAAAAAGATCAAACGCAGCGATTATAGTTTATTCCTGCAAATCGATGTTGAACCGGCTGTGGATTTCGATACCCTCGAAGAAGTGTTTGTCATTAAATCAGCGTCCCAGCCAATTGCCAATTGATATGATGAAATTTATTCAGTACACGGTGTTGTTTGCAGCATTGCTGGTTTTGCAAATTGTGGTTTTGCCGTTTTTCGCCATATTCAATATCGTTCCGGATGCGGTACTCATCGGGCTGATTTACCTGGCGATGCGGGAAGGCGGAGTCGCGGCCATGTTCACCGCCCTGGCGGTGGGGTTTCTCCGGGACGCCTTTACTTCCCATTTTTTAGGGGCCTATATGTTGAGCTACGTCGTGGCTGCCTTCCTCGCCGGGGCACTGTTTAAATTCCGAGAAAAATTGAGCTCCCAAATCCAGATGGCATACCTTTTCGCCGTTTTGTTCAGTTTTCAGTTGGTTTACTTCTCTCTGTATATGTTGGATCAAAAGTTGAACCTGGCTCAGCTTATTTTCCGTTTTTCATTGCCCGGAGCCGTGTACACTCTGGTTCTGGTCGCCATCACCCATTTTCTGTTGCCACGCGGTTTCTGGAGGTAGGGCGTATGGCGAGCTGGTTACACAAAGCAGCCCGGCGCGTGGTGATCTTCCGCTCAATTCTCGTCCTTGCCTTTCTCGGTCTGCTGAGCCGCTTTTTTTATGTACAAATCATCGACCAAGAACGCTATTTTCAGGCAAGCAACAAAAACCGGCTACGGCAGGTCACCTTAGCGGCGCCCCGAGGGCTGATCCTGGATCGGTACGGCGAAATCCTGGTCGATAACCTGCCGGCGTATTCCATTTATGCCATTCCCAATGAAGTGAAAGCGCGCGATTCGGTTTTCGCCGTCCTTGCCAGTGTGCTGCAACGGCCGGCTGATGATCTGCGGAGAGCCTATTTACGGGACAAGCGGGGGCCTTTTCAGCGGGTCAAGCTGGCGCGGCATGTGGAGCTGCCGATTTTGGCCCGCCTGGAAGAGCGAAAAATGGAACTTCCCGGCATCGTTTTTGATGTTGAACCGCGTCGCTTTTATCCTTCCGGCGTGAAAGCGCCGCATGTTTTCGGATTTCTCGGCGAGATTACCGAAGATGAGTTGCAAACCTACCGCGACCTGGGCTATGAAAAAGGCGATATCATCGGCAAAAAGGGGCTGGAGCGGATTTACGAGTCCGTGCTGCGGGGCGAAAAAGGCTACCGCTATGTGGAAGTGGATGCGCTGGGGCGCGAAGTCCGCGTGCTGAATGAGCTTGGCGAGAAATTGCCCCGGCCGGGCAAAAATCTGTATCTTGCCATCGATGCACAGTTGCAGCGGTTTCTGGAGACCGTCATGGCAGATAAACGCGGCGCCGCTGTGGTTTTGAATTGCCAGAACGGCGAGGTGATCGCCATGGTTTCCAAGCCGGATTATGATCCGGAAATCTTTACCCGGCCCATCCCACAAAGTGTATGGGATAGTCTCAGCAATGATCCCGGGCATCCACTGTACGATAGAATGATTCAGAGCATGTATCCCCCCGGATCGACTTATAAGCTGGTTCTGGCAGCCGCGGCGCTGGAATATGGCCTGGTGGATCCGGAAGAAAAAGTCTATTGCCCCGGCTATTTACGGTTGGGCATCCGAAAATTTGAATGCTGGAAAAAAGGCGGACACGGCAGTGTTAACCTATTGGAAGCGATTGAACAGTCGTGCAATGTGTATTTTTTCCGGCTCATTCAGAAGGTCGGGCTCAATCCGTGGGTAGAGTTTTCGCAAAAGTTTCACTTCGGGAAAAAAACCGGCATCGATCTGGTGGATGAGAAAGAGGGCCTGGTGCCGGATTCCACGTATTTTAACAACCGGTATGGCCGCGGGAAGTGGAGCCGGGGGCAGTTTTTGAATCTGTCAGTCGGGCAGGGCGCACTCCTGGTGACCCCGCTGCAAATGGCGCATTTTGCCATGCTTATTGCCAACCGCGGCCTGGGATTCCGTCCTCATCTCGGCAGGATGATCGAAGATCCCATCACGGGTGAAGAACATTATTTAGCCCCCGATACGGTATGGGTGAAAGGCATCAGCGATCGTACCTGGGATTACCTTCACGAAGGCATGTTTCGCGTCGTCAATGGTGAGCACGGCACCGCCAAGCTGGCCAATCCCGGCCGAATCCATGTGGCCGGTAAAACGGGAACCGCGCAAAACCCGCACGGCGATGATCATGCCTGGTTTATTGGCTTTGCGCCGTATGAAGATCCACAGGTGGCGTTCGCGATTTTTATTGAAAACGGCGGCAGCGGCGGTGCAAAGGCCGCTCCCATTGCGCGCGGGATTTTGCGGCTGCTGCTGCGAAATCAGAAAATCCGCATTCCCGAAATCGTACAGGTGAGTCCGGCAGCGGCCTCGGTTTCGCGCTGAAATCCGGGAGAATGCAAAACAGGGCCTCATCCGCTGCCTGGCATCAATAAAGAGAGTACCAAAGCGGTGGAACGAGCCGGGTGGCCCGGACAGAGAAGCGGTGGCGAAACGACGATTTTTAATTGCATCGCCGGAAACAGAATGATCATGTAAAGAGATGGTTTTATGCCCTGGGATTCGCAAGAACTCAAACATGTGGATGTCGGCATTGTGGCAGCAGTGGGCTTTTTGCTGGCCGTCGGCCTAATCGCCGTCTATAGCGCCACGCAATCCAGCAGTCCGGCGCTGGCAAACAATTTTGTCAAACAGGTTGCTTTCGTATTTTTGGGAATCGTTGTTCTGTCGGTGGTGGTGCTGATGCCGATGAAATGGTTCCGACAATATGCCTATGTGTTTTATTTCTTCGCTCTGGGACTGCTGGTGCTGGTGTTGTTTTTCGGTACCGGGCAGGGATCGGTACACCGGTGGTTTGTCATCGGCCCGATTCGGTTCCAGCCTTCCGAGATTGGCAAAATCGCCACCGTTTTTGCCTTGGCTCGTTACCTCTCGGAAGAAAAACGTAATTTATCGCATCCCAGAGACGTGCTGTTCGCACTGAGCATTGCTGGGCTTCCCATGTTGCTGGTGGCCAAAGAGCCGGATCTCGGCACGGCGTTGGTGTTCGCTGCAATCGTATTGCCCATGATGTTCTGGGCCGGTCTCTCGTTGCTCAGCGTTTTTCTGTTTATCGCTCCCATCATCACCCTGGTATCGGCTTTTTCATTTTGGTCATTTACCTTTGCCATGCTGTTTATAACGGCGGTTCTTATTGTTTCCAAGCGAGGGCTGCGGGTGATTATTCCGAATTTTATCCTCAACGTCATGGTGGGGATTCTCACGCCGGTGCTGTGGGGAAATTTACATGAATATCAGCAAAATCGTATTTTAACATTTTTAGGCCTGAAGCAAGATCCGCAGGGGCTTGGCTATCAGGTGTTGCAGTCCAAAGTGGCAATTGGTTCGGGCGGTATGTGGGGCAAAGGCTGGACCCATGGCACGCAGACCCAGCTCCGGTTTCTGCCGGAACAACACACGGATTTCATTTTTTCGGTTGTTGGCGAGGAATTCGGCTTTCTGGGGGTGAGCCTGGTGTTGCTGGCTTTCTTTTTCCTGCTGTGGCGGTCTTTCAATATTGCGATTGAATGCCGCAGCAAATTCGCCAGTTTGGTGGTGGTTGGCGCTGTGGTCATCATCGCTTTTCATGTCATTATCAATACCGGGATGACCGTGGGCATCATGCCGGTAACCGGTCTGCCCCTGCCGTTTCTCAGCTATGGTGGATCAGCGTTGATCAGCAATATGATCCTGATCGGCCTGATCCTCAACGCCGGGCGCAGCCGTTTTCAATATTTTTAATCTTTCATGAAGTTTCAACCCGGGATGACGAGGGCGGCATCGAAGTTCAACCGAAATTCCAATAACCTGAATGTCTCCTGAATTTTGCAAAGGCAAATGATGTCATTGTTTGCTTATGTATGGATGCAGTAGGAGAATATTGGTACAAATGGCTTGCACGAAGGCTCTTCCATTGAGAATCCGGCGACTGGTGCATGAGGCTATCCCAAAACCTTCATTCAGCGTCATTTCCGCGAAAGCCGGAATCCATAAGTCATTGTTTCTCCTGGATGCCTGCTTCCGCTGGACGGACGAATTTGGGGCGATTCTTCTGTTTTTGGACAGCCCTCTCTGCCGGTTTTACCGCAATACGGGGAATGTCCGGTTCCGGAGCCATAAATCATCGAAACGATATAAATTGGGTCAACGCCCGGCAGGCACAGCCCCTGAGTTCGTCTCAGCCATGAATGGGTTGCACAATTTTTATGGCAAAAATGTTTTTTATGGAGGGATGAACGCTGTATTCACTGAAGCTGATGAAAAATGAATCGCATGTGCTGTTGGAGCAAAAAACAGGGGACATTCAGGAATTCCAAAATACAGCTTGCATTTTAGAGGGCATTTTAGTAAATTTATTTTAAACATATATTAATGGGCATTTTTTTAACAATTTGGCAATACCTGAACGGCTCTCTGGAGCAACCTAACAGGGGGAACCAAGGGTGAATTCAAAACGGGACGCTATCTGGCTATGA
>WFVT01000110.1 GCA_015491485.1 Candidatus Zhuqueibacterota bacterium
ACCATGCGCGGGTTGCTTTTCCCTGTCTGCATTCATGGCCGGTTTACCAATAGACGTATCCACAAGCTGGGAGCTTGTGCTATAGCATCGGACTAAACGCTCTGCGCATCCGGTTCATCTTGCTCATCCCGTCCAAAAACGGCTTTCGACAGGATCGACCGGATCGGCAAGATATGATAAAAGCGAAAACGGGGAAGCAGTAAAGCGATTTTCAGTATCACTCAAGCCTAAAGAGCCCATGCCCCCTTTGCATCATACGCTTTGTCCGCATTCTGTTCCGATCAATCCTCTGCGAGCTCTGCGCCTATGCGAGAGAATAAAATCTTATACTCAGCCCGGTGTATGAGATTGCGTCGTCGCTCCGCTCCTCGCAATGACGATGAAAGTATCCGGGGTTTATGCGTAAGAATTATTGGCAAACTTACAGATTGCTGCTATTGGGCCGCAATCACAAGCTGGAAGCTTGTGCTACAGTGCATCCGTGGCTTATGAAAAACAATCGTAACTGAAATTCTCTCCGCTCCGAATGGATTGCACCATCTTTTCAGCTGGGATGCCTTTCATGGATGGATGAAGCGTGGATTTGGAGGAACGAATGAATAATCAATGATGCATGGTTTTAGAGTGAAAAATAGGGAAAAAATAGGGGCATTCCGTTATTTTTTAAAAAATTGTTGCTTTTCTAAAATCAAATTCGTATAATGGATGCTGTTTTGAGCGCCCTGATAAGATAATTTAATAGTTTAACCTCTTGATGCAAGGACGTAGGAGAATCGAATGGCTCAAATTATTGAATCGTTGTTTCAAAAATACGGCATCCGTGAAGAAGCGGTCCGTAATCGTGAAGTTTCGCTTGCAACCTTACGACATATTGTGATCAGCGAAGGCTATACGGTGGATGTCTTCAAAGCGATCTGCCGCCTTCGCGGTTAATTCTTAGAGCGGTGACTTTACATAGATCGGCGCCGGTTCGATTGAATCGGCGCCTTTTTTTTGCCCACACGGTTAACTCGCTTTCTGAATGCGCTGCCTGGATGCGCGCAAAAAATAGCCTTTGCCTCTGTGTTGCAGCCGCACCACCACATCCACATACACCCCCGGCCCCCATTTGGGTCCATCCCGTGCGACTCTTTCGAGACGGTATGGCGGTTGCAATGAATCCGGATTGTCCTCCAACCAGGCTTTCCATACCTGGCCCTCATAAATTACATACACCACATCGGCCTCGAGTCCTTCGGGCAGGGCTGTGGAATCGGCGGTTTGCACCGCAATGACCACGACCAATGGCCGCCCATCCGGGGGACTTATCGGCATGAAATCGCGCCACAGGCTGCAGCGCAAAATCAATGCCTTGCCGGCAACGGTCAGCTTCTCTGGGGCCGCCTGCAGGCTTTGGATATCGATATCCGGCGGAGCAACCGGATTTTCACTGCAAGCGCCAACCAGCATGATCGCTGCAAGCCAGATGGTCTGCTTCAACTTTAACAAGGCTGCGCCAAACAGGCTAATGTGGGGCAAACCGACCGACAGCTCCAGGCGTTGTCGCATTTCAAAACCGCACGGCCGTGCCGCTTGCGGTTACCATCAACATGCCTTCACGGATAACCTCATAATCGAGGTCGATCCCGACGACCGCTTCGGCGCCGAGTTCCGCGGCTTTTTGCGCCATTTCTTCCAGTGCGATTTGGCGGGCTTTGTTCAATTCCTTTTCATAAGCCGCCGAACGGCCGCCGACAATATCGGTGATCGAGGCAAAAAAGTCACGGAACACATTGGCGCCCATGATGGCTTCGCCGGTTACAATCCCCAGATACTCTCGGATGGTTTTGCCCTCAACACCGGGAGTGGTGGTCATGATCATGGCATCCTCCGTCGTGGTTATGTTGTCTGTCAATCCGGAACCGTGATGGATGAATCGATAACATCGTCGGCTTCTTATACGGATATCATCGAAAAATAGTTGCCCGACGGCGGGAACCCACCGAAATAATTTCCACTGGAGTATCGGTTAATTCTTCAATCGCACGCACATAATTTTGAGCGTTTTCGGGCAGGTCTTCAAATCGGGTAATATGGGATGTCGGCGTAAGCCAACCGGGATAGCTTTCATAAATGGGTTCGACGCTGTTCATTTGCAAAAGCGAGGCCGGAAACGATTCGAGCTTTTTTCCCTCATATTGGTAGCCCACACAAATTTTGATTTCTTCGAGTCGATCGAGCACATCGAGTTTCGTCAGCGCCCACCGGTCGATGCCGTTGATTTGCACGGCAAAACGTGCGACGACCGCATCAAACCAGCCGCAGCGCCTCGGACGGCCAGTGGTTGCGCCGAATTCCTGCCCCCACTCGCGCATCTGTTCCGCAGTCTCCGGGTCGAATTCCGTTGGAAAGGGTCCTTCCCCCACCCGGGTGGTGTAGGCTTTAATCACCCCGGTGATGGTATCGATGCGGTTGGGTCCGATCCCGAGCCCGGTGCTTGCGCCTCCACTCACGGGATTGGAAGAGGTCACATACGGATAGGTGCCAAAATCGAGATCAAGCAGGGTTCCCTGCGCTCCTTCACACAGAACACGCTTTTGGCGACGGATCGCCTCGTTCAGAAGCTGGCTGGTATCGGCGATAAACGGCTGGATTTTCTGACCAAATTCGATATAATCTTCGATCATTTCATCCGCATTCAGTTCCGTGGCATCATAAATTTTGCTCAGAATCTGATTCTTCTGCCGGATGTTCATCTCCAGTTTTTCATGCAGGGTTTGCCGATCCAGCAAATCCACGATGCGGATTCCGGTACGACTGGCTTTATCCACATAAGCGGGGCCGATGCCCCGGCCGGTCGTTCCGATTTTCAGTTCTGTGTGACTCTCTTCTTTGATGCGGTCAAGCAACTTATGATACGGCATGATGAGGTGCGCCCGATGGCTGATAAACAGCCGGCCTTCGACGTCGATGCCCTGCCCGTTCAGCATCTCCACTTCTTCCAGAAGAGCCTGGGGGTCGATAACCACCCCGTTGCCGATCACGCAGATGGTATTTTCATGCAAAATGCCGCTGGGAATCAGATGCAGGATGTATTTCTTCTGGCCTATGACCACGGTATGGCCGGCATTCGCCCCTCCCTGATACCGCGCCACCACATCCACGTGTTCGCTGAGTAAATCAACGATCTTGCCTTTGCCCTCATCGCCCCATTGGGCACCGACGATGACTTCGACTGGCATGACATGCTCCAGATCATTTTAGAATTGCAACCTGTTTTCACATTGCCGGAATTCCGGATGGTTTCAATGATTCAACTCCTCCGCGCCATTTTCCCGGTGTTCGAAGCGCACGGTACAACCACCGGGCGACTCTTTATCCTGAAATCTCAAACGGCACTATTCCGCCGTCACCCGGCCGGTCTGTTTCGGAAACGGCATCCACAAAAAAAAACTCCGAAGTCGGAGATACACCGAGGCTTCGGAGTCGAAAAATGCCATTTTCAATATTAGCTGGAAAAACTTGCCACCGCTGCATCAACATCATCAAATATCTCAAAAACGGTGTTTAATTTCGAAATGGTTAACAGGGTACGCAGCCGCTCGCTCAGGTTTGCCAACTTGAGATCGCCGCCCTGATTTTGCATGATGGTTCGACCGCCGATCAACAAGCCGAGGCCGGTGCTGTTCATCATATCCACTTCCGACAGGTCCACCACCACTTTCGTTTTACCGGCATCACTCAATTCATGCAGTTTCTCATTGAGCAGTGCGGCATCCGGTCCCCCCATCAATTTGCCGGAAATGCGGAGCACCACGGCATCCGCCACTTCCATTTGCGTTAATTCCATGGCTGGCTCCATTAACTTGTCTTACCCCCGCCGGAGCGGCGATATCCTTTACCGCCGGCGACGATTGGTCTTGCCGGATTTTTGCAATTGGCGCATTTCCCATTCCGCCACGACCGGTGTGGCGATAAAAATGGATGAATAGGTTCCCACGACGATGCCAATCAATAGGGCGAAAGAAAACGTCCGGAGGACTTCGCCGCCGTTGATATAAAGCACAAACACCACAATCAATGTCGTCATCGAGGTGATGACCGTCCGGCTCAGGGACTGATTGATGCTGGTGTTCAAGATCGAAAAGAAATTTTCCCGGCGCATGCTTTTCAGATTCTCACGGATGCGATCGAACACGACGATGGTATCATTCAGCGAGTATCCAACGATGGTCAAGAAAGCGGCGACCACCGACAGGCTGATTTCCATCCGGAAAATCGAAAAAATGCCCAGCGTAATGAGGACGTCATGAAACAACGCTACAATCGCGCCCACCCCGAAGACAAACTCGAACCGGATCCAAATGTACAGCAGAATCAGCGCGAGCGAAAACAAAACCGCCCATACCGCGGCTGTCCGCAACTCTTTTCCGATTTTCGGCCCCACACTTTCCACGCTGAGCATGGTGGGATTCATGTCAGCAAATTTTTCAGACAGGGTGTTCAGGATCGTGGAAGTCGCCTCATCATTGTTTTGCTGGACTTCGATCCGGATGAGTACGTCATTCGGCGTGCCAAAGTTCTTGATTTCGGCTTTGGCGAACCCCACTTCACCCAGCGCTTTCCGGATTTCAGCAATGGGAGCGGGTTCATTAAAATGCACATGAATTTCGGTTCCGCCGAGAAAATCAATACTGTAATCCGGCCCGCCGTGGATGATCAGCGTAATCAGTCCCACCGCAATCAAGAATATCGAGAACGTAATCGCATATTTCCGTTTGCTCAGGAAGTCAATATTGGTCTGTTTTAAAAACTGCATAGCCCGTTGTCTCTCCAATCATAGGTTCAGCCAATCGATTAAATGCTGAGTTTGGTAACCGTTCGTTTTTGGGTGATGTAATCAAAAATCACGCGCGTGACCACAATCGCCGTGAACATACTGGCCAGGATGCCCACAGACAGCGTCACGGCAAAGCCGCGGATCGGACCGGTACCAAACTGATACAGAACAAGTGCGGTCAGGAAGGTGGTGACATTGGCATCGAAAATGGTCCAAAAAGCGCGGCTGTATCCGGCATCGATCGCTGCCCGAACCGTCTTACCGGTTCGCAATTCCTCCCGAATTCGCTCAAAAATGAGCACATTGGCATCCACCGCCATGCCCATGGTCAAGATAATACCGGCCACGCCGGGCAGAGTCAGTGTGGCGCCAAATGCAGCCAGCGCCGCCATGATCAGGATCAAGTTTAAAATCAGGGCAATATCGGCGATAAATCCAGACAACCGGTAATAAATCACCATAAAGATCACCACGAGTACAATCCCGATGGCGATGGAAACCTGACCGCGCCGCACGGAATCGCGTCCCAGCGAAGGCCCGATGGTGCGTTCTTCAATCGCCACGACCGGTGCCGGAAGCGCGCCGGCGCGCAAGACGATCGCAAGCTCTTTAGCCTCTTCCATCGTAAAATTGCCTTCGATGATGGCATTGCCGCTGGGGATTTTGTCCTTAATATTCGGCGCAGAAGCAACCTTGCCATCCAGGACAATAGCCAACCGTTTGCCGATATTGGCTCCGGTAACGCGTGCAAAGATCCGAGCACCTTCACGATTCATTTTCAACGTCACAATCGGCTGGCCCTGGGTAAAACTCTGACTGCCGCCGCCGATGGTTACCCCCGCTTCCGTGATGTACTTGCCGGTCATTTCCGGCTGTTTCTTCAATAAAAACAGCGTATAAAATTTCTGTCCGTCATGTTCTATCGGTTTGGATGAAAACAGAAACTCCGCATCATCCGGAATCACTTTCTGAACTTCCGGCATATTGAGGATGCGCTGAACGGCGCGAAGATTTTTCTCCGGCACCATCACTTCATTGCCAATGGGCCACAGCAACGAGAAAAAGGGATTTTGTTCAAACAGCTCTTCTTCCACAACTACGGTCGTATCGTTGGCATCCTCGGTCGTCGTATCGCCGATGACCGTGGATTCTCCAAACAATGCACTGACGCCGACCTCTTTAGGCCCGCTGCCCGCAGCGCTGGTATCGGCGGCGGTGATGGAAGCACCGGTCTCTTTGAGTTTTTTCTTGACGACGTCGTCAATATCTTTCAGCACCGCCGAAAACACAGCCGGGTCTTTGAGCAATTTGAATTCGAGGACGGCGGTTTTGCCGATGAGCGATTTGGCACGCTGGATATCGGTAATGCCGGCCAATTCAATCACGATACGGCGATCACCCTGTTTGGTAATGGTGGGCTCGGACACACCGAATTGATCGATCCGGTTACGCAGCACTTCGAGAGTACGATCCACCGCATCTTCGGCCTGTTTTTTCAGCTCCTCGACGATCTGATTGTCGGTCTGCACGCGGCGACCGAAATACCGGTTCAGCCGAACCCCTTTTTCTTGAAACGTTTCCTTCAAGACATCAAAAAAATCGCGTTCGGTCTGTTCGGATCGGCGCACCACTTCGCTTAACAAGCTGTCAAACCGTGCATCCGGATTTTTGGCCAGGCTTCGCAATAATTCCGGCAGGTCAACCTCATACACCAGGTAGGTGCCGCCCAGCAGGTCCAGTCCTTGTTTAATGGATTTGGGTTCGTTTTCGTCGATCTTTTCTTGCAGTTCGTTCAGTTTTTCGGCGATGGCCAGAGCCTGGTTCAGTTTATCTTGTTCCTGAATCGACTGGCGCAAGCGGGCTTCCAACAATCCCACACGCAGGGCCTCATGGATCTCATCCACACTGAAATCCACATACGATTGCAGTTCCTGAACCAGTTTCTCGGATTGTTGGCGGTATTGCCACAGGCTATAGGTAGGATATAGTTGATAGAGTGCCCAGCCGATGACCGCAAAAATAATAATCGTTCGCATCAAATTATTTCTGCGCATGTGCGCTTCCTCCAAGGTTCAATTCGTCATCAAACAAACAGCTTGCAATATATATTTTTTTGCCCTAAAAGTCAAGAATTACAGCGCCGCAAAGGTTGGTGAAAAGGTGGCCGGACCGTCAGCGGAACGCAGCTATTGCAGCGCAAACAGGCGGGCGAAATAGGGGCCCGGCTTTGCCTGTAACACTCCACAGTCCGGGAGGACGGCAAAGCCGGGAACCCTCGGAATAATCCATTTTCACGTCATACGGTAGCGGAGATCAGCCGTAAATGCCTCGCAGCTTCAGAGTTTTTGCCACACGGTCGATGGCGAGGACATAAGCCCCGATCCGCATGCTCACCTGATGTTTCTGAGCCGTATGATCCACCGCCTCGAACGCTTCCCGGAGAATGCGCGTCAAACGCTCGTGCACCACATCCACCGGCCAGAAAAAGCCCATTCGGTCCTGGACCCATTCGAAATAGGACACGGTGACGCCGCCGGCATTGGCAAGAATGTCGGGAATCACCAGGATGCCCTTGTCATTCAAAATGGGGTCCGCCTTGGCAGTGGTTGGGCCGTTGGCGCCTTCCACAATGATTCGCGCTTTGATCCGGTCTGCATTGCGGCTGGTGATCTGATCTTCCAGCGCGCACGGCGCCAGGATTTCGCACGGCAACTCCAGAAGCTCTTCATTGGTAATGAGCTCGGCTTCTTTAAACCCGCTGAGCAATCCATCGTGCTGTTCTTTGTGTTGCAACGCTTTCTGGATATCGATCCCGTTGGGGTTGTAGTAGCCGCCGGTCACATCGCTAATGGCGATCACCTTACAGCCCATTTCAGCAAACTCTTTCGCGGCAATGGAACCGACGTTGCCAAATCCCTGCACGACCACCCGGGTGTCTTCCGGCTTCATCTCGAATTTCTCCATGGCCGCTTCGGCGACGATGCGCACGCCTCGGCCCGTGGCTTCGACCCGTCCCATCGAGCCGCCCAAAAAGCGCGGCTTTCCGGTCACCACCGCCGTCTCCGTATGGCGCACATGCATGCTGTAGGTATCCATGATCCAGCCCATGATCTGCTCGTTGGTATTGACATCCGGCGCCGGGATATCGCGCTCAGGCCCCAGAATATCAAGCAGATTGGCGGTGTAACGGCGGGTAATTTTCTCCAGCTCGACTTTGGTCAGGCTGCGCGGATCGCATTTCACACCGCCTTTTGCTCCTCCAAAGGGAATATTCACGACCGCGCACTTCCATGTCATCCAGGCGGCCAGCGCTTTTACTTCCGAAAGCGTTAAATTCGGGCTGTAACGGATTCCACCTTTCGAAGGCCCCCGTACACTTGAATGGATAACCCGATAGCCTTCGAACACTTCGATGGTGCCATCATCCATTTGTATGGGAATGGATGTGATGATTTGCATTTGCGGCGTTTTCAAATAATCATAGACCCCCGGCTCCAATTTTAGAATCTCGGCCGCAATATCAAAACGGGACATCATCGATTCAAACGGATCCTCGGCATCGGGCTTGATGGGTGCTGGTTCGACATAACTCATGTCCTCTCTCCCTCAATCTTATTTGAAGGTTCTTTATGCATCAACCATTGGATGTTGTGGAAGGCCAATAGCACATCTTCATCCCGGCGAAGCGGGGTATGAATGCGCTGCTCCCGCAGCACCGCCGGATCCAGATGCACCAGAAGCCGTTCTTCATCGCGACCGGCGCGGCATAGCCGTTGGCCGTCCGGGGCCAGCGCTTCGCTGCCGCCCCAGTAGTGGCGCCCCTTTTCTTCACCGGCGCGATTCATAAAGATCACAAAGGTTTGCAACATTCGGGCAAAAAATTCGTTTTGCGTTCGGCAGGCGCAGGCAGGCGAGTTCGGGTCTTCCAGGCGGGGGGTGTTTTGCGGGGAGTTGGTCAGAATAAACAGCACATCCACCCCGCGAAGGAATAAAACATAAGCCGGCAACAGGTGCCAGCTTTCTTCACAAATTAAAATTCCCGAACGGTATCCGTGATTATCGAACGTGCGCCAGACCTGCCCCCGGGCGAACCATTTTCCCTCTTCAAAAATTCGGTAGGTCGGCAAATACACTTTCCGGTGCACAAACCGGATGTCCCCGCCGGACAGCACTACCGCGGCGTTATAAAAAAATGGGCCGCGCTCTTCGAGAACGCAGCCGGTGATAATGGTTATCTTCCGGGAAATGTCTTTCAGCTCATTCCAGAAGGGATCATCAGCACGAAGAGCCAGATCCGGTGTTTGTTCCGCGGTGTGGTAACCGGTTAGAGCAAGTTCAGGAAAAACGATGGTGCCCGCGCCCTGCTGAATCGCCCACCGGCAGCATTCAAGATGCTTTTCCTTATTATATACTAAATCACCCAATACCGGCGCCGTTTGGGCAAGGCATATCGTATGCGATTTCATGATGGCTGATTGCCCCCAACGCGTGGTGATTCCGCTGCATCTTTGGCCAGCCGACGCAGCACCTCACGGGTAATGCGCACCAGCAGGTCATAATCACAATGGTCACCCAGGCGCTCTTTAACCGCCCGCACCACCCGCCGAATTTGTTCCTCGGTGAATTGCATTGAAATCCGCTCTCCTCCCCATGCCTGCAAAAGTGCCGAAATATAGAGACTTCAGTATTTAGTTGCAAGTGGAATTTCTTGCGGAGTGAAAAACATTTTGCTGTCGGAAAGCCGGCTTTTTTCAGCGGGAAATCGCCTTTTTTGACCTCATGAGCGGCAGGGTGGACAGACTGCAGATGGCCGGGAAGGTCAGCTCACCATCGCGGGGCGTCAAATCTCTTTTTCGTATTTTCGCTTGAATTTGAGGATGCTCTCACAGATGGCTTCGGCGACTTTTTTCTGGAAGGTGGGGGATTTGAGAAGCCGTTCTTCTTTCCGGTTGGAAATAAATGCCACCTCAATCAGGATATTCGGCATGGATGCGCCAATCAGGACATAATAACCGGCCTGCTTGACACCCCGATTTTTGATATTGACGCGGCGGGTGACCTCGGCTTGCACCAGCGCCGCCAGTTCCTGACTTTGCTGCAAAAAGTCGTTCTGAGCAATGGTCAGTAAAATAAAATTCTCAGCATCAAAATCGGCGTAGGCGGTGCGATCTTCCTCGAAGTGAATGACCGCGTTTTCGCGTTTGGCGACCTCCAGGGCTTCTTCCGTTTTAGCCGGCCCCAAAATGTACGTCGTGATCCCCCGAACGCGCGGGCTACGATTGGAGTTGGCATGAATGCTGATGAAAAGCTTACCCTGTTCCTGATTGGCCAGTCGCGTCCGGTCGGTCAGACGGATAAACCGGTCGTCTTCCCGGGTGAGCACCACACGGACGTCGCTTTTCTTTTGCAGCGCCTTTTTCAGATAACGGGCAATGGCAAGCGTCACATCCTTTTCGCGGACTCCGGTCGGGCCGATCGCTCCCGGATCGCGGCCGCCGTGGCCCGGATCAATCACAATGGTATCGATAAGCCATTTTTGCTTTTCACGCTCCAGGGTTTTTAAAACATCCTCAGAAACCCGTTCTTTGGTCACCAGGGAGACCAGAATTTCACGGGTCTGAGAATTGGTATAAATCTTTCGCTTGCTGACCTCAACATTCAGAAGAAACGAAATCTGCGCCATCTGGGGCAATTGAACCGGCACCACTTCTTTTACCGGCTCGGGCAATTCGGGGATGGGGAAATTCAGCGTATCCACCCGTCCCTCATAAATATCGATATAAAGCCAACCGCGGCTATATCGCGAATTGATCTGCGACCGCTCGAAGGGCCGCGCCGTTTTAATTCGCAATAAAACTCCATTGGTCTTCTGCTCAATGGTTACCCCCAGAATGTTCGGCACCGATACCGCCGTTGGCTGGTCGGGATCATCCGGAATCGTCTCATCGTCTTTTTCGATATGGGAAGGTTTGCGGTCTTTCGCTTCTTTTTTTTCAGTAATATCCGCATCCGGCGAAGCTGTATGTTTTGGCGGCTCCTGGTCCAGCACCGGTGTTTCCGGCGGACGCCCGTTTTTGATGATCCGGATGCGGCCCTGATACAGAGGCTCGATGATTGCCAAAAACATCTCCAGCGGCACGAAGATATCCCCATCCGCGTACCGGGGTTCGATAGGCAATTGAACCATGCGGTTTCCCACGACCACAAAGGGGTTGAGCGCAGTGACTTTGACTTCCAAATCGCCGAAGTAGAGAATCACCTTGCGGGCTTTTTCACTGTAATACGTCCGCAAATCCAGCGCTTCCGCCAGGTCGTGGATTCCCACAAAGGGAAACTTTTCCATTTCCGGCAGTTGTACGACCGGCAGGGGGTGGCGATCGCCATCGACGAGGGCGGTGAAATAACGGGTTTGTGCTGAGGCTGGAGTTCCAGGAGACAGGAAAGTGAGAAACAAGCCCAGGATGAATGGCAACCGAAATGCATGCAGGCTAATCATAATCTTCCTGATTAAGGCTCCTCTTTGCTGAGATACTGACTGGCCCGCCGAAGCACTTCCTTTTCTTCTTCGGTCAGGTTTTCATACCCAACTTCATTGATTTTATCCAAAATTGCGTCCACATGCTCGCGCAGGTGCATTTCTTCCTGCCGGCGACGCGCCTGCCGCACCAGTTCACGCGAAGCCCTGCGACGCTCAATCCATTCGGATAGCGCGTTGAGACGCCAATCGAGTTTCAAGTATATGAATCCTACAAGCATTCCGCCCAAATGCGCAAAGTGGGCGACGTTGTTGTTGCTTCCGAAAATGCCCGAAAACAGCGAAATCCCGGCGAAAATCATGACCAGGTATTTGGCCTGAATCCGTACCGGTAACACAAAAAACAGCAGCAAGAATATTTCACGGTTGGGAAACATCAGAGCGAAGGCCAGCAACAGACCGTAAATCGCGCCGGAGGCTCCCACCACGGGAATCATGCCGTTGACCGGGAAAATCCATGCATTGAAAATCACCTGAATCAGGCCAGCGCCGATACCGCATATAAAATAATATTTCAAGAATTCTTTGGAGCCCCAATGGCGTTCGATCTCCGCGCCGAACATCCAGAGCACCAGCATATTGATGAGCAGGTGAAAAATTCCACCGTGCAAGAACATATAGGTAAATAACTGCCAGACCGCAAAGCTGTAGATAAGACGGTGGGGGACGAGTCCGAAATAGGGCTCCAGCGCGCCGGAAAAGATATTTTGCAGCAAAAAGACGGCGATATTGACGATGATCAAATACTTGACCGCCGGCGGAAAAGCCCCGCCACCCAATCCAAATTGGAAACGATCTTCTCTATAGCTATATCCCATGGCGCCATTCAATTTGTGTGAAAACCGTATGCTCTAATTTGTAAATACCCCTAAAAAACGATGAATGGTGAAATAATTTTGCAGGATTTGTGCGTTTATCCCTGCAAAACCGTTCGGTTGCCGGCGGCAGAGCAACAATCGTGCAGAAAACGGCTTCAATACATTATCGGCATGCGTGGCGGCTCGCTACAATTCATGGAATCGCAGTCCAAACCGGAAGCCGAAACCGGAAAGATTGACTTCATTCCAGATCGGCAAACCTTCCGGCGTTTCGGTGCGATTACGGGTTACATTGGCGGAATGGTACAGAATTTCACCGGTAATTGCGGAACGGCTGCCAATCTGGTAATGGAAGCCGGCGCTCACCAACCACGAAAGCCCCCGGTAAAAGCGCCGTTCTGATTTCTGCTCCACGTAATTATTTTCTTTATTGAACAAAAACTCGTATCCCAATCCGCCATGAATTTGATAGCCAAAATAACGGCTGGTTGGGATTACAAAATTAACAATCGCATAAATAGGGATTGAAAGCGTCGTATATTCCAGTTCTTTCTGCTGGGTGGTCTCATTGATCCCGGCGGAGTACCCCGGCGCAGCCACCGTGCTGAGCTTTTTATAATTGCGATAATACACATTCGTGGAAATTCCGAGTTCGGTGGTTTCATCGATAGGAAAAGTAAAGTCACTGCTCAAAAACAATCCCGGCTGTGCATCCTTGGGGTTGAGATAGCCGATTTTTAACGCCGACATCCGAAACTGTGACATGACTGAGGAGGGCACCAAGAAAAGACAAACGGCAAATACAATCCAATGCTTCCTGACATTCATTGCGTTATCCCTAACGTAAATTGGATTTAAAACGAATGAGAGTTCAAAAACTCGCGATATTTGCGGCGAGATCGGTTCGGCAAGTCAGACAGGTTGACAACACTTCAACTTTACAATATACGCCTATAAAAGTCAAGCAAAAATATATCCTTTCCTTATCTCGGAAATCCCATACTCGTTGCTCTCGCTGAATCGGTCATCCTGCAAACCGCCATCGCATGATGGCAGCGATTTGCGGCTGCTCTCTTTTCCACCTCAAGCCGGGCGCTGCGTTTTTCAGCTATTCAGCTTGCTTCGAATTCCAAAAACATTTATCTTTAACATTGGGGTGATTGACTTCTTTCCCACTGATAAAAACTTCTCTGCGACAATTTCGTTCCCGATTGTGAAAATCAGGATAAGTGTGTTAAAGGCCAGAATTTAACGCGAAAGAGACCGATGCAAAAGTGCTATGAACAAATCCGTTCACAACTTTCCCTATATGAAAAATCCGTATTGATCTATTTAAGTCTTTCCGCACTCTTTGCTTTGATTTTTCATCAAAGAGTCGAAAAATGGGACTACATCGTCGGTTATCATATTACACTGGTGAGCGCCATTCTTGCCATCAACGCCGTCCCTATCGGGCGCAAAGGTCTGCTCCGGGTGATGAAAGACTGGTATATTTTTCTGGTTTTTCCGGTCCTGTTCAAAGAGCTGACGTTTTTATCCCGGGCGCTTTTTCCGTATTATCTGGAGCCGGCCATTATCAGCAGCGAAGAAAAACTGTTTGGCCTTTTCTCCAAATATTTCTTCCGCCCGGAATACAAATGGCTCAATGAACTGATGGCGTTTTCATACAGCTTTTATTATTTTCTGGTCCCGATGGTCGGGATTTATCTCTACCGCAAACGCACCTACTCCGAGTTCGAAATTTTTGCCTTCCGGTTTTGTACCACCATGTTTATTTGTTACGGTTTGTTCATCCTGATTCCGGTGCGCGGCCCTCACCACAGCGTCCTCGGTGCAGACCCGACGGCGCTGGAAGGCTATTTTTTCGTGAAGCTCATTCACTGGATGCAGTCATACGGCTCGGCGGTGGGGGCGGCCTTTCCCAGTTCCCACGTTGCCGCTACCTGGATCGCCGCTTTTTCCCTGAAACGCGTCCGGCCGGACTGGTATCGTCTTGTCTTGCCGTTTTTAATTTTGCTGACGGTCTCGGTATTTTACCTGCGTTATCATTATGTCGTTGACGCCATCGCCGGATATGCTCTGGCTTTGCTGTTAAACCGGTATTTTGAATACAAACTGCAGCCGCATACCGTCATGGTTGTCAAACCGGCTGTGCCGAAAATGACCACCAGCGTGAAACCATAATCGCTCCATGGTCGGCTTTATAATGATTTTCGGTGCACAGCAATCCACAATCGTGCATAAAGCGCGGATACAATAGCATCCTCATTTGGCCCTTTTCCAGATTCCGTGGCAACCCCGAACACAAAGCCGAGAACGTGCCTCCGGCACTCCTCTGGCATTTTATGGGTTTGGCTTATTCCTAAAAATTCGGCGCTCAAGTTTTTGTATTTCTTGCCGAAATTACATTTTTGCAATCCCACCACCTTCCCTGTCTCAACCTGATGCATCTGTCCTTTTTTGACGACCCCGTTTTGGTGCATCAACGCATGAAATCCGGGACAAACCCGGCATAATTTTCATTAAAAAATAATACGTTAACGGCTCTTTTCAGCCGATCCAATGCCTGCTTCACCGGCTTTGCCGGTTTGGCACATAAATTGTTACTCCGTTACGGGTTTGATTTTGCAGGCAAAAACCGCCATCAATTGGTCAAAATTCGCCGGGCACCCGGGGGATTTTTACGCAGGAAAATTCGCTTGCAATTAACTATAGTCGCTATTAAATTGCGATACGCGAATTTTGGCCTTCATGAATCACGCCGAACGTGCTGCAGCCATTTGTAAAGAATCTGCTATAAAGGGCGGCATTTTCGGCGGTGATGAGTTGAGTGCTGCAACGCCGACAATTGCATCTGTGAACTCTTTTTGAAACGACATCCGGGGATTTGCGCCGTGAAACCATTCTATGCAAAGGCCGTCATTTTTGCAATATTAGCAGGGCTGATGTGGGGTGAGCATCAGGCAAACGCCCAAACCACCATCTGGGGTGGCCGGGGGTTATTGCGCGTCCAATCCGCCGAAACCATCGGCCGGCGTACATTCTATCTCAATTCATACTTCGGCACCTTTCTCCTCAGAAGACCGCAGCAAACCACTCTCGGAAAAGATCACACACTGACGATCGGCTTGACTTACGGTTTCAGTTCGCTTTTAGAAGTAACGGCTCTGCTGACCCCCTATCAGGACGACCAGCAAAACGTCTGGGGGCCTCCCGGAGATTCGCAGATCGGCCTCAAATTTCGGACGCCTTTTTCCAGCAATTCCATATTGACATCCATCTGGTTGTTTGCCCGTATCCCCACCGGCAAAATCGCCAATGTGCCGTTTGAACCGTATTCATCCGGAAAATTAGGCGCAGGCGCCATGGCGATCTTGACTCTGGATATGACCGAAAGTTTTCCGCTTTTTCCGCTGAAGGCGCACGTCAACTTCGGTTATATGGATCACAATTTGAAAGACCCACTCTTCAATGATCCTGAAGATCAGTTTTATATCGGCGCTGGATTCAAATTTCCCATTCGTTCCACGATTTTGTACACCGAATACACAGCCGAAGTCTTTGTGAACAACCCGGTCATCACACAGTACAATCAAAATTCTCAGCGCCTTACTCAGGGCGTTAAATTTCTCGGTCCGAAAAATTTGATTTTTGACATCGCCATGGATTTTTCCCTCAGCAAAAAGCCGGAAAATCCAGATGGCGTTTTCTTGAAAGAATATGCATCCTGGAAATTTTATGTCGGCATCAATTATCAATTTTTCTTTGACCGTTCAGAGCGGGGCATGATTTCGCGAGAACGATCTCGCACGCGTCAAGCCCGGAAAACGGCTTTGCCGGCTGAAGTGAATGAACGGCGGCAGCGGATTCAAGATGAATTAAAAAAGATGGAAGAAACGCTGCAAGAGGGAAAGGATAAAAAGAAAAAATCGGAAAATCAGAATTAACAGCATGTAAGGTTGAATGGATGGCATACCTGCCGCCGGGGTCGCCGTGTGGGAGCCATCGCAAGACAGCATCCTCCACGGCCACTCGCATGGTTCGCCATCCGTTCAGCCGCTACAGAAAACATCCGCACCGGATGCGTCCGGACGGATGCAGTAGGCCTAAACAGGGATGTGAACGTATAGTGGATTATCCATGAAAAAAAACGTATTTCGTCAGTTTCTGGTAACCGGATTATTTACGATTACGACATTATCGATCAGCTTGGGTTCATCACCGAGTCTCGCAGAGGCCCGGCCCTCCATCCAATCCAAAGCCCAGAAAAAAGCGCTGGAAAAGGCCGCCATGCGGCTGTACAAAAACGCCCTGCGGCAATATGAAGTCGGGGATTATTGGAATGCCACCCGCGAGTTGATCCTGATTTTGGACTATTACACCGATTTCAGCGCCATAGACGGGGTGTTGTATTATCTGGGCGAGAGTTTGTATGAAATGAAAATGTTTCGCTCCAGCGATAAAATTTATCGCTATTTGATCAACAATTATCCAGCAAGCGATTTTGTCCCCCGCGCCCTGTTCGGGTTACAGCGGATCTATTATAACATTCAGAAGTACGACAGGAGTCTGCAATTTTACAACGGACTTGTAACCCGGTATCGTGACAGCAACGTGATCGATGGCGCCTATTATTACGGCGGCATGGCGTTTTATCATCAAAAAAAGTATGATGAGGCTATCCGCGCACTGAGCAAAATTCGCACGCGCAGCGAGTATTTCGAATACGGCCTCTATACCGTCGGCCTCGCTTTCTTAAAAAAAAAAGTATTTCACAATCCGTCAAAGCGCTGCTTAAGCTGACCACTCTGCCGATCATCCGTCCCGAACGTCAGGACGTGGTGATTGCGGCGCATCTGACCCTGGGATATTTATACTATGAGCTCGGCTTCTACCGCGAGGCCATGAAGCATTTTGCCAAGATTCCTTCTGATGATCCGGTTTACAATGATGCCCTGTTGGGGCAAAGCTGGGCGGCGATCAAGCTCAATGATTATCAGCAAGCCATTATCACGCTCAATGAGCTGTTAAAGCAAACGGACGAAGACAAATACACCGAAGAAGCGCATTTCTTATTGGGTCAATGTTATCTGGAACTGGGCCTTTACGATTTTGCCATCAACGAATTTGATTTTATCGTCCAGCAATATCCGGGGACGAACAACATCGAAGCCCGCCTCGAACACGTCGAAGCCGGGCTGGTGGAGCAGGCCAAACAGGCTGAGAAACTGGGCCTGGATTTGCTGGTTTTAGAAAGCAAGTTGTTGGACATGCTGCCATTGGCAACCAACGGAGATATTCCCAAATATATTTTGGAAGAAAAGAAACGCCTCGAAAAAACGCGCGAAAAATTGATGAAAAACATTCTGGAAGAGCGCGAAATTTTCGAGGAATTCCAATGGAGCATCATGAAAATTCGCGAAGAGATGGAGTTGAAGCGCCGGAGAAAACACTGGCGCGCCTATGCGGAATACGGCAAGGCCCGGGCTTACTTTTTAAAGTCCATGCAACGTAACCGGTAAGCCCAAATGGACCTTGACTTTATCAGGGGGATGTCGCTTTTTGGAGCCCCATTCGCACTTGGCACTTGGGGTAAGCAACCTGGGGTTACAACTGTTTTAGCAGGTGAAAGGTGGACCTATGAAACAACGGCATGAATGGATCCCTCTGACGGGTCTGTCGGGTCTGATTTCAGCGGCAATCGTTTCTGCCTCTGTTCTGCATAGCGGAACGCTCTATGCGCAGGCTCCCGATTCCACGATCCAGGCAGTGACGACCATTCAACTTCACGATATGAGCGACATCGATCGCGCTATTCGGGAATGCGAATCCCTCATTGAAAAATATCCGCAAAGCGATTTTACGCCCACGGTCATGTTCCAGTTGATGGAACTGTACTACCGCAAGGCCAGTGAAGAATACCAGGCCCGAATGGAAGCCTATGAAGCCGAACTGGCAAAGTTTGAAGCCGGCGAAATCTCTTTCGAACCGACCATTCCGCGAATTTCTTACAACAAAGTTTTCCAGGTCGGAAATCGTCTGCTGGAGGAATTCCCGACCGCCGATTTTATCGACAAAGTGATTTATCGCATGGCGATTTGCTATTTGCAGGAACGCAATTATGAACGGGCCATCGAATATTTTACCAAACTGGCCGAAGAGTACACCTACAGCACCTATTATGATGAGGCCAATTTCCGGCTGGGTGAACAATATTTTGACCAGCGAAATTACGATGAGGCCATCAAATATTACAGCCGCCTGATGGACCGGTGGGACAGCCCGTTTTTCGACATGGCACTGTATAAGCTCGGCTGGAGTTACTTCAATCAGGACAATTACTCCAAATCCATATCCACCTTTATTTTCCTCATTGACGATCTGAACCGGCTCGACAAATCCGAACAGAACCTGCTGGGCAAAACGACCGCCGACCTGCGCAAAGACGCCATGGCTTACGTCGCCGAAAGTTTTGCTGAGCTGGGCGGCGCCAAACAGCTTGAAAAATTCCTCAAAGAGATCGGGGAAAAGGAATATGCGCAATCGCTGTTTCTCAAGATGGCGGAGATTTTCCAGAAGCGCAATTTTTATGATGAATCCAATGAAACTTATGCCACCATCTTGAAACTGTGGCCTCTGTATGAGAAGGCGCCGGAAGTTCAGGCTCAGATCATCGAAAACTACATGAAGATTGAAGATTTCGAAGCGGCGGAAAAGGCGCGGGAAACGTTGGTAAAAAACTACGGACCGGGAAGCGAATGGCTGCGCCGCCATCCCGAGGGGGAAGCGCGTGAAAAAGCCCTCGAACTGGCCGAGACAAATCTGTACATCCTTGCCACCGACGCTCAGGCCCGGGCCATGGAGACCAAATCGGCACGGGATTTTTCTCTGGCCATCGCACGTTATCAGGATTTCCTGGAAAAATTTCCCGAAAGCGAACTGGCGCCGAAAGTGCAATTTTATCAGGCGGAATGCTATTTTGAGATGGGCGATTATTTGAACGCCAGTAAGGCTTATGAACAAGTCGTCCTGAATTATCCCGATCATGAGCTTGCCACACAAGCCGCATACAACCGGGTGGTGGCGGCGCTCAACCTCATTCAGGAAGCCAATGGCGTTGCCAATGACACCTCCACTATCTATATCAAAGATTTTCTCGGCACGGGTGAAATGAAAGCGGTGCGCATCCCGAACAAGCATTATCAGGAATTTTTCAATGCAAGTAACGATTTCGCCCGATTTTATCCGGATGCAGAAAAACTCCCCGAAGTCTTGATGAAGTTTGGCGAAACCCTTTTTAACCTGGATTATTTCGATCTGGCGCAAAGTGCGTACCTGATGGTGATCAACAAGCGGCCCGACTCCAGCCATACATTGCGGGCTTACAGCATGGTGGCGCAGAGTGCATTCAAGCAGGAAGATTACGTATCGGCGGAAAAATGGTACAGCCGCATCATCGAAGAATATCCGGACTCCACCCGTTATGTCCAGAAAGCTCAAACCATGATCGCATCGGCGAAATTCAAACTCGCCGAACAGCTTAAGGCTAAAGGCGAGCTGGATTACGCTGCAAAAGCGTTTGAAAACATCGCCGCAAATACCCAAAACGAAGGGATCGCTGAGCGGGCGCTTCTCGAAGCGGCTCTGCAATACGAAAAGGCAGGCGAAAAAACCAGGGCGATTATTCTCTACGAAAACCTGCCAGACCGTTTTCCCAAATCCAGCAAAGTCGATGAAGCCCTGTTCAAAGCCGCAGCGCTTTCGGAAGAGCTGCCGGATTATAACCGGGCCGCTGCGAATTATCTCCGGCTGGTGGACCTGAGTCCAACCTCGATCTATGCGGCCAAAGCCCTGTATAATGCCGCGGTCTGCTATGAGAATTTGCAAGATTACGACCGGGCGGCTCAGGTTTATGAACGGTACGTCGCCACGTACCGGGATGATCCCAACCGCTATATCGATGCTCTGAGCAAAATCGGTCTGTTTGCCTTTGAACAACAGGATTTTGCCCGGGCGCAGGTGTATTTCTTGCGCGTGCTGGAGTCTTATCATCAGTTCATCCGGGAAGGCAAATCGGTGGATGAATATCCGGTGGCGGAAGCCCAGTTCAAAATTGCTGAGATTTATTTTGATGAATACAAGAAAATTGAACTGGTGGAACCGCTTGCGAAAAATTTGAAACGCAAACGCAAACTGTTCGAGCAGGTGGTTCTGGCCTGTCAGAACGCCGCCAAGTATAAAGTGGCTGACTGGACCACCGCCGCTCTGTTTCGGATCGGCGCTGCTTATGAAGAGTTCAGCCGCGCATTTCTGGAATCACCGCGGCCCAAAGGGCTGACGCCGGAAATGCTGGCGAAATATGAAGAAAATCTGCAAAAGAAGGTTTTGCCGCTCAAGAAAAAAGCGCTTGAAACGTATCGCCAGAATTTAAAATTGGCGGAAGAAAACAATCTCCAGAACAACTGGATTCAACTGACGCGTGAACGGGCGGAAAAACTGACTCTGGAATTGGGATTGGTGAAGGCAGAACCGGAACAGCCGCCCCACGCCAAGACCGAACTGACTGAAAAATCCACACCGGATGAAGAATAATCAATGAGATATCGACCATGAAGCGCAGGAGTATCGCATCACTTGGCACATGCATCCTTGTTGGAGCGATTCTGGTTGCTCCGGCATTTTCTCAGGGGCAATCGGGGCAAAAAGGCAAAAAATCCGACAAACCAGCCCAACTATCCCCGGATCAGCTTTCAAAAATTCCGGAACCGGATGTAAGCAAGGCCGGCGAGAAGGCCCGGATTCTGCTGGACAAAATTGAAATCCTCGGGACCGTGGCCAAACCGCAGGCTATTTTCATCATTCCCGGCAGCGATCCTCAGGTCGATGGCATCCGGATCGATCGGTCGTTCTTCCTGGAAATTTTCCGGCCGGTGGAAAAAGATTTTTTCCCACAACGGGGCCGGCGAAAATTTCAGGTGACAATCCCATGGTAAACCGTGCCGCTGCCAATTCCGCCAGTTGATCCTGAAGTTCATCATTCCCGTTCGACATGCACAGGTCGTTTTCAGGGATGAACCTGGTTCGATACGGACATCGACATGACGGGCTTCCCCCACCGTCCGGTGGGATGGGTTTGTACGTTTGCAATCGCGGTGTATCATGAATTCCCACCGCGAATCGGTCTGTTTTTCCGCTTTGAACCGTCCTGCCGCGCTTGCATGCGTGCTTGCAGAAGATGGGATCCGGTGTTGTTAATCGGGCGAGCCGCTTTCGGAAGATCTTTGATTTCCCAAGACGGCGGCTTGACGGCGATTTGGAAAATTGTCCGTCCACAAAAGCCCGATTTTGTCGGTATTGTTGGATGATTGAAAAAACTCGTGAAAGATAACCCCAGGATGAAACAACCAAAAAAGGGAGGTTTTCGGTTTGTTAGACACCATTGTCCGATTTTTTCAGCAGGGTGGCGGCTTCATGTTCGCCATTTTAGGCGTGCTTCTGATCAGCATCGCCATTATGATCGAACGGTTCATCTATCTCAGCGTGAAGAATCGCATTGATGAAGTCGCATTCGTCAACCGAATTCTGGATTTCATCCAGAAAGGGCAGGTTTCCAGCGCCATTGAATATTGCAACATGTCCAAAGCGGCCCTGCCGCAGATTACCAAAGCCGGCCTCGAGGAATTCGGCAAGAGTCCGGCGGATATCCAGAATGCGCTGGAATTGGCTGCCATGTCGGAAATTCCCAAATTGGAAAAACGAACCCCTTACCTGAGCATGTTCGCGAACGTGGCGACATTGCTCGGCCTGTTGGGCACGATTTTCGGTCTCATCAACTCCTTCGAGGCGGTGGCATCCGCCGACGCTTCGCAAAAAGCCACGCTGCTGTCGGCCGGAATTTCGGTGGCCATGAACACCACGGCTTTCGGACTGATCGCCGCCATTCCGGCGCTCATTGGCTATTCCTATCTGCAGGAAAAAACCAATGAGCTTATCGACAGCATCAATGAAAATGTGGCGCGAATTTACCGACGTATGGTTGCTGCAGGCAGGAACTGATCATGAATTTAAAAAAGGCGAGTCGAAGAGATCGCGGTACCGGCGATGATGTGAACATCACCCCGGTGATGAATTTGTTTCTGGTGCTGGTTCCGTTTCTGCTGCTCACCGCGGTATTTGTGCGCATCGCCGTGCTGGAGCTGAGCCTGCCGTCGCTCAGCCAGCAGAGCCAGGCGGCTCCCAAACCGGACAAACCGATCGTCATCATTCTGCTGGCGATCAACAAAGACGGCTTCGAGCTCAAAGCGCCGGCCATGAAGTTTCAGCCGATACCGCTGAAGAATGAAAGCTATCAATTCGACGTTTTGCGGAAAAATCTGGAGCGGATCAAAGCCAGATATCCGGATACGGAAGAAATCACCATTCAGCCGGGCGACGACGTCCTGTACGAAATCATCGTCAAGGTGATGGACGCCTGTCGCGAAAGCGGCTTTCCCAATATCTCCATTTCCGGTTAAAGTACAGGATAGAGCTATGCTGAATCTGGGTTCAAACAAATTCTCACTGGTCGCACGCGTCTCCCGCCGCAATCACGGCGACTTGCGGTTACGGTTGACATCCATGATCGACATGTTTACGATTTTGCTGGTGTTTTTGCTCAAAAGTTATTCCGCCGAGGGACAGATCATTACGCTGTCCAAAGACCTGCGGTTGCCGGATTCCACCGCGGAGAAACCGCCCATTTCTTCGCCCATCATTATGGCGACGCAGGATTGGCTGCTTCTGGACGATGAGCAAATTGTGCCCATCGACGAGGTCGTGAACAGCAAAAGCCTCACCATTCGGCCCCTGCAGGCGAAGTTGGCCGAAAAGAAGGCCATCGCCGAACGGCTGGGGCAAATGGATCCGTCCCTCGGGTTCAAAGGCAATATCACCATCCAGGGCGACCGTGAAATTCCGTTTAAAATATTGAAAAAAATCATGTTCACCTGCGGCCAGGTCGGTTATAATCACATTCTTTTGGCCGTGAACAAGCAGGAATAAAGACAGGAAACATGGCTAAGCAGAAACAAGTACTACACCTTCGGATCGAACAGGATGGAAAGGTTCTGCATCGCTATTTGCAGGGGAAGGACGCCTTTTACGTCGGGAAAAGCCATAAGAACGATGTCATCCTGATTGGCGATCGGTTCCCGAAACGGCATCCGCTGTTTGTCCGCAAAGGCGACCGCTACATCATGCAGCTTCCTCCCTCGGCGGATGGCGAGATCCTGGCCAAAAATTCCCGCCTGCGTTATGCAGACCTGATCGAGCATGAACTGCTGCCGCGGGGCAAGGGATTTTTTGAGCTCGAAATCAAACCGGGACGCATGGGCTATGTTTTTCTTGACAGCACGCGCATCGATTATGTGTACGAAAATAAACCCGTCCCGACATTCGATACCAGCGCATTTTCTCCGTTTCATGTGTTTTTCAAAGGGCTGAAGGAAGACCTGCTTTTCAAAACCATTACCGTCGTTCTTTTTCTTTTGAATGCAGGCATGTTGTATGCGCTGCGCGACTATGTGCCTGAGGTCAGGATTCAGCCCATTGAAAAAGCCACGCAACGCCTGGCCCGGTTCGTTCTCAAAGCGCCCGAGCCCCCCAAACCCGTCACGACTTCGGTCGCCAGTAACGAGCCGCTGAACGAAGAAGCCGCAGCACCGGAACCGAAAGAGCCCAAAAAGAAAGAACCCGGCCCTAAAGACGCCTCGCCGGAGCCCAAAAAGAAGGTGGATCCGGCCAATCTGGGCGTGCTGGCGCTGCTCGGCGGCACCGGTGAAAGCAGCAGCTCCAACTCGGTGGTGGATTTTTTACTGAGTAAAGACCTTGCCACGGGGCTCGGTGAAGTCACCAAATCGAAAAAGCTGACGGTGGGTAAAAGCGGGAACGCGACCGGCGGTGACGAGATCGATGAGCTGCTGACCAGCATCAGCACCGGCGGCATCGATGATATTCTCGGCGGCATGGATGAGGAAGTCGAAACCGTGTCGCTGTCGAAAAAAGGCGAAGTACAGATCGAGCGGCTCGGCGGCGTCTCGGGCTCGGAAGAGGCTCTCGGCGCCCGTAACGAGCAATCGCTTTATGAAGTACTGCGCGCTAATATGGGTCGCCTAACGTATATTTACAACAAATACCTGAAGCGCAACCCGGATTTTCGCGGCGAAATGCGGGTGGAAGTGACCATTTCAGCGGAAGGTCGGGTCATCGACGTGAAGCTGATTTCATCCACCATGGGCAACAGCGAATTCGAGCGCGAGATTCTTGCCGCTATCCGCCGTTTCCGCTACGATCCGATTGCTTCAGGAACGGTGAAGGTGGTTTATCCCATTCTTTTCAATCGCATTCAATAACGATTTTTTGGCCATCTTTGGAACCCGTCTGCTTTCCAAAAGCGACGGGTTTTTTGTGGCAAAAGCAAGGAGCACAAACTCCCAGTAGCACAAGCTTCCAGCTTGTGTTTTGCTGTTTAGAGCCGTAATCATACCGTTTGCAAGCAGGGATGCTTATGCTACTGCATTCGCGAGCAGGGATGCCTTTGTAGCACAAGCTCCCAAGCTTGTGGTTTGCTGTTTAAAGCCGTAATCATACCGATCGCAAGCAAAGATGCTTGCGCTACTGGGTTTAAAGGCAAGGATGCTTGCGTTACGGTTTTCGCTTTGCACATCCCCCACTCTGGAGCATTTCCCATGCGAATCGGTTTCCTTACGGACGAAATCTCACCGGATATTCGCGATGCCATCGAAACCGGACTGGCCTGGGACGTCCATGATTTCGAGATTCGCATGATCGGCGACCGCCGCGTACCGGATATTTCACCCGAAAACGTGACGCTGCTGCGAGACCTGCTGCAGACCCGGGACATCCGTTTCACCGCCATCTCACCGGGCGTGTTCAAATGCCCACTGGATGACCGCGATCGCATTCGGCAAGAGCTTGCGGACACCCTGCCGCGCACCCTGGACCTGGCCGAAAGTCTCGACCTTCCCACAATCATCGTTTTCAGCTTTCAAAAGCTGGCGCAGCCCACCCCTGAACAGAAAAATGCCGCAATGGACTATCTGGCCGCTGCCGCCGATCTTGCCGCCCGCGCCGGCAAAATGATCGCCGTGGAAAACGAACCAGGTTACTGGTGTGACAGCGGCTCGGCCACCGCGGCGCTGTTGCACGAAATCGATCACCCGCACCTGCGAGCCAACTGGGATCCGGCCAATGCTGTTTCCACGGCAGAGCCACCCTACCCGGACGGCTATGAAGCCCTGAAACCGTGGATTATCAACGTACACATCAAGGATACGCCGGAGCATGCGTTAAAGCAGTGCGTTCCCGTAGGCGAAGGCCGGGTGGACTGGCGCGGCCAGTTGCAGGCCCTTCAGCGAGACCGGCTGGTGGAAGTGGTCACCATTGAAACCCATTGCCTGCCGATGAAAGAGATGTCACACCTTAACTTGCAGCGCGTGCGGCAAATGCTTAGCGGCGCAGATCATCACAACGAATAGATCATATTTATCTCGTAAATCAGTTGTGTGCCTGGCTATCATGCCATTACACCGCATTTTCTGCCCCCTCTTTCCCGCGCATCGCAACAATGCTTTCGGCTAACCTGTGTTATTTACGAATCACTATTGCTTTGCCCCGGTGTTCGTTGACGCGTTCTACAGCAAAATCGATCCGCCCGAGCACCTGGCCGGTCTCGGTTTCGATATCCACCCGCCATCGGCCTTCGCGGATATTCCGTTTGTAAGTGTAGCCGCGGTATCCGCCTTCCCGTCCCCCGCTGATGCGATATTTCAACAGGTCGGTCATCACATACGCCTCCTTTTTGGGATCAAACCACTGCCAGCGGTAAAACACATCGGCGCGCATCTCAAACGGTGCAAACACGGCCGCATAACAAAAAACGGTATCTCCGGGGACATATTGAAACCGGCTGTCGTCCTTGACCCAAAACTGAAGCGGGGAACGCCGGTAAAATTGAACCCAATAATCCCCGTCTTGCTTACTGACATGATGATAAATGCCGGCCTCTTTTAATGCCAGGGGCACGGGGGGAATCCAGTTTGCCAGGTAGAAAAAGCTCATGAGGCCAAAAAGGATCAGCATGGGAGATGCGGTTTGCACCAGCTTTTTGGGCACTTCCCGGAAGACTCGGCGGTAAATGGTGGTCACAATGATTCCGGTTATGAAGAACGCGGTTGCGCCACTGGAAAAGAATTGCGCCCGGCTGATCTTATGCGTCACCACCGGAATAAAAAATGTCAGAAAGGCAAATACCACAAAAAAATACAGAGTGCACAGCAGAGTCATGTTGAGGAGCTTGTGGTGCAAGAATTCGTTTATCAATAGCAAAACGAGCAGAAGAGCGACAAAAAACAGCGATTTGCTGAGCGCCGCACTTTTGAAATAAAATATCACATACGCGGAAAACAGGCTACCCAACAGAAACTGCAACGCGTTGGGATACCATTTCGCATACTGCAAGATGCGCTGACTGGTGATTTGTCCGGTATCGATCAATCCGATCAGCAAAATAAGACCGCCGGACAGGATAACATAAGCCAGCAACATCAGATTGTCGCTGAGCTGATCGATGCGGGTAAGGGTGAGGCTATCATACGTAAATCCTGCAAGGAAAAAGGCCAGCGGGAAAAGGCGTTCGTAACGCCGGTAAAATCGTTCTGCGATTTCACCCAAAGCCACAGCCCGCGCTTTTAGACGTTGCAAAACAGTCATTCCACTCCCTCCTCAGTTTGGTTTCAATTAAAATCCTGAATGCCTGAAAAGCAAGTGGATCAGGATCAAAGCAACCCCCGGATCGCGGCGGCCGGCCGTTCAGCCATAAACGAATCGCCCTGCCACCGGAATGCTCGCTCCCTTTTGAATTGACTTTTTGCGCAATTGTATTATTTTATAAACGCTTTCTGCAAAGCCATTTGATGTTGGAACCGAGCCGTTGCAAAACGCTTATCATCCAGCAATCAACTCAGGACGTGAAACCCGGGAGCATAATATGCAACCTTCCGCCCCCACGGCCGTCGCTGACACCACCAACGGCCTGAATACCAGTCTCGGTGTTATCATCGATAAAATGCAAAACATTCCCGATATTGCATTTTATATCGCCGTCACCATTGGACTGATGCTATATGTGATCGGCTGGTTTGGCGGCATTCGCAATAACCGGTGGCAGGCTGTGCTCAGTACCATAGTCGCCATGGCGGTGGGATTTTTTGCTTTGCCCGTTCCGGCATTTCTGGTCAAATTAACGGCTCCGCTTCTGGGCGCAACCATCAGCCTGGCAATTGTTTACACCCTATGGCTGTTTCTCATCATCCTTGTCGGTATTTCCCTGTATGAAACCTGGATTGTCACCGCCAAGGAACAGTTTTTTAACCACTCCTGAATGCGTGAAGTATGAAAAAATTAATCACCGCGATTCTGGCGTTACTGGTGCTCAGCCCTCTGGCGCTTCTTTTCCTCCCGCAATCCTGGCTGCAACCGCTGCAGCCCTACTTACCGGAACGCCTTGTTTTTGAATTACGTCCCGAATTGCTACCCGTGGAATCGGTCGATCTCCCACCACCCGAGCCGCGCATTCTGGAGCAACCGAAGCCTTTGTGGCTTGGCTCCAAAAATCAGATCAAACACATGGTCAGTGTTTATAAATTTGACAGCAACGATGCCCTCAAGGCCGATTTAAAGATCAATCAATTCAACTACCTGACTGCCGGAGCGGATTTCATTGCCACCGCGGATATTTATGATAGTGAGATGATGATTTTCTCCCCGGAACTGCAATTTGTGCGGCGCTGGCCCATGCTAACCGGTATTGCCAGGAAAATGGAAAAGCCGTTTTCGCTGGCGGCCATCGAAGATCGCGTGGCGGCGCTGAGCCGTGACGGGGTGATTGGCGTATGGGACCAGCACGGCAAACGACTCGGCAGCTTTCAGGTGGAGGGCAAAGCCCGCGATCTGGCTTTCCTCGATCGGGAGCATCTGCTGGTGGTGCAAACCCGGCCCTATCCCTATGTGCTGGCAGTGTACACCTTACACGGCCGGAAGTTAAAACAATTCTGCCCTATCGAATACGAAAATCCCGATGAAGCGGAATTTTTGAATGAAGCTTACGTGTCCATCAGTCGGAGCGGCCGCCTGGCGCTCGGGTTTATCCATCCCTACCGTCTGATCTTTTTTGATTCTGCCCACCGCCCTGAGGTGCAGCTTATCATTCATCCACGGTTTGTGGTGCAGCCGCCCATCTTCCGCCGCCACAAAGGACGAATCACACAGATGATCCGGCAAAGCATTCTTTACGATGTTCAATGGTTTCAGGAACGCCTGTATGTGCTGGTGACGCCGGATCAGGCAAAACCCGCCTCTTACATGGATGTTTTCAGTCCCGGGGGTGATTTTTTGGAACGTTTTTATCTTCCCTTCCCCACCTTGAAAATGGCCGTTCACGATGACTTGCTATACATGCTCGGATTTTACCCGAATTACCGGATCGAAGCTTTCCGGATCGAAAGCGTCAGGCTCAAATCGTAAATTTAAAACGGCGGACGGGGCATGCGGCTGCCGGCGCGATTGCACTTTTTCCTTGCTTCAGTGAGCAATTCTTCCTATTCTTTGTTAGCCAAAGTTTACAATTCAACTTCAGCCAAACCGCCCGGGCGGCGAAGGATTCTCATCTATCGGTTGAAACAGGGACTTGAACCGGGCGAAACGGTGGTCGTTATGAATACACTGAGTATCGATACCCTGACGCTGCAACAGCTGTGGGACAGGTTCATCCCACTGCCTGCCCGGCTCCGCATTTTGCCCGACGGCGTTTTACGCATTCAACTGATCCACCGTCCGGTCGCCCTGGATATCTTTCATCCGGAATTTTCGGAAGATGAGCATGTTTTGGAACTGGGCTATCGTTTGCATCTCCTCCGCTCCGACAGTGAGTCCGGGATACGAGAACGGGTGTTTGGCTGGGTTTCTGCACGGGTGCAAAGCCATCTTCCGGCTCTGCTGCTTCTGGCTCAAAAACTTGGATTCCATATTCCTTCCGGCTTCGATATCGATGACTCCCGCATCCGAATTCGGCTGGCGGCACTGCCGGGCGCCGCTTCCTGGATAGCAAACATTCAAATTCATCGCATCCGTATTGCCGATCATGCCATTATGGTGACGTTTCAATTATCTGAATCATTCTATGAAAATTTCACCAACCAACACAGCCAGCGGAATATTGCCGGTTCAGCCGCAGCGGTTTGATCCTTACGATCAGCAAGTCCTGACTGAAATCGCTCGCGACACCGTGAATCAGCCTTTTTTGCAGAAGGCGGTTTCGCTGGCAGGAAAACCGGCAGCCAAAATATTCGAAGGTGCAAAAACATCACGGGTGCGGGCCATTCAGAAAACCGCCTCCG
>WFVT01000111.1 GCA_015491485.1 Candidatus Zhuqueibacterota bacterium
CGGATGGAACCGCCCCCAAACTCCTTGTCAAGCTGCGCAAACGTTCCATCCGTGTACCATTCCCGCGCCGGATACAGAAAATCCTTTTCCTTTTTCACGAAAAGGCGCGAAAAGCGGAAAGAATTGCACCGGCTTTCCATAAAGCACTTTCCGAGGAACGGTTCAGCATCCTTCATCCGCTTTCTTTTTGCGTTTAAATTTGAATTTCGGCTTCGGCCGCGGCGCCTGCTTTGCTTGCTCCGTTTGCTTTACCTGAGCCTGACCCCCGGTGAAATATTGCGAGGCGGATTTCCGGAATTCATACAGCAGGATTTCCTGATCGGCCACCAGATCGTCCGGTGGCTGGGGATTGAGAATCGCCTGCACCCAGTAATTCAATCCGCCCAGCAACACATAGCTTTCGATGCCCATTTGCCGCAACAACACCCAGGCCTGCGCGGCATGGGTACCGCCATTCGAATACAGGACAATGATTTTGTCCGGATCGATTTGGTACAAATATTCGTCGTCGAACAATTTCGCCAGCGGGATATTCACCGCCCCCGGGATGTGGTACTGCTGATATTCCTCCGAAGTCCGCACATCGATGAGCTGAATATCCGGCCGCTTGTTGATCAGCCAGTCGGCAACCTCTTCGGCGGTGACATGATCGCTCCGGCTGACGATCGCCAGAGCAATCTCTTTGGGCGAACTTTGCAGTGAGGTGCGCTGTCCCGCCGGACTCAGCGCAAGAAGCAGGCCCAACAGCAACAACATGCCGGCGGCGCATTGCCTGGTAAACATCGGCTTCCATTTCATACGATTTTCTCCTCCATGGATTGCGGGGTTGACGCTGCGGTTGAAGGAGTATCTCCGGGCACCGGCTCCTTTTCACCAAAGCGCTTTTCCGCCCATTCCGCAAACACGAACATGGCCAGCGCCATAATGACAATGAAAAAGGCGATCAGCCCCGGGCGGAGATGCAGCCAATCGCTCAGGGTGACGTCTCCCATGTATCCGGATTCGGCGATGGATTTGATGGCCGGGAAGATTTCGCCGTAGATGAACATCCCGAACAAAGCTCCCAGAACATACATCATGCCGTCCAGCTTACCGACGGTGCTCGCCACCAGCGACGTGCCCGGACAGTAGCCGCCGATGACGAATCCGACGCCCATGATGAGACCGCCGAGCATTTGCGGCCAGAGGGACGTGGGATTGATGTAAATCAGCGACATATCGAGCACATCGGCAAGATTCAAATACAGAATGCCGAGCAGGGCCACCACAATGGCGGTGAACATGACTTTCAGCACGGTCATATCGCGGAGATAAAATTGCAAGGCCAATTTGCGTGAGCTACTGAAACCGGCCCGTTCCAGCGTATAGCCAAAAAGAATCCCGATGACGAATGCAATAATGTAGCTCACTTCCACGCCGAAATAATCGTATTTGTACAATGGAGCAAACATGGTTCTTCTCCTCGATTGCGCTGCAAACGTTTTTTAGTGCATCTCCGATTAAATCCATTGCTTGCGCACAAAATACGCAATGGCATAGCCGGCGGCGAACATACTGAACATGAAAATCCAACTGCCGAGCGCCAGAGTCGCGCCACCCGTCAAAGCCTGTCCGCTGGTACAGCCCCGGGCAAGCCGTGCACCGAATCCCATGATACCGCCTCCGATGAACGCCAGAAGCAGACGGAGCTTCGGTGCCATGTGCGGGCCCCGATCGATGTTCAGCTTGATCTTTCCCGCAAGAATGCCGCTCAGCAGTCCGCCCACGATGACTCCCAGCACTTCAAAAACCAGCCAGTTGTCTAACGGATTTTTATCGCCGCCGCCATAATGCGCGAGATAGGGGTTGGCTTCCACATGGCCGGGGCTGAGGGCATCCTCGATGAATACCACGGTGCGCATCATGGCGCCCGAGGCGCCGAGTCCACGGCCCATGAGGAAAAAGGTCGCCAGCAAAACCAGTCCCAGCATGAATCCGGCAAAGTACGGTGACCAATACGCCTGCTTGTCGTCTTTCATGACTTTACTCCCACGAATAAACGTCCACGATTACCAGGAAAACCATTGACTATATTGTCCCGCTTCGACGATGATGAACCGCAGCAGCAGGCCTCCGAACAAAATCAGCGATGCCGCAATTTGTCGGGGAATACGCCTGCCGCTGATTTCCAGCAGTTCCAGAAATCCCGGGAAGAGAAGCCCTAACCCCACCACCAGAATCCAGAATTCGGCCGTGTACGGACCGCCGAGGAACAATTTGGCCGCTTCGATGTGGATTTGAGTCGATGCCAGAAAGCCCATGAACATGTGAATGATCAAAAAGATTTCCACCGCAATCGCCATGACATCGATTTTGCTTAACAGCCGAATTTCCCGGTGATCTCTGGCCAGAAGAAGATTCAGTGCAAGACCGGTGGACATCCCGGACACCAGAAAAAGCGGGCCTAAAATAGCGGTGTTCCAAAACGGCCGCGCGTTGAACGCGCTTAACAGGATGCCCGTGTACATCCCCAGCAGGGATGCATAGACAATCAAAATCCAGGCAAATAGCCTGGCATGGCGGTTTAGAAAAGCGATTCCCTGATTGAGCCAGCGGAAGGGCAGCCTGATTTGCGGATACACGCGGTGCAGGTGCATCAATGCCCAGAGAATGCTCATGGGGAAGATTACCGCCAACGTCCACGACCCCCACGACATGGGCGACTCCAGGCGGATCGCCGTGTAAAAGCGAAAGACGTGCAGCTTGTATTCCAAATCGAGGAACAGCGCCAGCAGCCCGAGGGCCAGGAAGAATGGCGCGAACAGCGGCGTTCGATACACCATGGTGGGATACTGATCGCCCTTGCCCCGCAAATAAAATAACGCGGAGAAAAACAGGATGCCGGAAACCAGACCTCCGAGGAATAAATAGACCGGAATTTCCCAGCCCCAAATGGTCAGATAAGGATCGATCAAATGCATGTTTCGGCCGCTTGTGATCGTGACTTCATGCATGGCAAGCTCCCATCGAATCAGGTTAAAAAGAAAATTTTGGGTTCGGTTCCTGCCTCGGGGATCAACGTATGATGGTGCCGGGTTTTCAGCAGCCGGCTCACCTCGCTGTTGGGATCATCCAGATCGCCGAAATGCAGGCACCGGGTCGGGCAGACCTCCACACAGGCCGGCTCCAGGCCCTCTTTCACGCGGTGGATGCAGAAGGTGCATTTATCCACATAGCCTTCCGGATGCACATACCGCGCATCGTATGGACAGGCGGCGATGCAGGCTTTGCAACCGGTGCACTTATCATGATCCACAAGCACAATGCCGCCTTCTTCGATGTAACTGGCGCCGGTGGGACAACACCGCACACACGGGGCGTTCTCACAGTGGTTGCAGCGTTCCGAACGAATCTCCATGTGCAATGCGGGAAATACGCCCGTCACATCCTGTACGATCCAGTCGCGGCAAAATCCATCCGGGACATTGTTTTCGGTTTTGCAGGCAACGACGCAGTCTGCACAGCCCACACAGCGCTGCGTATCCACCACCATTGCATAGCGAGGCATCTTTACTCTCCTGCAGTTATTCGCTTTGTCAGCTCATCAGAGCTACGGAAAGGCTCATACGGTTTTCCAATTTCAACGCTATTTTATGCCGGTTCGATGGTCACAAAATTCACGCGCATGCCCGTGCCTCCCATGATGGGATCCACCTTCACCCGCGTGATGAGCGCATTGTCGTCGGCGCCTTTGAGAAAGGCTTTTTTCAGACGTTTGTCCCGGTGACCGAAGCCGTGCACCAGGTAAACGCAGTCATGCCGGATCCGCTCGGTGACTTTCGCCCGAACCCGGTTGCTGCGCACGCCGTCCTGATTGACCAGCACCACATACTGGCCGTTGCGGATGCCGTGCATTTTCGCTACCGACGTGTGGATCCACACTTCATTTTCCTGCATGGTTTCAATGAGAACCGGATTGTTGGTCGTCCGCCCGAACGTATGCGTCGGTGCGCGGCCATAGAGCAAGCGGTAATAGCCTTCCGGCGGCTCCTCGTGGTGCGTGTATTGGGGGATGGGATCGAAGCCGTACGACTCCAGAATCGTGGAGTACAGTTCAATTTTTCCGGTCGGCGTATCGAATTCGATATCCACATCGTCATCCAGATAAATGGGCTGCCGGTTCGGTAATTTGACCACCCCTTTTTCTTTCAATTCCTTCAAGCTCAGCCCGATCGCCTTCAGCCGCGTTTCGAGATAGTCTTCGATGTCCTTCCACGGAAAATATTTTTCCAGACCGAGCCGCAGTCCAAGCTCGCGGGCGATCCACCAGCCGGGTTTCGAGTTGAATCGCGGCTCAAAAGCCGGAGCCCGCAGGGCAATGGTCGGTTCGCGGCCGGGCAAAATGCGTAAATCGTCGTAGCGTTCGAGGTAGGAGCATTCGGGCAGCACCACATCGGCCCAGCCGGTGATTTCCGCCGGCATCAAATCAATCGCCACCAGAAGTTCCAGATTCTGGATCGCCTCGATGGTTTTTTGCGGCTGCGGCAGGGTGAGCATCAAATTGGTGCCGTAAACGATCCAGCCTTTGAAGGAGCAATCGCGCGACGCCGAGGGAATTGTGGCTTCGCAGATGCCGTTGGCCAGCGCCAGATTGGCGAGCGGATACCGGTCGGCAAACGCCTCCCGCCAGCTCCGCTTAAATTTGGGATATTTCGGATACGGATATTTGGGCACCTCGGCCCGGTTCGGATAATAGAATCCGCCGCGGCGGCCCCAGTTGCCGAGCAGGGCGTTCAGAATCGCGCCGGCGCGCACACGCTGCGTGTCATCGCCATACCAGGTTACGTGCCGTCCCGGGTGAACCAGCGTGGCCGGCTTGTGCCAGGCCATTTCACGCGCCGTCTTGCGGATCACATCCGGCTTGATGGTGGTGATGGGATACGCCCATTCCGGCGTGTACTTTTTGACTTCGGCCTTCAGTTGTTCGAAGCCGTACGTGTACTTCTGCACAAAATTTTTGTCGTACAGCTCCTCTTCGATGATCACATGGATCCACGCCAGGAGCAGTGCCAGATCGGTGCCGGGCCGGATGGGCAGCCAGTATTTGGATTTGGACGCCGCCACCGAGTAGCGCGGATCCACGGTGATGACCGTGGCGCCGTTGGCCACGGCATCGGCAAATTCCTGCACCTGTCCGTTGTGCATGTTTTCACCGAGATGACTGCCGATGAGCACGAGGCATTTGCTGTTACGGATGTCCGTCCGTTCCGGCGAACCGATGCCCTCGCCGAAAGTCAAAAGATAGGCTTCTTCGCGAGGACCGCGGCACTGGGCATAGGATGGCGCGGCAATGTTATTGGAGCCGAACGCCCGTAACAAGTGCTTGAAAAACACGCCGCCGGAGCCGTGCGTGAACAGGGCGATGCAGTCCGGCCCATATTTTTCAGCAATTTTTTTCATTTTTTCCGCCACATAATCCAGCGCTTCATCCCAGGTGGCTTCACGGAAGGTTTGCTTCCCCCTTACCTCCGTCCGGATCAGCGGCGTCTTCAGGCGATCATTATCCAGATAGGCGCCGATGCCGCCGGTGCCGCGCGGACAAAGCCGGCCGTTGCAATTGGGATCCTCTTCGTTCCCGGTAATTTTCCAGGGCTTGCCGTCGATGGTATGCACCCAACCGGCGCACTGCCAGAAACAGATTTCACAAACCGTCGGATTGCGCTGAACCAGCCCTTCGGTAAATCCCGTCAGCGCGATAGCCTCTTCCACGTCGGCGCTGAACTCATTCGCGAGCGCCCGCCATAAGCCGCCGCCCAGCGAGAG
>WFVT01000112.1 GCA_015491485.1 Candidatus Zhuqueibacterota bacterium
CTTTGATGCTCATCGGCTCACGATAGGTCGAACCGGAAAGCAAGCCGTCGATGGCTTCAGCCAGACCGATGATGCGCGCGCCCAGTGGGATTTCATCGCCTTTGAGCCCGTCAGGATAACCACGTCCATCATACCGCTCATGGTGGTGCCGAATCAATGGCAATTCCTTTTCAAAAAATTCGGCGGCTTCCAGAAATTCAGCGCCCAGAAGCGGATGTTTTTTGATCTCCTCGAACTCTTCCGGCGTGAGAGAACCGTTTTTGGACAGGATGTCGCGATCGATGCCCAACTTACCGATATCATGCAGCAACGCCGCTGAGATGATGGTATCGATTTGCTTATCGCTCAATCCCAGTTCATCGGCGATGGAAGCCGCGATGAAGGCCACATTTTCCGCATGCGTCTCCGGCATGCCGTCCGGAATATCCAGCTCATCGAGCAGGGAACGAACCTCCGAGGTGCCAAACGCTTTCACTTCCCGTTCGAGATCGGCAAACTTTTTCTGTAGCTCCACGACGATATCTTCGGCAGGCTTGCTTTCCAAAGCCACCGGCTCACGTTCCCAATAACACACCCGGTTCCGACCTTCACGCTTGGCTGAACGGAGCACCAGTTGAGCAAATGATAGCAACTCGGATGCTGCCTTGGTGCGCGTGTCGCTGACAGCCAGCCCGATGCTCATCGTTAAGAAAGTGGATTGATTTTGATACATAAATTTATGATTTGCCACCGCTTTGCGCAGCGTTTCCGCCAGCCCCACCGCTTGCTGAATGGAATCCACCGCGACCAGAATGCCAAACTGTTCACCGCCGAAGCGGGCAATCAGCGCCTGCTCGGGCAGATTCGCGCGCAATAGCCGGGAAATCTGCACAAGAACGGCATCACCGAACGGGTATCCCATGCTGCGGTTGAGCGCATGAAAATAGTCAACATCCGCAAGCATGCAGCATAGTTGCTTTTGGTGCTGTCTGGCTTCCTGGAACCGGTGTTCAAGCGCTGACTGGAACGCTGAATGCGTCAGCAGTCCCGTCAAGTTATCCTGTTGCGCCAGGTGGATGGGGGCATCCATCATGGAAGGGGCACCGTTCAAGCTTTTGGGCCCCGTGTCATTCTCTCCGGCGCTTGCTTTTCCGCCAAAAAAGAATTTTGCTACGTTCATCAAAGGTTTCGCTCCTCACACTTGAGATTTCGTGTGTCAGGTTTAGTTAAAATATCGTCAAATCAAATATTTGCTTGACAGCGAAAGCGCCTCAAAAATCAAATTCGCGAATTCCATGTCACAACTGTGATTAGGCTTTCATGATTATTGAAAAAATTTCATTTTTCATGAAACGGCTTTGTTGGTAGAAAACTTTAAACAGTCAACCTGCCTGCCGTTACGTCTGAGTCTGAATTCGCTTCATCGACCTGGATGGGGGCATTCTGCCAATTCAGGGGGGCCATGACGCAAATATCGTATTCAGTTACTAACCGTCGTTTCATGCCAGGCAACATTCCACGTCCATTGTTGACATTTACTGACGGATTCTTTATATTCCATCTTCGATTCGGAGGGCTAATTGCAAATTAAAATTGGGGTTATGCATGGGTAAGGAAAGCATCGACAAGGTTTATGATCCGAAAAAGGTTGAGGATCGCATTTACCAATTCTGGCTGGAGAAAAACTATTTTCACGCCGTCCCGCGTGAAGACAAAAAGCCTTATTGCATCGTCATCCCGCCACCGAATGTGACCGACCGGTTGCATATGGGGCATGCCTATAACAACACCCTGCAGGACATCCTGATCCGGTTCAAAAAAATGCAGGGTTACGAAACCCTGTGGATGCCGGGCACCGATCATGCCGGCATCGCCACGCAGAACGTGGTTGAGAAACACCTGTGGCGCACCGAAAAACTCACCCGCCACGACCTTGGCCGCGAAAAATTCGTCAAACGGGTGTGGGAGTGGAAAGAGAAGCACGGCGCTATCATCATCAATCAGTTGAAAAAATTGGGCTGCGCCTGTGATTGGGAGCGCGAACGGTTTACCATGGATGAAGGGCTGTCGCGGGCGGTGCTGGAGGTTTTTGTCCGGTTGTATCGAAAAGGATTGATTTACCGCGGCGAATACATCATCAACTGGTGTCCGCGCTGCCAGACCGCGCTGTCCGATGAAGAAGTGGAGCACCGCGATCAGGAGGGTAACCTATGGTACATCCG
>WFVT01000113.1 GCA_015491485.1 Candidatus Zhuqueibacterota bacterium
AAACCGTCGCATGCGGGGCTGTTTGTGCTGCTTGTCATCGGCCCAGCACCGGCCTTCGGCCGCAATCGCAAGCAAAGATGCTTGCGCTACAAAAAAAGGCGACCGCCTTCGGAGGAAGGTCGGTCGCCTGTGCGCCGCTGTGCTGAGTCGGGTTTTTATTTTTTCACTTTATTGATCTGCCGCATGTAGGCAATAATGTGGATGATCTCCTCGTTGGTCAAAGCCGGGTTGCCGCCCTTGGGAGGCATGGCCACACCGGTGGTGTTGAGCGGATCATCCGGAGTACGGCCCTTCAAGACGTAATCGAGCAGTTGCTCATCCGTTTGAGACGCCACAAACTCGCTGTTCACCAGATCTTTGCCCAGTCCTTTAATGCCGCGACCGTCCGGACCGTGGCAGGCCAGGCAATTTTTCATAAACAGCGCCTGTCCCTTTACCGGATCCCCTTTAATCGTGATTTTGGTTTGTTTCGCTGCTGCTTGCTGCGTGGCGCCGTTTGATTGTTTACCCGAATCGTTTTTATCGCCTCCGCCGCAAGCGAAAACCAGTACGCTGATTCCAAGCATGAGCGAAACCAGGCGCAAAGAAGCAAAGCTCTTTTTCATGTTATACTCCTTATCCATTAACACCCTGTTTACGTTGACTTTTGCGGTTCATTTTTTAAACGGGTATCAGGGCTTGACACCCGATAATGATTTTTGCAATTCAGCGAAAGGCATGATATCGCCTTGCAAGACCCCTTTTAAGGAATCGGCCTGTTCCGGTTTTCCCACAGCAATAATTCCGTATCCCATAGGCGTTTCCAGCGCAGGACTTTTCAGAAAAACCGCCGAATCGGATTCCAACCAGCGAGCATCGAGAAAATGGTGTACCCACATGTGAAGGGGCGTCTCCCCGGTCTTTTCCAAATGCTTTAGCATGCAGCCGATGTCGTCAAACACCCGAATCTGACCATCCGTGGTCACATAAGCACTGGCGTACTTCTCTTCGTTGATGAGCATGTAGCATTCATTACAGGCATCGATACCAAGCTGGATTTTGGGCGGCTCATCCAGCTTTTGTTGCTGTGAACAAGCAGCCAGCGTCAGCCCGATAGCGATTGCAAGCCAGCCCGGAATGGATTTCATAAGCCACCTTTCCTCTGAATCACGGCATAAGTTACAACAAATGAACTCAAAATCCAAACGCCTAATAAGGCACTGACAAGAAAAACGAGCTGCGATCCAAAGGTGCGCATGGCATACAGACCGACGGGCCCCAGTACCTCCAGATTGGCGCGCATGCTCATCAGTGCCCCCAGCTTAAACGATTGCAGGGGATTAATCAACGAAAGCGTCAGCACCTGCTGAATGTCCAGCTTGAAGAACAGCGTGCTGCCGATTAACCCCAGATCCCCGAAGAATACGAAAAACAGCCACAAGAACAGCGCCATGCCCACGGCAGATTCAGCCTTTTTCATGAAGCTGGAAATCAACAGGCCGACGCCCAGCGTGGCCAGCGCCAGCAGCAAGGTAAAACCGATGAGGCTGAGGTAGCTGCTGATTTGCGTGATCCCTCCGCGCAATGCGATCAAATATCCGCTCAAACCGAAACCGATCAACAACGCGGCAAGCAGGGCGGTGCCGATGCCCAGAAACTTGCCCAGCAGCACCTCAAATGGCGACACCGGCTGTGCCAGCAAATACAAGAGCGTTCCTTTTTCGCGCTCGCCGGCCAGGCTGATGGCCCCCAGAGTCAGGCCCATCAGCGGGACGATCAGCAAAATCAGGTTTATCAGGCTTGCCGTGGTTTTACCGAATCCGGCCAGATTGTAACTCCCCACGCCGGCAAGGCCAAGCCACGACAGCGCCAGCGACAGCAGCGCAAAAATAATGGTATAGAGAATAAACCAGCGGTTTCGCCGGGCATTCAGGATTTCCTTCCAGGTGATGAGAAGGACGTTGTGGATATCCATGGCATGCTCCGCTTGCAATTAATGTTCAAGTTCATATTCAAAGTCGTAAATCGAGATACCGGAATCGATCAAAAGGGCAATCGGGCGCAATCGGGACTGCGCATCGATTTTCACTTTGATGCCAAGACCATTGCGCGAGACTTCAAAGTTTTCTCCCTGCAAAATCTGTATGGCCTTTTCGATCTGTTCTTCCGGCAGATAAATACGGATTTGGCTGAAACGGCCAAGATAGGAGTATGCCTCACTCGGAGGAATATCCGCAACCACTTTACCGTGTTCCATCACCACGATGCGGTCCGCAAACGGGATCACTTCGGTCATACGGTGGGAGGAAAACACGATGGTTTTTCCGTTATCCTTGAGCTTTTTCAAGATCGACAGAAATTCCTCGCGGGAGCGCATATCGAGGTTGGCCGTGGGTTCATCCAGGAGAAGAATCGGCGGATCGGCCAACAAGGCAATCGCCAGAGCCAGACGCTGTTTCATCCCGCCGGACAATTCCTTCACCAGTTTTTCTGCGTGCGGCTCCAGCCCCACGATCTGCAACCAATCCTGAATACGCTCCACCGGAGCCTTTTTTAATTTGGCATAGAAACGAATCGTTTCCAGCACGGAGAAATGATCATGAAATTGGATTTCCTGCGGAACAAAGCCAATGTGATAACGGGCCTGTTTGCCGTCCTTACGGATGTCGTAAGAATTAATGGTGATGTTACCTTCAAATGGGATTACACCCAGAATGCAGCGCAATAGCGTGGTTTTCCCGGCGCCGTTTGCACCCCAGAGGGCAACGCATTCGCCGCCGGCGATATGAAGGGTGGCATCTTTCAGAGCCACAATCGGACCAAACGATTTGGTCACGTTATTTATAGCAATGGACGCCTCCCCATGACGGGAATGCGGCATCATGTTTTTGGCGATAGTTTGCATAGATTCTGACCGCGTTTTTGACTCCTGGTTGGCTTTTTTAAATGAACCTGCAAATCCCCGGATTAGAAACAATCCGAACAAAATCGAAGCTACTCCGCTGATCAGCAAGGGCCAATTGGTGCGCAGCTCCACGCCGATGTCAATATTGGGGAAGAAAGGCTGCATTCGCGGCACCGGATCTTCCACCTTGGGATGCGGCTTAACCAGAGGAAATGCCTGAGCGGCAAAATTGACGGCCTGAATCACCGGGCTGTAGATAAAGAATCGGAGTTCCGGCTTGCGAAGAATCAAATCTTCGAACAGCTTTTCCGATTTGTACGGGATATCCCCAATGCCGTCGTTGTCTTCATCAAAGCCGAAATAATCACTCCAGTAATTGCCCTGCCAGTCATTGCCGGTGAGGAATCCAGCGCCGGTTACCGCAACCTGTTCATAGTTTTCGATGAAGCTGTTCTTATTGATGTGACTGCGTTGCACAAAGCTGAGTAGCCCGAAGCCTGCATCGTTGTACGCGATCACATTGCCCACGTAGGTCATCCTGGCATCCAGCGCACGAGGTGAATTATCCACGAAGATGCCCACGCGGTTGTCAATGATTAGATTTTCCTCGATCAACCCGTCGTCGAGATCCTTGACGCCGATGCCGAAGCCGCTGGCTCCGCGGTTATAGGCCACGATATTGTGGCGATAGGTGAGCCTCCGGCTGAACATTAAAAACGTTCCGACGGAGTTGTGTATCAATGTGTTGTTCTCAATCAAACAATCGTCGCTGTACATGAAATGGATGCCATATCGCGCATAGCGAACCTCATTGTTCCGCACAATGGAATTCCGGGAAAACCAGACGATCAGATCGCGGCCGTAGCGCAGGATATTGTCTGCGATCAGCAGGCTGTCGCTGGACCAGGCGCGAATGAGATCGCCGCGGCGCGGAATTTCCATTTCCTTTTTGCCTTCAATCAGGTTGTTGCGCAGCACGGTCCTGTGCGAGCGCCGCAGGTAAATGCCGAAAAGGACTTCCTGCAAATGATTATCAATAATCGTCGCATCCGGGGCATCCAGGGCAATTCCGGCATCTTCTTCCGATAGATCGATACCGCTGTTGATGATTTTCAAGCCCTGAAGATGCACCCCGGGTGCGGTGATTTCAATGACGGTTCCCTGGAGTCTGCCGTCGATCACAGGCCAGTTTTTGCCGATGATGGCGATGGTTTTGTCGATGGTCACCGGGCCGGCGTAAAGACCGCCGTCAAGATACAGGGTATCGCCCGGTTGCGCACGCTCGATGAGCGGCTGCAGTTCAACCATACTGGCCGGGGCCGGTTCGGTTTGGGCGAAGCCAAACGTCCAGCCGGTAAAGATCAATAATACGAAAAAGAAGGCGCTTTTCCGCGTCTTTCGCATATACTTATTTTTCCAGGATTTCTTTTTTAAGTTGTTCTTCCAATAACGGTTTGTACGCTTTACGGTGATAGTACAACCCGACCAGAATTAAAATAGAAGCCAGAAAAACAACCCACAGGCCGATTTCCCATGAGGCGATGGTTTTGAACTGACCGACTTTGCCTTCACCCAAAAGCGGCGGCACGAACGGCTCGATCGCGTTGCTCAAAGGGGCACGCGGATCGAGGTTGGTGCCGAAATTCCACATCCAGAAATACAGGTCGCCGAGAAAGATGAAGGGGTAGAAAAACGCCGGTAGTGCAAAAACCGCCGCCGCCGGGCTGTGCAAATAGATCGCTGCAATCACCAGAAGCCCAATTGCCACGACCATGAAGATACTCAGCGTGCGCTCCAGAGATGCGGCCTCCGTAAGGGAACGCATGCCGATGTAATGGTTCAGGGTGTCTATTTCTTTCACATCGCCTTCGATCCGGTTCACATACACCTTCATCACCAGCCCGTTGGGATATTGCGGCGCGTACAGCGTGAGTTTCCAGTACGGTAAAAAAATCGAAATCAGCAGCAGGAGCCCTGCCGTTCCTAAAAAGATCGTCGGCATCAGAAAGCGTTTCCGTTCCCGTTTGAGCAGTTCCTGAGGAACGCGCGGTCCGACAATCATGTCAATGTCTTTCATGGTAGATCTCCTCGAAATACAGCCTGTCAATATAAAACCGGGGGAGAGGACCTCCCCCGGTAGTCCCATCATTACGGTTTCACCAGAAAGTAACCCATCATCTCAAGGTGCAAGGCCGAGCAGAATTCCGTGCAGTAGAACGGATACACGCCTGGACGCTTGGCCACAAACTCGATGGTTTGCGTTTCGCCGGGTTCGATACTCAGGTTGAAGTTGTATTCCGGCAAGGCGAACCCGTGAGTGGCGTCTTTGGCACGTTCGATGTTGGTGATGTGCCAGATCACGCGGTCGCCTTTGCGGACTTCCACGCGTTCAGGCGTATAGTGACTGCGGATGGCGCTCATCCAGATTTCCACGGTCCGGCCGCGGCGAACCACTTTTTCCTGTCCGGCTTGCACGCCGTCCGGATCTTTGGACTGGGTGTGCGGATTCCAGCCGATTTCCGGATAGACTTCCCAGGATTTGATTTTGTCGGCTTTGATCATCTGGGCGTAATGCGGCTCGCCGATGCCGATCGGCATGTCATAAAGGAGCTGCATCGGACGGTCGCCGCTCTCGATGTCCACCAACTGGAAGTTTTGTGGCAACAGCGGACCCACATTGGTGTATCGATCGATCGCCCACTTGTTCAGCGCCACCAGATATTTACCATCCGGATTCACGTTATCACCTTCAGCGGTGACCAGGTGGCCGATGTTGTAATGCACCGAGACTTTATCCACCAACGACCACGGTTCTTTGCCGTGTTTGCTCGCCCATTCGCCGCCCATGGTCCAGCGGGCCACGGCGCTTTCCAGGAACAGACTGGTGTAAGCAAAACCGTTCGGATCGAACTGGGTGTGCAGCGGCCCGAGTCCGACTTCGATCTGCGTCTCGACGACGGCGTCGAAATCGAGGACCGGCACGCCGAATTCGTCTTTGCCGGAGAATTTCTTCTCGGCGATGGCCTGCTGAATCTTGTCGAAATTGTAGATGGTCACATGCGGATCCAGCTTACCGGATACGACGATGTAGCGGCCGTCGGGGCTCACATCCACGCCGTGGGGACTCTTCGGCTCAGGAATGAAATACAGAATTCCTTCTTTGATGGCGGTGTCCAGAGTCAACACATTAAAGCCGCGGATTTTCTTGGTTTTACCCTGTTTGAACAGTTGCGCCGCCTTCTTCAGGTTGATCACGTGCATGTAATCCATGTCACGCTGGGAGACACCCGCTTCAAACGGCGGATTGCCTTCTTCCACACCGCCGGTGGCCATTTCCGTATTGAACGAGTTGAGGAAGACCCAGCCATCGCTCACAAGCTTGCCGGGATCGGACAAGTCCTGCCAGTAAGGCGGCAGCTCCATGGCGAACGATTCATTCTTAATCAGGCGGCCCTTTTTGCGGTCGAATTTCCAGAAAGTGATCATGCCCTTGTATTTTTCTTTGTATTGGCTCAACGGGGCATATTCGCCCGTCCAGGGCATACCGTACTGACCGCCTTCAATCACCCATTCGGTGTTCGGCGTGACCATGGCGCCGCCGTGATCGCTCAGCGTCAGCGGGTTTTTGATGATCTGCTTGGTTTCGAAATCCCGCAAATCAATCACAGCGACACGGGCGTTGGCTTTATCGTTGATGAACAAATATTCGCCGTCGTAGTCGCCGTTGGTTTCCGAAAGCGCCGGGTGGTGCGTATCGCCCCAGGTCAGAGTCGTCCCGTTGATGCCGCCTTCTTCAAAGACCTTCCAGGTGTCTGTGGAGTACCCCCAGCCCTGCCATGGTTCGGGCGTGAACACGCCGATCACCTTCAGCAGGCGCATGGAGGGAACACCAATCACCAGAACCTGTCCGGAATGGCCCCCGGAAGAGAACAGCAAATATTCATCGTACTTTCCGGTAGGCAAGTAGGTTTTAACCGCTGCCAGGACATCGTTCGGGGTAAGGCCACGTTCTTCAATGACCTTGTTGACATCCTCACCGCCAACCTGCACGCCGGCCTGTTTACCCCCTTTACCGCAGGTGTAAAACAAGGCAAGAATGCCCAGTCCTAACAACGGCAAAATCCACCTTGAAACATGCTTTTTGAACATAACGCCCTCCCAAATTGATTAAATGGATTTTATAGAACTCACATTCAGGATGTGAGGTTTTTTCCTTTTATGAATGATCCGGTTTTTTCGTTTGCTTTTGGCCCGGAAAAAAATCTTGCACCTGAGTTACCGAAGTCAATTTCACCTGATTATCCCGAACCATTTTCACCAGCAGCGCCAGCATGGTGTTCGAAAGCATTTTCTGTAATTCTTCCCGGATGGGGGCAAATAAATCATGTAACGGGCAGGGTTTGCTGTTACCACAATCGGGAAGCTTTAAAATGCATTCGCTAAAAAGCCGGTCGCCGTCGATGCTCAAAATAATCTGCTCGATCGAAATCTGATTCGGATCCTGGCGCAACCGGACCCCGCCCGATGGCCCCCGACAGGTTTCAATAATTTGTTGCTTGCTCAGTACCTGAAGAATTTTGGTTAAAAAATGAAAAGGGATATTCAATTTATTGGAAATTTCCCGGATAGGTACAAACTCTCCGCTATTGTTTAATGCAATGAAAATCAGCGCTTGAATGGCATAAATACTCTTTTGTGTTAAATACATGGAGAATTGTCGATTTCGGAGTCTTTTATCTTATTTGGCGATATTTCGCAAAGGCTATTGAAGACTTACGACTCCGAAATGCAATATCCATGCCCAAAGCATTGGGATGTTGTTATTTATTGAAATTATTAAATATAGCAAAAGGCGAATTCGGGAAAAGCAGCCAGCCGACTTTATCAAATTTTAGAATCTGACCCTATTTTTCCCATTTTTAAGAAATGGTAATAACAGGCCGATATTTACAAGATAAGATTAAACCAGGTCTTCCATCTGAAAGCCGCCTGCTTTCAACGTGCGCTTCACCTGTTGCATGTGGTGGTTAAAATGCTCCTGCAAAAAAAGCAAGACCTGCTCCACATCCATGAGTCCGAAAAACGGATGTCGGAAGACCGGCTGATGCTGCTGCGATTGCTGGATATCCGCAAGGAGTGATCCCAGATTTCGGCGTACCGTTTCCCACCGCGCTTTTAACTCGGCAAAATCTGGAGATGGGGAAGGAGCAACTTGCTCTGTCGGAATCTTATATTTCAAAGGAAGCCGCATGGCGAGTTTCATCAAGCTCATGCGCAGCGGCGCGTGCCAGCGGCCCCGGTCAGGCAATTTGGGATTCGCTAACTGCTTGGCAACAATACGGAGGGTCTGTTCTTCGGAGATGACCAGATGATCGATAATCTGTAACAGGCTCCAATCATGACCATTCGGGGAAAAGGCCCTCTGATGCGGTTGAAGCTTTTGTACTCGCCCGAGAAATTCCTTCCTTGAATTTTCCAGCCGGGCAAATCCGCGTTCCAGCGGTTGTAACATGGTTCCTCCTTAAGGTTTCATCGGCCGATCTCGATCGTGATCGACGATGCAAAAAAAGCCGAACGGTTCCTGTTCGTGATTGCGGAGCTGATGTACGGCAAGCGGCGGCACATAGGCAATGTCGAACGGCTTGAGTTCGATGACTTCGCCGTTGATTTGCAGCTCTCCTTTGCCGCGGATGCAAATGATGGCATGGGTGTGAATATGCTTCTCCAGGCTGGAATATCCCCGGGGAGCAATTTCAAAGTAGCGCAGATCGAAACGAGTGCGCTCCCCATGCTGACCGATCAGTTCATGGCGTTTGACGCCTTGAAACGGCAACGCTTGCGACGATTTGTAATCGCTTGCCGGTCGCCCGGCCCATGAATAATCCTTCTGAAAGGGCAGGTGGGTGAGTACCTCCGCCGTTCCGAAAGTCGGCAGTTCGCATGCCGATTGCCATGAGTCGTTCCCGTTTTGATGACGGTGCCCGGGGAACAGGGAGGTGATGGCGTCCAAAAATTTTTCAGTGCTGGCTTGAAGGCTGTCCGAATCGCCCAGCAGAGCGCCGCCGATGAGGAAGACCGCGTCGGGGCCGTACTGTTCGGCCATTTGAGCTAAATTCTCGAACCGCATGCCGCCCGCAGGCGCCGGTAATCCGGGAGAAAGATGACCGAACGGCTCTTGCAAATGTTGCTGGATGATACGGCAATCCTCTTTTGTAAAACTGAATCGGCCGCCGTAATTGGGAAAAACCGAAATGTCGCAGCCGATCAGGCGGAACAGTTTGCCCAGCAGCACGCCCGGAGCCACACCGTGATCCGGATCATGGAAGAAGGTGCCTGTAAATGTGGGATGCGCCATGATCACCAGGGGATAGGCCTCTGCCAGAGTGCGTACGGTATCGAGCCCGATGAGAAACGGAGAGAGCAGCACCCCGCGAATGCCGACCGATAGCACAAAATCCAGATACGATTCCAGCCGATCCTGGGGCGATAGCACATAGGGAAAATAAAGTGTATTTCTGCCGGTCGTGCGGTTGGCTTCCTGCACGGCCGCCTGGCAACGGGAAACCCGCGATTTAAAAGCTTCGAAATCGCTGTCCACCAAATTGTGGTCGTCTTTGACGATATCCCCGCCGCCGAGGGCGAAGTCGTGAGCGATGCGGGCAAAAGCCTCGTGCGAGGCGCCGCGCGGCTTGATGGCCGTTGAAAGCAGGGGCCGGTCGAAAACGCCGCACAGTTGCCGCACGCCATTGATCCCGAAATTGGGGCCGCGGAAACGGCGGACAAAAGAAGGCGGCAGCGTCACATCGACCAGTTTGATGTTGTTTTTGATGGAGATATTCCCGAACAGCAGGTTGAGCAGTTGTGAAATTTGACCGTTGGCCAGTTCCGCATTGAATGCGATGCTGACACGGAAGCGGGAAGCGGTATTGTCCGCGGGCTGAATATTGACCACCTGCCCCACGATGTTTTCCAGGATGGTATCGGAGGTGATCAGGGTTTCGGGGACTTCCACGGTCTGCTCAAATGCGATTTCGCGAGCAATCCGCTCGATTTCAGCCCCGCCGGCACGGACGATATAGTCTGCTATGATTTTATCCATTCCTTAACAATGGGCGATATGGCCAGTCCAGACAGCCTGCAATGCTTTTGGGCGAATTTATTGCGAGTGGCTCCCGGCGATCAGGTGTTGCCAGTACGTCGGCAGTGCAAATGCCGCCTGATGCACCTGTTCATTGTAAAATCGGGCTTCAAATCGTTTTTGCGGTACATCAATTCGGTAGCCCTCACGATTGGCCGCCGCAAAAGCCATTTCTCCGCAAATGTAGGTTGGCACCGTAATGCGGTACACCTGAACCGTACCAAAAACACGTTTTAAGTTGGCCACCCCTTCCTGCAGCACTTCACCCTGCAAAAATGGAAGGCCCAGATGCCGCACGACCAGTCCATTCGGTTTCAGACAACGATCCAGGTGGGCATAAAATGCTTCGGAATACAAAATTTTTCCCGGACCCACCGGATCGGTGGCATCGACCAGAATGAGATCAAAAGGGTGTTTCAGGGCTTCGTGAGATTGTATATAATGGAAAGCATCATCGATGACCAGTTGCACTCTCGGATCATCGTAATTGCCGTGAATTCCGAGATATTCGCGCGAGACGCGCACGACGGCTTCATCGATTTCCACCATAACCACGCGAGAAACAAACGGATGGCGCAACACTTCGCGGAGAATCCCCCCATCGCCACCGCCGATGATCAAGACGTCGATACCCTCAGAACGCATTGCAAATGTGCCCCCCAGGATGGGGACATGCACAAACATTTCGTGGTAAATGAACTCGTCAGCCTGGGTGGTTTGAACGATGTCATCCAAAACCAGAACCCGGCCGAGAATATCGTGTTCATAAACGGCGAGTTTCTGGTAGGGGCTCTCCTCAGCATACAGCAAGGTCATGTGCAACCCCAGCCGGATCGAAGCCGGGTCGTCGGTTTCGTACCACCACTGGGGTTGCGGGGTTGTACAGTCAAGTCCCTTCGATGATTTGCGGCATGAATTCACGTTGCTCAATTTTCGGCTCGAATCCTCGTTTTATTTCCCGGGTTCGAATTTCTTTGGCTTGCAGCGCTTTGCAGATCATCTTCATGGCTTTCACCGGATCCCCTTCGCCGCAGAAAAAACAATCCGCCGCAAAGTAGCCGTATTCCGGCCACGTATGAATCGCAATATGCGATTCAGCCAGGGTCGCGGTGGCTGTCACGCCATGAGGACTGAACTGATGGACACACAAATCAATCAGGGTCGCTCCCCCGGCTTCGACAGCCTGGATCAGCGTTTCGCGGATCCATTCCGGGTCGTTTAAAAGAGCTGGCGAAGCCTGCCACGCGTCGATGATCAAGTGCGTACCCACCGTCTTTTTCATTCTTCCTATCCCTTCCTCCATTAAAGTCACATGGTTAGCGTGAATTAACGGCGGCGCGTAGCCGACACAGTTGATAAGAATAATGAAATTTAAAACGAATGTCAAGATGATTTTTTGGCTGTCATTTCTTGCGAAAATCGTGACAAAAGTCATCCGCATCCGCTGTTTGGATGCGAGTTGGCTTGAAATTGGACACAAAATGATTGGATGATGATTATTAAAAAATTGAATGGCCCGTAGAGGCGAATGTTCGGGGATGAATTTTTATGAAATGGGGAGTCTGGATGAATGGCTATAACTGGTTCGATGCGCCTCAAGTGAACTTATCTTCAAACCGGCTTTTTTCCTTGCTTCTGACGGCCTTACGGTGTAAAATACCAATTCCAATCTCAACCATCCAGCCTGTCGTGGCAAGGAGCAATGCGTATGAAAGCAGAAGCAAAATTACAGAATGTAGAACAGCAACGTCGCCCTGTGGCGTCGATGGACCCGGCGACCGGTAAAATCTGGAAAACTTATGAACCGGCCTCGAAGGAGCAGGTGGCCGACGCCGTTCAGCGCGCCCGAACGGCGCAGCCGGCCTGGCAGGAAATGGGGCTGGATCGGCGAATCGCCATTCTTCGGAAGATGAAGCAGGCGCTCTACGAACAGCGACAGTCCATCGCTGAAACGATCACGCGGGAGTGTGGCAAGCCAATGCCCGAAGCTTATGTGGCGGAAATCATGACGTCGCTGGATTTGATGGGCTATTATCTCAAACGCGCCCCGAAGCTGCTGCGTCCGCGCCGCTGGCGACACGACAATATCGCCCTCAAATTCAAACAGGCTATTTCCGTCCCGCAGCCGTGGGGCGTGGTCGGTGTGATCACCCCGTGGAACTATCCGCTCATGTTGCCGGTCGGCGCCGTATTCCCGGCGCTGGTGGCCGGAAATGCGGTGGTGTTAAAACCGGCTGAATACACTACCACCATTGCCATGAAACTGGGCGAACTGGCGCACGATGCCGGCGTGCCTGAAGCCGTGTTTCAGGTCGTGCCGGGAGACGGCATTACCGGGGCAGCGCTGGTAGAGAACGGCGTGGATCGCGTCGTGTTTATTGGCAGCGAGCGAGCCGGCCGCAGCGTGGCCAAAGCCGCCGCCGAGCGGTTCATTCCGGTTACGCTGGAACTGGGCGGCAGCGATCCGATGCTGGTGCTTCGCGATGCGCCGGTGAACAATGCCGCCGCGGCGGCCGTCTGGGGGCGATTCCTCAATGCCGGGCAGACCTGTGTAGCCGTAAAGCGGGTGTTTGTCGAAGAACCGATTTACGAGGCGTTTGTGGACTCGGTCGTGCAGGGAGTGAAAAAATTGCGCCTTGGACCGGGCAGCGACCCCAACACCGACATTGGGCCGATCATTCGCGAGGTGCAGGTGAAGCAACTGGAGATGCAGCTTCAGGATGCTGTGGCCAAAGGGGCCAATGTGCTCGTTGGCGGCCGTCGCCGCCCCGATATGGGCCCGCTGTTTTTTGAGCCCACTGTACTCACCGATGTGACGTCGGATATGCTGGTGATGCAGGAAGAGACCTTTGGCCCGATTCTGCCCATCGTGCCAGTGAAAAGCGCGGACGAAGCCGTGGAAATGGCGAATGCCACCCGGTACGGACTGAGCGCCAGCATTTGGACGCGGGACCGGCGCAAAGCCTTTGAGCTGGCGCAGCGCATTCAGGCGGGTGCCGTAACCATCAACGATAACTCGTTTCATCCGGGGGCCTGTGATGTGCCGTATGGCGGGTTCAAACACAGCGGCCTCGGCAAAAGCCACGGCGACCTGGGGCTGCTGGATATGGTCAAGGAACAGTACATCGACATCGATCCGTTGCCGTCGCAGTACAAGCCATGGTGGTTCCGCTATTCGGAATCCATGAGCGAGCAACTGAGCCAGTTTATTGCTTTTTTGCACGGGCGACGTGTGGCGGAACGGCTGCGCGCGATTCCAGCGGCCCTTTCCTTATTATGGCACCGGAATCGGCTGCCATGAAGCGTTACAGGGATGGAGCTTATAGCCCGGCGCCATGACGCGAGCATTTCACATCTCCGTGGTCATTCCCACCTACAACCGGCGGCACTGGCTGCCGGAGACGATTCAGTCGGTGCTGCAGCAAACTTTCCCGCCGCACGAGGTCATCGTCGTGGACGACGGCTCCACCGATGGCACCGGTGAATGGTTGCAGAAAGCCTTTCCGCAGGTACGTTACCTCTGGCAGCAGCAAGCCGGACCTTCCGCCGCGCGCAATCAGGGGGCGCGCCTCGCCACCGGTAACTGGCTGGCGTTTCTGGATTCCGATGACCGCTGGCTTCCCAAAAAGCTCGAACGCCAGGTGGCGTTTTTGCAGGAGCATCCAGAATTTCAGGCGGTGCATACCAATGAAATCTGGATTCGGAACGGGCGGCGGGTGAATCCGAAAAAGCGGCATCAAAAATTCGGCGGCTGGATTTATCCGCAATGTCTGCCGCTGTGCATCATCAGCCCGTCGTCGATTTTGCTGTCGCGGGAGTTGTGGGAGTGGAGCGGCGGATTCGATGAATCGCTGCCGGCGTGTGAAGATTACGATCTGTGGTTGCGCATCACGGCGGAGCATCCCATCGGTTATCTTGAAGAGCCTCTGATTGTGAAATACGGCGGCCATGCCGATCAGCTTTCGCGGCAGTGGGGGCTGGACCGTTACCGGGTGCGGGCGCTGGAAAAAATGTTGCAGTGCCCGCAATTGCGCCCTGACTGGCGCGAAGCCACTCGTCAGATGCTTCTGCAAAAATGCCGCATTTTAATTCAGGGCTTTGAAAAACACCGGCGGTTTGAAGAAACGGAGCAGTTTCGAGTTATTTTGAACAGATGGCAGACGGCGCATTAGCGGAAGCTCAGTAGCACAAGCTTTCAAAGTAGCACAAGCTTCCAGCTTGTGATTGTGGCGGACGGGTACAATTTGAAACTTTTTGCGGTCTTCGACCGCAAACGCAAGCAGGGATGCTTGCGCTACTATACACAGCCGGGAATCCCGCGATGTCTTTATGTCTATTGATAAAAATTCTGCAATTGGAGAAAAAATCCTCGATGCCATGAAAATATTTTACCGCCGTTACCTGCCACACATTCAGCCACCGGGAGCCACTCTTTTCGTAACCTTTCGATTGCATGGCAGCCTGCCACGGGACGTGCTAATCCAGCTTCGGCAAGAATACGAGCAGTTTGCAAAACAAATGAAAGCATTATCCAAGACCAGAGCAAAGCTGGAACTTGATCGATTTCAAAAGCGCCTGATTGTCCAATGCGATCGCATGTTGGATCTATCTGATCGTGGGCCGCAATTTTTGAAAGATCCCCGTATTGCGAAACTGGTGTGTGAAACGATGCAATTCTGGGATCAGCAGCGTTATGATTTGTTGAGTTATTGTGTGATGTCCAACCATGTTCATGTGGTTTTTACCCCATTGCCAAAGCAGGATGGTACGTTTTTCTCGCTGGCGAAAATTATGCACGGCATCAAAAGTTATACTGCCAGCAAAGCGAATGAAATGCTGAGGCGTCGCGGTAAGCCGTTTTGGGAGCACGAGAGTTTTGATCATTACTGCCGGGGTGAGAACGAAGTTGAACGAGTGATTGCTTATGTTTTAAATAATCCGGTGAAAGCCGGTTTGGTTGACGATGCCCGTGCATGGCCGTGGAATTATTGCAAGTTCTGGAATTGATTTTCAGGAATATAGGGTTTGTAGTGCAGGGTGGCCGTAGCATATTTTGCGGCCTTCGGCCGCAACGCAAGCAAGGATGCTTGCGCTACTGTAGCACAAGCTTCCAGCTTGTGATTGTTGCGGACGGGCACGGCTTGCGATTTTTTGCGACCTTCTACCGCAAACGCAAGCAAGGAGGCTTGCGTTACATTTACGCAGGGATGCTTGCGCTACATTTGCGGGATGCTTGTGCTACGGTATTTTTAGCTTGACTTTCATTCTGAATTGCGGTTACTTTTTAGCCTCATGTAACAACAGGTTAACAAAAAACAAGACCATTTCAGGGCTTCTTTTAAGGCTATTTGTATGGGCATTCACTACATCGATGGTATTCGTTTTCGAAATGCAATTATCGCAGGAGCCCAGAGAGTCATTCAATTGCAGGAGCATCTCAACCGGATCAATGTGTTTCCGGTTCCCGATGGCGACACCGGGACCAACATGGCACTCACCTTGAAATCCGTGGCGGAAGGCGCCATTAATTCTCAAAAACGCAACCTCTCCGACGTCACCACTATTCTTGCTGAATCCGCCCTGATGGGCGCACGGGGCAATTCCGGTGCAATCCTCGCGCAGTTTTTTCAGGGACTGGCTGAAGCCTTCGAAGGGAAGGCCCGGGCCAAACTGCACCATTTTGGAGAGGCTGTGCAGCGTGCCGCTCAAAACGCGCGGGAAGCGATCTCTGAGCCGCGGGAAGGGACCATTTTAACCGTGTTGCAGGATTGGGCCAATCATATCCATGAACGGTGTCAGCATACCACTGATTTTGTGGAGCTGATGGCGGAGTCTCTTGAAACCGCCCGCCGGTCTCTCAGGGAGACTCCCAAAAAATTGAAAGTGCTGGCCAAAGCCGGGGTGGTGGATGCCGGGGCCAAGGGCTTCGTGGAAATGCTGGAGGGGATCTATCACTTTTTGCACACCGGCAAGGTGGAATCCATCAAACTGGATGGCGCCATGGCCAAAGCGGAAATCGCCGATGTCGCTGAGAGCACCGAAGATATCACCTTTCGCTACTGCACGGAATGTTACCTCAGGGGCGAGCAGATTGACCGGAATGCCATCCGGGCGGAGCTGATGCATTTCGGCAATTCTCTGATCGTGGCGGGCGGCGCAAAAAATTTGCGTGTTCACATTCATACCAATGAGCCTGAAAAGGTTTTCGAGTTTCTGGCTCGTCATGGCGAGGTTACCCACACCAAATACGACGACATGTGGGCGCAGCATACGGAAGCCCACGGCGAGGATCAAGCCGCCGATATCGCCCTCATCACCGATTCCACCTGCGATCTGCCGGATGATTATATCATTAAAAATAAAATTCGCGTCGTTCCGCTGACTTTGAACATCGGCAGCGAAAGTTATCTCGATCGAGTCACCATCACCAACCGCGAATTTTACCGACGGTTTAGCGAAGAATACCAGACATTTACAACCTCGCAGCCGTCCCCGCAGGAATTTGTGCAAACTTTCTTGCTTGCCCGGGAGACGCATGAACAGGCTCTGGCGATTTTGCTCAGCTCGACCTTGAGTGGTACCTATCAGGCCGGGGTGACGGCCGCAAAAATGGTCGGCAATATAAAGATCGAGGTGGTCGATTCGCGCATGGTCAGTGGCGGCCTGGGAATACTGGTGCAACTGGCAGCGGAAAAAATCAAAGCGGGAACGTCACTGGCGGAAATTCGAACGTTTATTGAAGCCGCGCGTGACCGCATAAAATTATACGTTTCGGTTGAAACCGTGGAATATTTGATTCGCGGCGGCCGGGTGGGAAAAACCAAAGGTTTTCTGGCCCGATTGCTCGGCCTGCAACCGATTCTCACTTACACCTCGGACGGCACGGTCAAAGTCGCGGCCAAAGCACGGGGAGTGGAAAAAAGCCGCCGCAAAGTGCTGGACATGGTGAAACGCGAGGGCCGGGGCAAGAAAAACGTGCGCATCATCGTCATTCATGCGCAGGCGCACCGGGCCGCGCAGCAGTTTGCCGATGAACTAAGCCGGTATTTTGAAGTTTCAGACATCCCGGTGCTGGAAATTTCTCCTGCATTGGGGGCACATGCCGGTCCCGGCACCGTGGCGGTGGCGTTTTACGGCGAATAAGACGCCATTCAAAAATCGAATGGAACGTAAAAATATCCTGGGAGTTTACCGTGTTTTTGCTTAACTTATTGGTCATTGTCCTCGTCGGCTATCTTCTGGGGTCAATTCCTACGGCGATCATTGTGAGTCGGCTGTTTCACGGCATCGATATCCGGGAACATGGCAGCGGCAACGCCGGCGCTACCAACGTATTCCGTGTTTTGGGCTGGAAATCGGCGTTGTTGGTCATGCTGGTGGACGTGGGCAAGGGGGTGGTGGCCACCTTGTATGCGTCGCAGATTGTCTTTGCCCCCGGGATGATTGACCCGGTGTATTTGAAGCTGCTTGCCGGACTTGCGGCAATCTTCGGGCACATCTGGACCGTTTTTGCAGGTTTCCGCGGCGGTAAGGGGGTGGGCACTGCCGCCGGAATGCTGCTGGCGCTGTATCCCATTGCGGTGCTCATTTGCCTGTTGATTTTTATCGTCGTGGTCTATACCACCCGGTATGTTTCTTTGGGCTCCATTACGGCAGCCGTGTCATTGCCCATTGTTTTATTGATTATGAACAAAGGATTTCATAAATTCGTGGAACCGGAGTTAATGGCCTTTAGTGTTTTCATTGCTGCGCTCATTGTCTATACACACCGCTCCAACATTCGGCGATTGATATCCGGAACGGAAAATCGATTTGGACAGAAAACGGCCAAATCTTCATGAATTGAAAAAGGAGTCTCTCTTGAGTCACGAAACACGCTCGCCTGATATCTCACCGAACCGGATCCGCGCTTTGATTCAGCTATTGGGCGATGAAGATTCCGAGGTTCGCAAGATCGCGCGTGATCAACTGTTGCTTATCGGCGAAGATGCCGCTCAGCTTCTGGATGAGGTGGTGCGAACCGATTGCGACGGGAAAACGCGCATTCAGGCCCGGGCGGTACTGCGTCAAATCAATCGTCAGGAGCTGATCCACGCCTTTCATTTACTGGCGATGTGGCGCGATGAAGACATTGATATGGAACAGGCCGCCTATTTGCTTGCCAAATTTGCATATCCGAAATTGCGCAAGTCTGAAATTACCATGGAGCTGGACCGGCTGGCTTACCGTGTGTCGGAACTCATCGACGGCACCGAAAGCGCCGGGGACATCGTACATGCCATCAATCAGGTCCTGTTCCAGGAAGCCGGTTTTCGAGGCAATACCGAAAATTATTATTCCGTGGATAATTCTTTCATTAATGTTGTCCTCACCAAACGCACGGGCATTCCCATTACGCTTTCACTGATTTATATCCTGGTTGCGGAGCGGTTGCAACTGCCCATTTACGGCGTAAATATGCCCATGCACTTTTTGTGTATGTATGATGAAGCGCCGGAGCCGTTTTACATCGATGCATTCAACCGGGGGAACATGATGACCCGGGCGGAATGCATTTCATTTCTCAAGCGGACGGGGGTGGGGTTCCGCGAAAGCTATCTGGATCGGGCCAGCAACCGCGAAATTCTCATTCGCATGCTCCGTAATCTGATTTTGGTGTACTATCACAACGAACAGGATAGTGAAGCTGCATTTTTAAAACAACTGTTAAAAATCTTGAAACACTATGCAAAAAGGTGATACAGATATGAATTGCCCGAACTGTGGTCAGGAAGTCGATCAAACCGCTAAATTTTGTCCATCATGCGGAACGCGTCTCGAAGCGGCTGAAGCAGAAGCCGCCGGAGAATCGGCAAAGTACTGTCCTCAATGCGGTGCCGAAGTGAGTGCCGGGGCAAAATTTTGCCCGTCGTGTGGCCATGCACTATCAGGCGGAACCATTGACGCCAGCGCGGTCTATGAAGCAGATTGGGATGACATTGAACTGGAGGTGAAGGATTCCGCGCGCAAAAAGAACATGCGGGCGGTGATGTTCCCCATGCTGCTGCTTCCGGTACTGGTGCTGGCCATTTATTTGCTCTCCCGCCAGCAAAACACCAGCGATCCGCACGCCGGCATGGCCAATAATCCACAAAACATGGCACAAATGGCGCCGGTCTTTCAGCAGATCGACAGTCTGCGAAATGTACTGAAAGAGAATCCAAAGGATACGACCGCGCTGTTGATCATGGCCGAAATGTATGAAATCGCCTCGAGGTTCGATCAGGCGCAGAAATATTATCAGGATTATCTCAGCGTGAATCCGGAAAATGTGAATGTGCAGTTGCGTCTGGCAAATATTTATTTTAATCAGAAAAAGTTCAAAGATGCGGAAACGCTGTTAAAAAACATTCTTGAAAAAGAGCCGAAAAACGCATATGCGCTTTACAACTACGCTTTGACACTTCATCTGATGGGCGATATCGATGCGGCTGTGGAACACTGGGAAAAGGCCATCGAAGTCGATCCCGACGGAGAGATCGGCAAGCAAGCCAGGGAAGCGCTGCAAACGGTTTCAATGATGCGGAATCAGCAGAATTCGCAGCAAAACTGAAATTTCAAAATATGCTAAAAATGGGGCCGGGTGGCATACGGTCCCATTTTTTTATGGACGCGCCGCCGGTTTCGTTGCCGGTGAGCGCTGGAAGAGTTGTGAGCGTTTCAATGGTGTTTCTTCCATTCACGCGATCCCCACATAACCACGGCGCAAACAACCAACGGTGAAGACGTCGCCCGGAAGCATGGATGCAGTCTCCCGGTAGAACGGCGGTCGCCAATGCACAGCCGATCGCTGCTTTCGGCGGAAGATGAACACCGCGTTTCCGGCGAGTTATTAAAATTCATCAATGTCCTTTTCGTGAGGCCAGCATGCCGCGATTAAAAAACAAACGCATCGTTGTCCTGGGGGCATCCGGCCGGATTGGCTTTGATTTATGCCGGAAATTGGCGCCGGATAACGAAGTGATTGGGATCGCCCGATTTCGCGACGCCGCGCGCGAGCAGGCATTGAGGCAGATGGGGGTGGAAACGTATAAAATCGATTTCGCCACAGAAGATTTCGACGCCGTACCGGATGATGCCGACTGGCTGTTCATCCAGGTGGCTTATCAGCATGGCGCCGAACAGCATCCGGAACTGGCTGAGGCCATCAACGTGCATCTGCCGGCGCGTGCCTGCATGTATTTCCGGGGAGTCCAGGGGGTGGTGTTTGCCAGTACCGGAAATGTGTACGGTTTGCCCGGCCGAATTGTCACCGAAGAAGATCGTGAAGCGCCCATCGGCGTTTATAGTCTCACGCGTTATGCCGGCGAGCAGGTGGTCAAATTTTTCTGCCGCGAGTTCAATGTTCCGACGCTCATTCTGCGGTATTTTTACGGCAATGATGCGCGCTACGGCATCGTCAAAAAAATTGCCGAGGCGTTGCTGCGAGGCGAGCTGCCGCCGGTGTGGATGGGAATGCAGATCAATGCCATTGCCCATGAGGAACTGGTGGAACGGACTCTGCGCGCTGCCCCGCATGCACGCGTCCCCGCCCTGGTGATGAATCTGACCTCATCCAGACCGTATCCTCTGGAGGACGTGATCCGGCTTGTGGCGGAGGAATTGCAAATCGAGCCACCGCCACTGGACCGTATCGAAGAACGTGCGCAGATGACCCTTGCCGCCCACACTCCGATTCAAGACCGGCTCCTGGGCGAAACCCGCATCCCTCTGGAACAAATCGTAAAAGCCGTTTGCGCTGGCTTGAAAAAAGCACGCTCCTGAAACGATCCGCCGGTTTTTCCTCGTGATACAAAATGATCTCCGCATGGGCGGGAAACGATGCCGCCCGGCTCCCATGGGCGGCCCGGGGGATCCAGTCCGCTTGAATTATCGCTTGCGTTACCCCGCAAAAAGCTCTATATTTTTAAGCACTAACAATCCCTGCTGGTATCATCATTCAAACGCGGAGGACTTTTTCGATGCAGGAACGAGCAAATGCAGTCACCTTAAAAGGCAATCCTTTTACCCTGGTTGGGGCGGAAATAAAAGTGGGCGACCGTGCCCCGGATTTTCGGGTTGTGGCACAGGATCTTTCCGTGAAAAGCTGGAGCGATCTATTTGAAAATAAACCCACGCTGCTGGCGGCGGTACCTTCGCTGGACACGGGCGTATGCGACGCCGAAACCCGTCGGTTCAACGAAGAAGCCGGAAAACTCGGTGATAAGGTGAAGGTCATCACCATTAGCGTGGATCTTCCTTTTGCACAAAAGCGGTGGTGCGGCGCCGCCGGAATTGATAACGTGGAGGTGCTGTCGGATCATCGTGAAACGTCTTTTGGACAGGCTTATGGCTGCTTGATAAAGGAACTGCGGCTCCTGTCGCGGGCTGTGTTCATTGTGGATAAAGATGGGGTGGTGCGTTACGTGGAATATGTTCCCGAAGTAGGACAGCACCCAAATTATGACGCTGCGCTATCCGCATTAAATTCTCTCTTATAGAATGAGAAAACGCACTTTTGGGCCGGGGCTGGCCGTTCCCCGTTCCTGGACGCCGCTTGCGGGAATACCGCGGCAGATATGGACAGCCCCGGAAACCGTTTTTCAATGGCAGATTGCTGCGCCCCGGCTTCGAAGTTACTCGGTAAGAGCCGGGCGTAAGGGGCTGAAAAGCAGTTATTTTCAACGGTTTTGGCGAAAATAGAAACACAGTGACGTTTCGATCAAGCAACCATGGCCGAGTTTCCCATAACCACGTTTTCCGAAATCACGCGCCTTCCCGGATTGGCCGGGCGGTATGTTTTTATTAGCGGTTCCACCCGTGGCATTGGCCGAACCATTGCACAGCTTTTTGCGGAGTGCGGTTCCCATGTGGCGGTAAACGGCCGCAATCCGGAAGAAGTGGCGGAATTGGCGGACACGCTGCACGCCACTTACGGTCAAAAGACCCTGGCCTGTGCCGGCGATGTCAGCCGGTTGGAGGTGGTAAAACGCATTTTTCAGGATATTGCCCGGTGGAGCGACGGCCGTTTGGACGTTCTGGTGTGCAATGCCGGTTATCCGCTGCGGGAAGATTTGTGGCAGACCCCTTTGCACGCCATGGACGATGAAAAACTGGTACACGGTTTTGAGGAGGTGCGACGGGTGGATTTGGATAGTGCCCGCTTTTGCGTGCGTGAAGCTCTTCGGTTCATGATTCCGCGCGGGCATGGCAGCATCGTTTTCATCAGTTCCACGCCGGCTCTCGCCGGTTACCGCGGTACGGCCTATACCGAAGCCAAAGCGGCGATATTGGGGCTGATGCGGGATGTCGCGGCGGAATATGCCCGCTACCATATTCGTGCCAACGCCCTGGCGCTGGGAAACATACAAAGCGGATGGTATCATCACCTCAATTCCGACGAACGCGCCGAACATGCCAAAGAGTCCCCCCTCGGGCGATGGGGGACGCCGGAAGAAGTGGCAGGTGCGGTCGCCTTCCTTGCTTCGGATCTGGCAGGGTATATCACCGGCCAAACCATTGTTGTGGATGGAGGCCGGGTTGTCCGCTAAGCCAATTGGAGATTCCCCGATGAGCCACATGCCAGATCGCCTGCAGCAAATTCGAAATCAATTCCCCATTTTACAGACCCAAACTTATCTCATTTCTCACAGCCTGGGAGCCATGCCGCGGAAAGCCATCGATTACTGGCAGCGATTCAGCCGTTTATGGCAGGAGAAAGGAATCGCGGCATGGCAGGAGGAATGGTGGGCGTTGCCGGTCACCGTGGGAAATAAAATCGCCCGAATCATCGGTGCGCCGGAAGGCTCGGTGACCATGCATCAAAATGTCACCCTGGCTGAAGCGGTGGTTCTATCCTGCTTTAATTTCCGCGGCCCGCGGCGGAAAATTGTGTTCAGCTCGATGAATTTCCCATCAGTGATGTATCTGTACCACGCGCAGCGTGAGCTCGGAGCGGAGATTGTCGAGGTGCCGGCAGAACCGGATGGGATTCGCGTCTCCGTTGAGAAACTGCTCGATGCCATCGACGAGCGGACGCTTCTGGTTCCGATTTCGCATGTGCTGTTTAAAAGCAGTTATGTGCAAAATGTGGCGGCGATCGTTGAAAAAGCCGAGCGGGTCGGAGCATGGGTTGTTGCTGATATTTATCAGTCGGCGGGGGTGATGCCGGTGAATGTGGCGCAATGGGGCGTGCATTTTGCCGTCGGGGGATCGGTGAAATGGTTGTGCGGCGGCCCGGGTGCCGGATTTCTCTATGTGCGTCCGGATTTGCAGGAATCACTTCGGCCCAAACTGACCGGATGGATGGCACATGAAAATCCATTCGC
>WFVT01000114.1 GCA_015491485.1 Candidatus Zhuqueibacterota bacterium
GTGAAGATGCTTTGCTGATGATAAAAAAACTCGGCCGGTGAATAAGCGAATCCCGGAAACAAAGAACGGCCTGGAAGAGCGTGCCGTCACGTATTGCCGGGGCGGGATGATTTTGTTTTTCATGGAACGAAGAACCGAAATGCAATAAAAATAGGATGAATTGCACCGGGGGATCGGGGCGGATTTTTTCTAAGCAACGCCCCACGGGCAAGAGACACGAAGTCCGTTAAAGGCGTTCAACTATAACCGGGCATCAATTTGGGTGTGGACGAGCCGGCAGCCGGGGGAATTCGGCGGCCACCGCACCGGTGCTGAACATCGAATTGAAAAACGCTGAATGGAGTGGATATGGTGGATTGGTTCAAACGCGCGAAACAGGGGCTGATTCCACAGAAAAAAAAGGAAATCCCTGACCTTTGGGTAAAATGCGATTCGTGCGGAGAGATCATTTATAAACGTCAGTTGGAGCGGAATGCCTACTTGTGCCCAAGCTGTGACTTCCATTTTCGTATTCGCGCCAATGATTATATTAAATTGCTCCTGGACGAAAACACCTTCGAGGAGTTCAATCAAGATATTCTTCCTGCGGATTTTCTGAAATTCAAAGCCAAAAAACGCTATGCGGATCAGCTAAAGGAAGCCGCCAAAAAGACTCAGTCTGCTGATGCCATCCGAACCGGCATCGGCCGCATTCACGGTCGGAGAGTAGTGTTCTGTGTGATGGATTTTGCCTTTATCGGCGGCAGCATGGGGTCGGTGGTGGGAGAGAAAATTTCCCTGGCCATCGACCGTGCCATTGAAGAAAAATTGCCGCTGATTATCATATCGGCTTCGGGCGGAGCGCGAATGATGGAAGGAGCGCTCAGTCTGATGCAAATGGCAAAAACCAGCGCCAAACTGACTCTGCTGTCCGAAGCCGGCCTGCCGTACATCTCCATCCTCACCGATCCGACGACCGGCGGAGTGACGGCGAGTTTTGCCATGCTGGGGGATGTGAACATTGGCGAACCCGGGGCGCTGATCGGCTTTGCCGGACCGCGGGTGATCAAACAGACCATCGGTGAAGACCTGCCGGAAGGCTTCCAGCGCGCTGAATTTTTACTGGAACACGGATTTCTGGATGCGGTGGTCAAGCGCACGGAGCTGCGGGATGAAATTACCAAAATTTTGGATGTGCTTTATCCGGAAGAATTTGAACACAGTGCCGCTTCCAACGGAGCCATCCCCGCTGCTGATTTGCAGGAAGTGCCGGCGACCGGATTAGCGGAATCCGAAACCGAAGAACGACAAAACTGATCTTCACGACATGAATCAAAAGCCGTTTGTTTTATTGACCAACGATGATGGAATTTTCGCCGAAGGATTGTATCAGTTGTATCTGGCCATCCGCGAAGTGGCTGAGGTGGCGGTGGTTGCGCCGGACAGCGAAAAAAGCGCGGTCGGGCATGCCATCACCATTGCCGATCCGCTGCGTGTATCCCGTTTCCACCGCGACGGTGTCTTTTTCGGCTACGCCGTGAACGGCACCCCCGCCGACTGTGTGAAACTGGCTTACTATGCCCTGCTGGACCGGAAGCCGGACGCCGTGATTTCCGGCATCAATCTGGGCTCCAATACCGGCATCAATGTGATTTATTCCGGTACCGTTTCCGCCGCTACTGAAGCCAACATTCTGGGCATGCCATCCTTCGCCATTTCTCTGGCCACCTTCACCGATCCGATCTTCAAACCGGCTGCCGATTTCGCGGCAAAGCTTTTGCCGGTTATTTTAGAGCGTCCGCTTCCAAAGCGCACCTTTTTGAATGTCAACGTGCCCAATGTGCCGCAGGAACAAATTCGGGGGGTCCGCATCACCCGGCAGGGCATGGCGATGTTCGACGATGATTACGAAGCCCGCCGCGATCCGCGAAACCGCGTGTATTACTGGCTGACCGGTAGCAAAATGGAGCTGGAAACCGATCCGGACGTGGATGACGTGGCAGTGGCTCAAAATTATATTTCAATCACTCCTTTGCACTACGATTTGACGAATTATCAGTGCCTGGATGACCTGCGCCGGTGGGACATCCCAATGTGACGCCGAAGGGGCCGGAAAGCGCCGAAACGGTGTCCCGGTTGGATGCCGACGAAACGAGGGGATGTTGCAAAGTGGGAAAGGCACCCTGAAATTATGATCGCGATGAAAGGCAACAAAAACCGATAGATGATGGCGACTGTATGCAAAAAACACATCACGAAACGATATTAATCCTCGATTTTGGTTCTCAATATACTCAGCTTATCGCCCGAAAAATTCGTGAATTGGGGGTATATTCTGAAATCCGACCCTATTTCACTCCACTGGATGACATCCGTCAATTGCAGCCGAAAGGCCTGATTCTTTCCGGTGGACCGGCAAGCGTTTATGACGAAGGTGCGCCGTTACCGGACACAGACCTATTTTCTCTGGGCATCCCGGTTTTGGGAATTTGTTATGGCTTGCAGGTCATTGCCCACCTGCTGGGCGGCAAAGTGGCGCCGGCAAGCCATCGGGAATACGGGCCGGCAGAACTGCGGGTTCGGAAGGCGCTGCCGTTATTCAAAGATTTTCCGCCGGCGTCGCGGGTGTGGATGAGCCACGGTGACCGGGTGGAATCCCTGCCTCACGGGTTTGAAATTCTGGCGGAAACCGCCAACGCCCCGCTGGCCGCCGTGGGCTCGGAGCCCCGGCAGATTTACGGGATTCAATTTCATCCCGAAGTGGCGCATACCGAGCACGGCAAGACCCTGTTGCGCAATTTTGCATTCGATATCTGTGGCTGTTCCGGCGACTGGAGCACGGCGAATTTCATCGAAAAGACGGTGGCCAACATCCGCGAAACCGTCCCCGAGGGCGAAGTGATTTGTGCTCTTTCCGGCGGGGTGGATTCCGCCGTGGCGGCGGCGCTGGTGTTCCGGGCTATCGGAGAA
>WFVT01000115.1 GCA_015491485.1 Candidatus Zhuqueibacterota bacterium
GCGGTGAGACCGGCCGGCCGGGACGGCAGCGTGTTGTTCGGCACAACGGCGAAACTCTCGAGCTCGCCCCGGTGGATGGCTGCGAGGTCCAGCCCGGCGATCGGCTGATTCTGGAAACGCCGGGCGGCGGCGGCTGGGGTACGGCGGATGGGCATTGAAATGGCTGTATTGGAGGAGGCCAAAGTCAAAAATGGGGAGTTGTTCAAAAACATGGATCGCGTTTAAAACGCAAAGGTTGGTGAAAAGCCCTTCCCTGCCCTGCCATAAAAAACCGGCCAAACCGTGGCAATTCGTTTTCGGCAATTGCCTCCTCCCATCATCAAGCATTTCTTTTCTGAGGATTCTCCAACGAACTCAACTGCCCCGAAAATTTTCCAACCAACCCGAGGCCCCCGGCCGAGGCCGGGCGCCCGGCGGGGACGCCTCGCGTTAGCATTTTGGCAAGAATGTGTTCGCGTTACATCGCCGCCACTAAGAATAAGTTGCCGCTTTCGCAAGCCATGCCTGGAACGGCTTTCTGACCGTCTCCCGGCAACGCTCAATTCGTGTATGCGATCTTATCGGACCAGCGTCATCTTTTTTACGCTCACATGATCGCCGGCGCGAAGCTGGTAAAGATATATTCCACTTCCAACCTGCCGGCCGCTCTCATCGGTGCCATCCCAGCGTATCGTGTAGCGTCCGGCGGATTTCTTTTCATCAAGCAAAACGCGTACCCGTTGTCCCAGCATGTTGACAATCTCCAGCGTTGTATGCGCTCTTTCCGCCAGGTCAAATTGGATGGTCGTGGACGGATTGAACGGATTCGGATAGGCTCCATAAAGTCGGAACTCCGCCGGCACTCCGGTCTCGCGCGGATCTTTTACCGCCGTGACGATCAGGCCGGGAATCTTCAAGGCGTTCCAGCCTTTATTGTTGTTTTCGTGGATTTCCGTGATTTCGTCGTCAGGATCGATTTGTGCATAGATTCGCACATACTGATTATCGAAAACAAAATCCCGATGGAAGGAAGCGGGCACGCTCCATGTCGTTTGAACGAAGGCCGTGTCACGGGCGGCGATGAAATCACGGGTGGTCACCTCGGTTTCGCCCGAAGTCGAGGTGATGAGCTGTCCTCCGTTATCCGGATCGCCCACAAAAAATCGCACTTTGACCGGGCCTGCCGTCGGCACCAGGCTGTAATTATGAATTCGGGCGGTGATTTTCACTGTTTCGCCGGGTTGCGGCTCTTTCGGATCGAAGACGATTTCCTTGGTTTGAACGCGTCGGGTTTCGTCCTGTAAGGGGCGGCCCTTTTCCGGGAAGTACCGGAACGGCAGCGTCAGCGCCGGATCCGGATGATTGCCATATTTTTCCTGCCACCAGGTCTTTGGGAAACCAGGTTCCGCCAGTTCCGGTCGAACTGCATAATCGATCACGATGGCGCCGTTCTGCGCCCAATAGGCGAAGGGCGTGACAATATACTCGACTTCCCCTATAGAACGATCAATGGACCCCAGACGCACCTTCAAACTGAGCGCATCCGTTACCGTGGATGTATGCGACGTGAGGTCCGACCGGCTGTAATCGCCGTTCACTTCCACACCGACTTTGGCGCCGAAGACGCCGAAGTCGCGCCCTACTTCAAGGCGGGCTCCGACTTCCATACCATAGGTTTGCGTTTGCGAAGCGCTGTTGGTGGAAAAATCCATGAATTGCAGCGTCCATTCATAGTCCGAGGTAGCGCTCAGGCTGAAGCTGTTGATATCGTCCACCGCCAGATTGCCTTTAATTTTCTCCCGGATGTATCCGCTCTGTCCGAAATCGGCGTATTCCCGGTAGGAAAGAACATTGCCCACCTCGTGATCCGGAATATATGAAAACGCACTCCAGCTATTGCTTGGGAACCAGCGGGCTTCGGTGATGCGCGGCACGGTGACCAGCAGATAAGCCACCGTTTCGCCGTCCTGCAACAGCGGATATTCCCAGATGTCGTAATCGCTGACGATCGCGTAAATCTGATCATCTTCGATGGCATCGACATTGATGGTAACGGTGGTTTGCTGCGACGAGCCCTGGATTTTCGAGAAATTTTTGCCGTACTTTGCCGTCAGGCTGGCCGACGCGGTCACCGTGGCTGTATTTACCTGACCATCGACAGTAGCCGAAACGCCCCAGGAGGTGTTGAGCTCCGTGGTGACAATCTCCTGACTCTCCATGCTGCGATCGTAGGTTGCCGCGAATTTGGGGCAACCGTTTTTATCGAAGCAGCTATTGAGGTCATAGATTTGATTGTCCAGAATATCGAAATGCACCGGCGGCGCGTTTAGAATGACAATCGGGCGTACAATCTCGGATTTGGAAAACCGCCTCGGCTTACCCGCGCGCAAACCGTCGCCGTCGAAATCGCCCAGTGCCACGGCATAATGCCTCCGGAAGTCGATGTTGTCCGAAACGGTCACGGGCAGGTACGCCTGTTTTCTGGCTTTCACGCCCAATTTAATTCCGTTGTCCGATGTGTTCTCAAACACCCAAATCTCCATGGCCTGATACGCCTGGCCGTCACCGGCATTATACAGATTCCCGACGAAGACGATCTCCTGCTTCCGGTCGCGATCCATATCCGCGACGTCGATATACTGCCGACTGAATGCATGCGCCTGATCATCCTGGGCGGTCAGCGCCTGGGTTTCCGCGCGCTTGACGGGAACAATACCGCCGTTAGCGCTCCCGGCCTCAAAAACCATGACCGTTGCGCCGGCCGCCAAAACCAATTCATCGGCGCCGTCCGCATTGAGATCGCCGGCGGCACAGCTGCCGCCCAGCACATTGCCGGAGGGACTGACTTCCATTTCCGTGCTGTGATCCGGACCGGCAACAAGCGAATCCAGGGATGGCGGGAATTGCACAAAATGCACCGATGCGTAGTTCTTCCCGCCCGAAGCCGAGGTCACGCCGATGCCGATATCGACTTGACCGTCCACGTTAAAATCTCCGCTGGTGATGGAGAGGGAGACCGCCGTGCCGGTAATGGGCCAATCCACAGTACTGCGGACCACGCTTTTGAGTTGGTTCGTCTCATCCATATCGAGCACGTGGATATAAGGCCCACCGTACATGCCGACCAGTACGATTTCCTGATCGCCGTCCTGGTTCAGGTCTGCCGCCGTGATGTCGAAAAGCGCATTTTCGCCGGTGTGACTCACGCCTTCCACCCAGGCAGTTGCTGCAACTTTCATCAGTCCATATTCGTTTTCATCGTAGCGGTAAATCACAACAAAAATTTGGTCATTACGGTAAACATCCTGATGGGCAAAAATGATCTGGTCCTGGCCGATGCCCAGCACATCGCCCGTGGTAAGGCCGATCAGGCCTGAGGTGGCAGATAGTTGGGTTGTTAGGCCTGAAGACACCCTGCCTTCCAATGTTGTGGGGGTAAATTTGAGATTGCCGTCCTGGGTCACCATTTTCATTTGAATGAGCACCTGCTGGCCCGGCACCTCCCAGACGGTTACCACATCGTCGAGGCCGTCACCATTCATATCGCCGGTGGCCACTCGCATATTTTCATTATAATCCACGCCAGAAATGCGGCCTTCTACGAACAGGGAGCCTTTCTGGATTAGCCGCTGATCGGCGGGTACATTCGGCTGATCCTTGATAAAGCTGAAAATTTGCAGGGTGGCGCGATCGGGGGCTTTCACGCCCGGCTTTGCCCCCGGTGCCGGTTCACCCCACAATAGGACGATCTCGCTGGCAGGCGCGATATTTTCATTACCTGCAAAGGGTCCCGTCGGGTTTTCTTCACTGAGAAACCGTTTGTTCAGCTTTGGCGGAGTCAAGCCTTTTTTTTCGCCGGTGAATCCCGAAGCACTTTTCAGGATCATCCCGGCGGCGGTGATCAGTAAGAGGACATTTCTCATTGGGCGCCTCCGATGGGTTGCCATGACGTTTTGATAAAAATGAATTCTCTATGGATAAAAGCCGGAAAACGCTCCGAAACACGCCAAACTTTTTTCGATTTGAATGCTTTTTCCGGAAGGCAAGAAGGTGTAAAGCAGGAGAAGACCGAAATTTCGAAATGGGTTGATCGATTTCGCCCTTCGAAAGGGTCGGTCTTGCGCCTGAAAGATGAAGGCAAACAACTCGAACCAATCGTACGTCAATTTCTCGGCCCCTTTTTTACATTTCCGCTGAACCATTATATAGCATGCGCTTTTGATTTTTTCTCTATCCGAGGTGCAGAGAGCGCAGAGGGTTTTCCTGAATGGAACACGGATGACGTGGAGGACGCGGATGATGACGGATTTTATCGGTATGAGTTCTGTGAAGTAGAGGTGAAAGGCTTTCCGTTTTCGGCTTCAAAATATCCTGTTGATCAGGTCGATCCCGTTGAAGGCTGTTTTTGGGACTGGATAAACAAGATTTGCGGGACGGGGTTGCTGCACCAGGGAGGCATCGGCGGCGAAGGCAAAAATCTCGCCGAGGCGCAGAGAGCGCAGAGGGATTTTATTGATGGATATTATGGATCATCTGAACCGCTGGGCATGCTCAAATGTAAAGGCCGACCATTTTTTCTGAGCCACGGATGTACTGTAGCACAAGCTTCCTGCTTGTGACTGCCGCGGCAAGGCAATGAAACACATGAATTGAATTGTGGGCCAAAGCAGCAGCGGCTTTCATAATGGTTGTTTTTACAGCTCTTATCCGTGACCATCCGCATTATCCATTTCATCCGTGTGCTATTCAAAA
>WFVT01000116.1 GCA_015491485.1 Candidatus Zhuqueibacterota bacterium
GTAATCGCCGGAACTATCTTTGATGCCTACAATGTTGGGATGTTCGAGAAGCCGCTTTACGGTGTCGAAGTCCAGCTCATTCCGGATCACTTTCGGATTGTTGTATAAAACGATCGGGGCCGGGGCGGCATCGGCGATGCGCTCAAAAAATCGGATGAGCGCGGCTGACGAGGCCGGATAAAACAGCGGCGGCAACAGCACAAACGCCCGCGGCTCGAACCGGGCGGCGAATTCCAGATTCTGCAGCACCCGTTCCGTGGCGATATCGCTGATGCCGATGAATAATGCTGCCCGGTTGCCCACAAACGCATGTGTCCGCTGAATCGCCTCCCGGCGCATGGCATCGGTCAGCGCCAGATATTCACCGGTGGTGCTATTCACAAAAATCGCCTGCACACCGCCGTTGATGACGTGCTGAACACAGCGCTCCAGTGCCGCCACATCGATGTGCTCTTCAGCGGTGAGCGGCATGGCGAGCGGAACGACCAGTTTTTCCAGAGCCTGCTTTTGCATGAGCGTCTCCGAAATTGGTGATGGTTGCGATTCAATAAAAGAAATCCGGCAGCCGTTCGCGGTGCGCCTCGAACAGATCGTCCACCATGGCGCAAATCGCATCGGTGGAGAGCTGCGCGGTGGTGTTGGGATCGAGCAGCGCCGCGTGGTACACATGCTCGCGGCGACGTTCTGTGTAGGCCGCCACGGCCAGTTCCTGCACGTTCACATTGGTGCGATTCAGCGCCGCCAGTTGCAGCGGCAGGGCGCCCACGGCCGTCGGCTGAATGCCGTTGCGATCCGCCAGACAGGGCACTTCGACGCAACAGCCGGATGGCAGATTGGTGATCAAGCCGGTGTTTTCCACATTGCCGTAGATCACGCACGGCTCGTCCTCAACCACCGCATGCATAATGTCCGCTGCGTATTCATTGCTCGGACGGATTTCGAACGACTCGCCGCTGTCCAGCTTTTGGCGAACCGCCTCGAAGGTTTTGAGATTGTCCTCACTGCGCCGGATGTACTCATCCAGTGGAATGCGCAGCCGCTGAACCTGGTCCGGAAACTGGATGAAGTACGGCACGTATTCCGCCATGTGTTCGCTGGATTCGCTGACGAAATAGCCGAATCGCCGGAACATCTCGAATCGCACCGGATCGCGAGCGCGGATGGTATCGTCCTCCATGGACGCGCGCAGACGGGGATAGGCATCCTCGCCGTGGTAGCGTAACCGGAGAAACCAGGCCATGTGATTGATACCGGCCGCGTGATAGTGCAGCGAGCCTTTTTCGAGCTGCATGTATGATTCGAGCTGTTCGGCGGTGTTCTGAATGCTGTGGCACAGGCCCACCGCATGCACGCGGCTCTGGCGGAAGATCAGCAGCATGAGCATGGCCATGGGATTGGTGTAATTGAGTAGCAGGGCGTCCGCGGCCACCGCTTCGATGTCCCGGCACAGCGAATCCACCACCGGCGCCGTGCGCAGAAAGCGAAAAATGCCGCCGATGCCCAGTGTGTCGGCGATGGTCTGCCGCAGGCCGTACTTTTTCGGGATTTCAAAATCGAGCAGGGTGGCCTCGTGCATGCCCACCTGCACCATGTTCAATACGAAATCGGCGTTTTCCAGTGCGCGCCGCCGGTCCAGGTGCTCTTCGATGCGGCCGCTGGCGCCGGTGCGCTGCTGGATGGTGCGTGCCATTTGGCCGGCGGCCCGCAGCCGCACCGGGTCGATGTCCATCAGGGCGATGGTGGCGTCTTTGAATTCGGGATATTGGTAGATGTCGGTCAGCAGGTTTTGGGTGAACACCACGCTGCCGGCACCGATAAAGGTGATTTTGACCATACTGCGTCCTCCTTGCGACGTTTCAAAATACGCAGCAGATGCGTGGAATCCAACCGATTTGTGCACCAATGGAGCCCAGCCCTGGTTTTTGATATCTGGATTGCTGCGCAAAACAAGTAGCATAAGCTTCCAGCTAGCGGAGGCCGGCACGGCCCCGTGTATATCGATTGAATGCGAGCGTCACTATGCGGCAGGCTGGCTTCACAGGTAAGGATGCTATGCTACAATTAACGCTGGCAGGGATTGGGAACCCTGCCAGCGTTTCGGAGCCCACCCTGGCAGGGCTCCACGCCCTGCCAGGGTTAAAATCGATACACAACCCGATTGATAAACATCTTCCCTGTGCTGGCGGGCATCGCGGCGCGGGCTGGCAATTCTCCTTGACAATGGCATTGAATATTGTTAAAATAAAAAAAGCCTTCCTCATCCACACCGAAACTGAAATCGCGGCTGGTGATTCCCGGAACCAGAAACGCGATCGCCTCTGTCCTACTGACTTACCTGTTCATCACATTTCATCCTGTTATTTGACACACTCAATGTCATCATAACACTGGAGTTCCGCCATGAAAAAACAAAAGCTGTTGGCCGCTTTTTGCGGCGCCGTGTTGCTGGGGGGATGGTTGGCGGGATGTGACAACGCTGCAAAATACGAGATGCCCATCACCACCAATTCTCCCGAGGCGAAGAAACTGTTCATGAAGGGCCTGGAGCTGTACGAGAATTTGCGCGAAGAAGAGGCCCGCGATTATTTCTCCCGGGCGCTGGAAAAGGACATGGATTTCGCCCTGTGTCACTTCTATCTGGCCGACATTGCCACATCGGCTATTGAATATCAAACGCATTTGAAAATGGCCGTGGCCCTGGCCAAAAATGTATCCGAAGGCGAGCGGCTGCTGATCGAGTCGTTGCGGGCGCTGGCCGAGAACAACCCGGAGCGAGCGATTGAATTGCGCAAGAGATTGGTGGAACTGTACCCACGGGACAAACGCGCGCACCGGTTTCTGGGCTATTTGTACCGCGAGCGCGATGACCGCAAGGCCATCGAAGAGTTTCTGAAGGCGATCGAGATCGATCGCAATTATGCGCCGGCCTACAACAATCTGGGCTATGCTTACCGCCGGCTCGGCGAGTATGAAAAAGCCGTGGCCGCTTTCAAAAAATACCTGCGTTTGCTGCCGGAAGAGCCGAATCCGTACGATTCGATCGCCGATCTTTACACCAAAATGGGCCGGTTTGAAGAAGCGATTCAGTACTATAAAAAGGCGGTGAAACTGAGCAAGGCGTTTGCATTTTCCCAGCGCAAAATCGGCGAGAATTACATCTTCATGGATCGTTATGAAGATGCCCGAAATGCCATCCGGGAGGCTCTGGAACTGGAAGCCTCCCCTTCGGGGCGGGTCAATACGTATTTGATGTATGCTGCTTCATTTTTGTACGAGTCGAAAATCGATGATGCTCTAAAGGCGGCGGAAAAGGCGCTGCAGTTTGCCAAAGCCTCCAATTTGCCCGAATGGCAGGCAGAAACGAGTCTGTTCCGGGCGCGGCTGTACATCGAGAAAGGCGAACTGGACAAAGCCGGAGAAGAGATCAAGCGGGCTGAAGCCATTTTCAGTGATTATGAGCTGCCGGCGCGGACCACCGAAAAAATCGCCGAGCGCATCATGTGCATCAAAGCGAGTCTGTTTGCGCGGCAGAAGCAGTTCGATCAAGCGTTCGAGGTCGCCGAACAGTTGAAGGAAAAAATCGCCCTGAGCAAAGATTTCAAAGAAATGGAAAAATACCACCGGGTGATGGGATTTTTGTACTACCAGAAGGGACATCCGGCGACGGCCATCGCGCATTTCCGGCAGGCCAGCGAGCGCGATCCGTTTGTGTTGTATTACTGGGCGCTGTGTGAGGTGCAACTGCAGAATCCGGACAAGGCGCGTGAGCTGATGGAAAAAGTGGCCAACTGGAATGAGCACAGTCTGGATTACGCCTTTTTGCGCAATCCGGCTCGCCACTGGTTGAAGGAAGTTCTGCTGTCGCAGCGAATGGAATAGCCGCCGCGCCGGGGAGCGTTTAATCCTCCGGCGCCTGAAATCCGGTGCGCCGCCAGTTGTGGTTGGGGGCCAATGCTTCGGCGAGATCGATATCGGCGTTTTTCAGTACCACCTGCTCAAGAATTTCGCCGACGTCCGGCTCACTGAACAGCTCTTTAGCCACATGATAGCCCAACGCCCGGTACACTTCAAACTGAGTCTCATCAAAAAACTGATCGGCGGTGGATTCGTGCGGAAAACGCGGGTGTTTGTTCCAATATTCGCGGATATACTCTTCTTCATCACCCGTGACGGACGATTTCAGATAAATCAGATAGCCGGTTTCGCCGTCGCCGTAATCGATGGTGCCGACGGCCCAGTGGTTTTCCGTTAGCTGGTCGCTGCTCAACCGCAACCGGTCCAAATCAATATCGATCTCGATGGCCATGTCGATCCGCGCCATGCGAATGGCTTTGGCCAGATCGCTGAAATCGTGGTGCGGATCGGCGCTGGCATCCGAAACGATGATCAGTTTGCAACGCCGCCGCAGCAATTCGTATATCCCCAGATTTTCCAGGTGCCCACCATCGCTGACGTTCACAAACAGACTCTCCGCATCGATCCGGCTGAACAATTCTTTCAGCAAATATTCAAATTTGACTTTCCGAAAAAAGACCTTGCGTTTTTTGTCGAGCTTGCGCGGATTCGGCAGCCAGTAGCCGAGACGCAGGTTCAGCAGAGTCAGGATGAACACCAGCGGTTTGACGGTGGTGGAGCCGCTGTTGGGCGACACTGCGGCGGCTGAAATCGCCGTGGCGGTGGCCAGGGTGAGTTTGGGATCCATCGCCTCCATGTGAGGCGTCGGACAGTAGCCGGTGTGGTACGAGCCGGTAAAATGCTTGCTGAACAGAAAGAAATCCGCATCCCGTCCACGCAGGTTCGGGTCCTTGCATCCCTGCAGATTTAAAGTGGCGTTGATGAGATGATAAGGCGCGCTGGCGGACGCACTGTTGAGCTGGCTCAATCGCATTTCTTCGGCGGGCTCCAGTTGTTGCTCATCCGGACTGAGGCGGAACAGAAAGGTACGCGCCAGTCGGTCGCGGAAAAAGTTGTGGATGGAGGTGGTGTTCACATCCATCAGTGTTCGAATATACACAAACAGGAAAACGGCGCCGAAGTAGAAATACTCGGCTCTCACCGGAGGGGAGTCGCCTTCATAACCAATCAGAAAATCCGCAAAGTAAAAATAAAGAAAAAGCAGCAGCGTCGGGCCGAGAACGCCAAAGAGGTACAGACCGAGTTGTCCGTACCACCGCGACACGTTTTTGGCCGCACGATCGGCGAACAAAAACGGCACCGCGCCCAGCAAGATGAATAAAACCGACCAGATTTGTTCGTTTTCTCGGGTGGTTATCGACAGATAATATTGAAAGGCCATGGGGATGAAATCGAGTGCCAGCGCGACCAACACAAAAAATAATACCACCGAAAAGCTGGTTTCGTAAGTCTGGCGGGCCCGCGAATCTTGCTGGAATTTGCGCATGCAGAGACGGTACACGACGAACGAGAGAAACACCCACAGGCCGAATACCGCCAGAGCCCACGGAGTGAGCACAAGCAGATCATTCCACTGCGGGGATAGCTGTCCGGCGGATAGCCGGCGGAAATACGTCCCGTAGATTTGATCGGTGATGAATACGGCGAGCAGAATGTACGGCAAAAAGGTTAAAAAATTGATGAATAAGCCGCGCAACAACAGCGCCGGGATGCGCAGGGAATCCCACACGCTTTCCGCTTTCAGATAATTGCTGTTGTTACGCAAATGGCGGAAGGGCAGCGGCTCCTCTTTGCCGGGTTCGTGCCGGAAGGGAAAACGCTCGTATTCCGGACCATGGTGCGGCGAATTGAGCAAACAGCTCAGACACGCACCGATGAATCCGCCGCCGGAAACCGTGGACAAATAATCGACCAACCGCAAGATGCCGTATTTCGACAGCGCTTGCAGCACGCCGAGGTTGAAAGTGGCCGATCGAATGCCGCCGCCGGACAACGCCAGCCCCACCAGACCGAGCCGGGTAGATGGAGCAGGTGTTTCCGTCTCGGTTTCAATGGTTTCCCCCAAAACCCGTTCTCGCCGTTTACGCAGTTCTTGCAGTTCCGCCGGAAAAACATTTTGCTGAAACTGAGATTTGCCTTTCAATTCGGATGTGCGAATTCTGCTGTCCATTCCGCCGGATCTCCTCTTGTTTGGGCGGCCCTGGAGCATCCCACTTACCCCTGATTGGCTGTCCGGAAGGGGTAACAATACGCTAATTCCAGCCCTTGTGTCAGAACCTTTCGGATGCGATTATGGCTGGAAATGCTTGTGGAGGAAGCGCCCCTTATTATTATCCAGCCAACACGGCTCCGCCGTTGATGTTGACCACTTCGCCGGTGATGTGGCGAGCCAGCTCCGAGCACAGAAACACAATCGGGCCGGCCACATCTTCCGCCGTGGCGATGCGCTTCAGCGGAATCCCCTCGATAATTTGCGGCAACCGTTCTTTGTAAGCCGGTTCGCTCATCTCGGTGTCGATCCAGCCTGGAGCGACGCAATTGACGGTGATGTTGCGCGGAGCATATTCCACGCACAGGCCTTTGACCATGGAAATGAGCGCGCCTTTGGTGGCGGCGTAATCCACGTGGTAAGCCTCACCGCGCTGACCGGCGGTCGATCCGACGTACACAATGCGGCCGTTTTCGCGTAGCCTTTTGCCGGCCTCGCGGGTGGTGAAAAAGACGGCGTCCAGATTCACGGCCAGCGTGTGTTTCCACTGCTCGGTGGTCATGTTTTCAATGTGGACATCTTGCGGCGGCCAGATTCCCGCATTGGCAATAAAAATATCGAAACCATTCGGGAACTCACGGTCCACCCGTTCGAACAGCGCCTGGATTTGCTGCTCATCGGCGAGATCGACCTGATGCGCCCAACCGGTGCTGCCTTCCGCTTCGATGAGCCGCAGCGTTTCCTGCGCTTCGGCTTCACGCGATCGGTAAGTGATGCCGACCTGTGCACCGGCACGGGCGAGCAGTTGCGCCGTGGCGCGTCCCACGCCGCGCGAACCGCCGGTAACGAGCGCCAATTTTCCGGATAAATCGATCATGGTGCAGAATTCCCTCCATCGGCTGATGTATGAAATGGCAACTATTTTTGGTGTATCGACTCGCAAAGGCCGCGGTGTTCGAAAAGTTTCCGATTGGTTAAGTCAACATACAGATTAGCGAACACAGCGTTCCTGCGAAATGAATTTCCTGCGCTTTTTGTGCAAGTCCGGAGACGGGCGCGATCGGAAACGGTGCATGCATGCTGATTTTATTCGCGCACGCAGCGCTGACGAAAATATGCCAGCAATCCCAACATCGCCGCCACGCCCACGAGCCAGACCCATGGACCGGCCCAGTCGGTGCCGAAGCCGGCCGGCGCCCGGCCTTTCAGTAACGCCACCGCGGCGATACCCACGCCCAGAAGCCCCTCGCCGCCGACGAGTCCGCTGCCGAACAAAATGCCCCGCTCGCGCCGTTTTGAGGCTTCTTCCGGCGACGGCGATTTCTTTTCCAGCACGTGGCGCAGCATGCCGCCGAAAAACACGGTCATCATTGTGGCCACGGGCAAATAGACGCCGACCGCAAACGGCAGACTCGGAATTTTGAAAAGTTCGGAAATCAGAGCGATGCCCACGCCGATGCCCACCAGCAGCCACGGCAGTTCTTTGTCCAGCACGCCTTCAATGACCAGCTTCATGAGCGTGGCCTGCGGGGCGGGCAGCTCTTTGGTGCCGAAGCCGTAAGCCTGCGCCAGTGCAATCACGGCCAGAGCAACGAAGACGGCGGATGTGAGCACGCCAAGCAGCTCGCCGACCTGTTGCCGTTTCGGCGTGGCGCCGAGAAGAAAGCCGGTCTTCAAATCCTGCGAGGTGTCGCCGGCAATGGACGCTGCAATGGCTACCACACATCCCACCGTGATGGCGGCCGCCTTGCCGGTCGCATCGGTCCAGCCCATCAGCAAAAACACCGAGGATGTGCCAATCAGGGTGGCGATGGTCATGCCGCTGGTCGGGTTCGAAGTGACGCCCACCAGACCGACGATGCGCGAGGACACGGTGACGAAAAAGAAAGCGAAAATGACCACCAGAACCGCACCCACCAGCCGGATGCCGAACGATTCGATCGGGCCGAAGACGTGCGGTACCACGGCCATCACCAGCGCCACGGCAGCCACGCTGATGAGCACGAACTTCAGCGGCAGGTCCTGGCCGGTGCGGGGCACCACGTAGTCCCGGTTTTCCAGCCGCTCGCGGAACTGCTTCGCGCCGATGCGGAAGCTCTCCACCATAACCGGAATGCTACGGATGAGGGTGATCAGCCCGCCCATGGCCACCGCGCCGGCCCCGATGTACCGCACGTACCGGTTCCAGATTTCACCGGCGCTCATTTCGGCGATGGTCTTCACGGTTTCCGGATAAAGCGGTGTGGTCATGTTCTGCCCCCAATAGGCGATCACCGGAATGATCACCAACCAGGAGAGCAGGCTGCCGCCGACCATGATGGCGGCGATGCGCGGCCCGAGGATGTAGCCCACGCCGAATAACGCGCTGGAAATATCAAAGGACAACTGACTTTTTTTCAGAAAGGGAATGGAAAAATGCACATCGCGGGGCACGATTTTGATCCAGCTCACCAGGAATTTGAGCAGCGCCCCAACGCCGAGACCGAGGAACACGTTTTTGGCCCGGCCGCCGCCGACCTCGCTGGCGACCAGCACTTCGGCGCAGGCTGTGCCTTCGGGATAGGGTAGATTGCCGTGTTCACGCTCGATCAAAAACCGGCGTAAAGGCACCATGAACAGCACGCCGAGCAGTCCGCCAAACATGGCCAGAAAGGTCATCTCCGCCAGAGTCGGCGGCACGTTCCACATGAACAGCGCCGGCAGGGTGAAGATGATGCCACTGGCCAGCGAGCTCGATGCCGAACCGATGGTTTGCGACAGGTTGGCTTCGAGAATCGTAGAGTTCTGGCCCATGCTCTGTAAAATCCGGAACGCCGCTACGGTCATGACCGCCACAGGAATGGATGTGGAGATGGTGAGGCCGGCGCGCAATCCCAGGTAAGCATTGGCGGCGCCGAACATGATGCCAAACAGAATGCCCGCAATGACGGCTTTTAAAGTGAATTCCAGAGGACTTTGTTCGGCTGGAACGTATGGTTCGTATGTTTCGCCTTGGGCGAGGGGTTCATAGGCTTTGGGACTTAAACCTTGCTTTTGTGACATGCTTTCCCTCCGGGCAGGTCCACGAATCGATTTTCGTCTAATCCAGGTAACGCTTCCGCCGTGCCCTAAACTATGGCAACAGCCCCTGTGAGTCAAGCAAAAAAAGCCTGGCATGGAAATCGGTGAGAGGCTTGTAACGCAAGCTCCCAGCTTGCGAAAGTTGGCTTTTTGGATTTAGCCACGGATTCACGCGGATTGGCACGGATTTGCTATGCTGCTGTATGTTTTGGGGGCAGGTAGCGCAAACTGCCAGCTTGTGAAAGTGGGCTTTTTGCCTCGGCACCGAATTCGCCACATTGGTCTGGATTTCTGTTGCTGTCTTCAATCTTCGTGCTCTTAGTGGTTCTACTATCAAACCTTGGCATGGATTTGGAACCCTGCCAGCGTGGATGTGGCGCAAGCTTCCAATGTAGCGCAAGCTCCCAGCTTGTGGAAGTGGGCTTTTTGCCTCGGCACAGAATTCGCCACATTGGTCTGGATTCCTGTTGCTGTCTTCAATCTTTGTGCCTTAGTGGTTCTAACGACAAACGCTGGCAGGGATTTGGAACCCTGCCAGCGTGGATGTGGCGCAAGTTTCCAGCTTGCGGTGCAGGCATTCGCACGCTTTGCAGTATGAAACATCATCAAAAACGGCCATCAAACCTGATGGCGACAATCATATTGATTTTACAGCAGATAATCCATATATTTGACGTCTTTTGAAATGAAGTGTGAACGCAAAATATAAAGAGGATGTGAAACCGATGAAGACACAAAACTGGGTGATCGACTATCGCGGACCCCATCGCGCCAATATGTACCGCCTCAAAGAAACTCTCGTCCATACCCGTTCGCAGTTTCAAGAAATTCTGATCGCCGAGACCTTCGATTTCGGCCGCGCCCTGTTTCTGGACGGCATCCCACAGTCGTCGCAATTGGATGAACACGTGTATCATGAATGCCTCATCCAACCGGCCATGATGGCCTGCGCCGAGCCCAAAACCGTGTTTGTGGCCGGCGGCGGCGAAGGCGCCAACCTGCGCGAAATCCTGCGCCATCCGTCCGTGGAAAAAATCGTCATGGTGGATATCGACGACACCCTGGTGGCGCTGGCCAAAAAGTTTTTGACCGCCTGGCATCAGGGCACTTTTGATGATGCGCGCGTGCAGGTGTTGCATGAAGACGCGCGTGCCTATCTGCAAAACACCAGTGAGCGTTTCGATTGCATCATCAGCGATATGACGGACCCGCTCAAAGGCAGTCCGGCGGCGTATTTGTTTACACAGGAATTTTTTGAGCTGGTGAAATCGCGCCTCAATCCCGGCGGCACTTTTGCCATGCAGGCGGAAACCACCAACATCGGCGAGCACCTGGCGCATGTGTCCATCATCAAAACGCTGCGGCAGGTGTTTCGGGATGTGCGACCCTATCACGCCTGGGTGCCGTTTTATGGATTATCGTGGGGATTCGCGGTGGCGGCGGATCACGATCTGGGCGAGCCCTATGCCGAGGCCCGATTGCAGCAAACCCTGCAGGAGCGCCGCTGCACCGATTTGCAATTTTACGACGCCGAAACCCACCGGCATATTTTTTCGCTGCCAAAATTTCTGCGGCAGGCTCTTGAAGACCCCGAGGCAGGGATGATCATCCGCGATGACGCACTTTTGGAAGTCGTTTGAAATTTACCATCAAGCCGGCAATGAGGCCGGCTTTTTTTCATGCTTTCTGCAGGGGCAGGGCACCCTATCCGGGCGGAGAAGGATGCGGTTAAAGCCAAAATTCTGGAGAAACACCATTCCCATCATCGGGGGCTATTCAAAAACGGTAAAAATACCCGGGACTGACGCTGGATGGGGATGTCGGAAAGCCCAGCGTTCAGGCATGGGCGGTTCTTAAGATTGGCATGGATATCCCCCGGATTGGCCGTAGGCCGCATAGCCCGATGCATCAGGCGACAAAAGGAAAACTTCCGCAAATGGCTTTTCCCCAGCAAATCATTTGCGTGCGGCCTGCACCACCTCGCGCGCCCGGTCGGGATAATTGGTGATGATAGCATCCACGCCGAGCGCCAGCATTTTGCGCATGGTCTTGCGGTCGTTCACCGTCCACACGTGTATTTCTTTGCCGTTGGCATGCGCTCGCGCAACAAACGTCGAGTCCACCATTTCATGGTGGACGCTTAACACCTCCAACGGAGCTGTAAAAATTGCATCATGGAACAGCTCGGGGACCAGAATGTAGCCGGCCCGCAAATCCGGCGCCCGTGCTTTGAGGGAATCGATAAATGCGTGATCAAACGATGTCACAATACAATGCGCGGCAAAATCGTTCCGGCGGATGGTGTCGATGACCAGCCGGACAATATCGCGCTCGTGACCGTGCATTTTGACTTCGATGTTCAACTGCATTTTCCCGCGAACCAGCGCCATCACCTCTTCGAGAGTGGGAATGGGTTCGCCGGCAAAATGGGGATCAAACCACCCTCCGGCATCGAGCTGACGGAGTTCGGCCAGCGATTTTTGCCACAGCAGCCCGCGGCCGCTGGTGGTGCGGTTGAGACGATCGTCGTGCATCAACACCAGATGATCATCCGCGGTTTGTTGCACATCCAATTCGGCCATGTCGGCGCCCAGCTCCATGGCCTTGCGCATGGCGGCCAGGGTATTTTCCGGGGCGTAGGCCGAGGCCCCGCGATGCGCGCAAACGACCACGGTCTCGGTTTCCAATCTGTCGGATTCCCCTCTGTCGCCGCGTTTCTTACATGCCGACAACAATGCACCATGAATCAGCAGGGTCAAAAGCGCCGCGGATGAAACACGGCGAAATCGAGGTCCAGATAAATGGGCTCGCTTCATGGATCGGTCCTTTTTTGTCGGATTTCGGACTAAAAAGAAGGCCAACCGGCGCAGTATCGGCGGCTTTGGCAGGACTGCCATCCACCCGCCTCATGCATCCTCATCAGCCGTTCGCAATTCCTCAAACACGCCCAGTTCGCGATTTTTGCGCACGTTGTTCCAGTGGAAATAGCGGCCATTCATGGCAATATACACGCCCGGCGGCAGAGCCTGTACGAACGACAGCGCGCTGCCCAGGTTGAACATGCCGTCCGAACTGCCAAAGGCGTATGGAATCATGGCTCCGGTAAGCACAATGGTTTTGCCCGTGATGTGCCGGCCCAGCAGCCGGGCCGTATCCACCATGGTGTCCGTGCCGTGGGTGATGACAATCTGGGTTTCCGGCGCCTGCTGGCAGGTGCGCAGAATCTCCCGGCGCTGCGTCTCGGACATTTCCAGACTATCCACCATCATCAGCGTCTGAATGTGCACATCCAACAAACAGCGCCCGCGTCGTAACATTTCAGGTACGTGCGTGTTGCGAAAATACAACCGGCCGTGGATCTCATCGTATTCTTTGTCGAACGTGCCGCCGGTTACGATGATCCGAATGCTCATGGGTGCCCTCACTTTGCGATTTGGATGTCCAGCAAAGCATAACTTTCCGCCGGCAAAATGTCAAGGGTTAATCGCGGGAAAGTGCGTTCACGTGCGGCGCAATCGGCACAAAGCCGTTGCATTTCTGAACCACGCATTCTAAGTTACCGTTGCGTTTGAAGATCAATGATGAAGGAGGCGAATCATGAGTGGGGCGCAGCGATCCATGGATGCCATCCGTGCCTGGTGCGATGAGCGGGGGCTCAATCTGGAAGCCATTAAAACCGCCCTTAAACGCCAGCACATCGAAACGCCGTCGTGGGGCTATGGTGACAGCGGCACACGTTTCCGGGTGTTCTCCTGGCCCGGCGCTGCGCGTACAGTCGAAGAGAAGCTGGCTGATGCCGCCATGGTGCACCGCCTCACCGGTGTGGCGCCGTCGGTGGCGCTGCACATCCCGTGGGATCGTGTGGATGACTGGGACGCGCTGAAACAGTACGCCGATGAGCTGGGCATCCGCATCGGCGCCATCAATCCGAACGTCTTCCAGGATGAGGCCTACAAATTTGGCTCCATCTGCCATCCCGATGCCGCGGTTCGCCGGATGGCCGTGGAGCACATGCTGGAATGCATCGAAATTATGCAAAAAACCGGCTCCCGCGATCTGTCGCTCTGGTTCGCCGATGGGACGAATTATGCCGGGCAGGACAGCTTTCGCGCTCGCAAGCAGCGCATGCTTGAGTCCCTGGCCGAGGTGCACGCCGCGCTGCCGGAGGGCAAACGGATGCTGATTGAATACAAATTTTTCGAGCCGGCGTTTTACCACACCGATCTCGCCGACTGGGGGCTGGCCTATCTGGCAGCGACAAGAGTGGGCGAAAAGGCACACGTCCTGGTGGACACCGGGCATCATGCGCAGGGCACCAACATCGAGCACATTGTGGCGGTGCTGCTGGATGAGGGCCGGCTGGGCGGATTTCACTTCAACAACCGCAAATATGCGGATGATGACCTCATCGTGGGATCGGTCAATCCGTTTGAACTGTTCCTGATTTTCCACGAACTGGTGAGCGCCGAACAGGACAATGATGAACCAGCGCGAAGCTGTGCGCAGCAGGTGGCGTACATGATCGACCAGTCCCATAACATTGAACCTAAAATCGAAGCCATGGTGCAGTCGGTGATCAACTGCCAGACCGCTCTGGCCAAAGCGCTGTTGGTGGACCGCCGGACGCTGACGCAAAAACAGGCGGAATGCGATGTTTTGGGAGCGCACCGGGAACTCACCGCAGCCTTTGAATTGGATGTGCGGCCCTTGTTGGCCGAGGTTCGTGAAGACATGGGGCTGCATCCGGAGCCGATCCAGGCGCTAAAGGAGAGCGGTTATGAAGAGAAAATTGCCCGCGAGCGCGGAACATCCGGCGGTGGGTCGGGCGGTTATCCGGGAGCTTGATTGGAAACAGCCATCATGGAGTCAGCAAGATGGATCGATTGCAACAACGTCTGAAAACGCTCGTTGAGCTGTTTAAGCGCTACCGGCTGATTCCGGTGGTGATTCTCGACCGCGCCGAGGATGCCGAACCGCTGGGCGAGGCGCTGCTGCAAGCCGGCCTGCCGCTGATCGAAATCACCTTTCGCACCGATGCGGCGGCAGAGGCCATCCGGCGGATCTGCCGGCGGCTGCCGGAGATGACGGTGGGCGCGGGCACCGTGATTCGCGCCGATCAGGCACAGGCGGCCCTCGATGCAGGTGCCGCGTTTATCGTGTCGCCGGGATTCTCATCAGCCGTGTCGGATTTCTGTATCCGGCAGGAGCTGCCCTATTTCCCGGGCGTGACCACGGCCACGGAAATTCAGATGGCGCTGGAGAGACAATGGCGGATTTTGAAATATTTTCCGGCCGAAGCGTCTGGCGGCGTGCGCACGCTCAGGGCCATCGCGGCGCCGTTCCCGGGGGTGCAATTCATCGCCACCGGCGGCATCACCGGTGAGAATTTAGCGGATTATTTGAAACTGGATTGCCTTCTGGCCTGCGGCGGAAGCTGGTTCGTGCAGCGGCAACTCATTTCTCGCAGGGCTTTTGATGAAATATCACATCGTGTGCAGAGCGCTTTGAGACATGTTGTGAAAGCAACGTAAATTGGCGAGACAGTGAGATGTTCTACATAACCGAGAATGCCCCAAAATTGACTGTCTCGAGGTGATGAATCTGGAAGAATGTATTCCTGCGGGACGAAATGTTCTGCAGAAGCCATTGGGCAAAATTGAAGTGGCCGTTTTTATACATCCTGCCCTATGGCCGTTGGACAATTCAGCGGGTGATTTCGGACGGTGGCACTTTCAAACCAATTCTTGGTTTTCAATAGCACCATTTTTTCAATACAATTGAATGATTCGCAATTTTGGGTGTAGTTGTTAATGAGTGGGAAACATTGTTCAACGTGTCCTGAATGTGTGTTTGATATGGGAGGCTCTTATGAACAAGAAAATGATTTGGGCGGAACTGCTGATTGTCTTGGCACCTTTTGTAGCGGCGCTCTATTTCTGGGATGCGCTACCGGATCAGATTCCGCGGCATTACAATGTTCACGGTGAGGTGGACGCCTATGCCCCTAAAGGTTTTGTCTTCTTTCTCCCCGCCCTCAATGCACTTTTGGCACTGATTTTAAATATCATCCCCAAGATTGATCCACGAGGTGAAAATTTCGGGAAATTCCGGTCTGTTTACAATGGTCTTGTACTGGGAGGTCTGTCTTTTCTGTCCATTCTGTCGCTGAGTGAGATTCTCAAGCAGGCCGGGATTGGATTTATTCAGCCTGTTCAAACGATCGATTTGGTGGGATATCTCCTGGGCATCATGTTTATCCTTTTGGGAATCTTTATCAAGAAAATCGAGCCCAACTATTTTGTGGGCGTCCGGACTCCGTGGACGCTGGAAAACGCTGAAGTATGGCGGCGAACGCATCGGTTCTCCGGAAAGCTGTTTGTGGCGGCAGGCGCGGTGCTGGTGGGCTTGAAGGTTATCGCGTCTCCGGTGGTGTTTTTTGCCGGAATGCTGGTAGTGATATTGGGGGTAACGCTTGTGTGCGTGGTGTACTCATATCTGGAATTTCAGAAGGAGAAAAGGAAGGAAGCGGTATTGTAAAAAGTGCCACGGCGGGCGGATTTCCATTCCCGCTTTAATTGGACGCCCGCCGCGGCTTTTCGGATGGGGCGGGTAGGAATTATTTGAAAGCGATCGGATCCGGATTGCCATCCGGGTCGTTGCAGGCGGTCCCATCGCTATTAACTGCGCCCAAAAGTAAAAGTCCTGCCACATGGGGCGTGGCCATGCTGGTGCCGCTCAATGTGGTGGTACCGCCGCCGGCCGCGGTGGACAGAATGTTCACCCCAGGGGCGGCAAATTCAATCGGGGGATTGCCCCAGTTGCTGAACGAGGCCAGACAGTCATCTTCGCCGATGGCCGAAACGGTGTAAACGTTGGGATATTCCACCCGGGCCGGGGAATAGTTGTTGGCGTCGTCACCGTCGTTACCGGCGGCTATGGCAAAGAGGATGCCCTTGTCCGCCGCCGCCCGGATGGCGTCATCCAGGGCGTCATTGGGCGGACCGCCGAGACTCATATTCGCCACATCCCCGGGAGCGGCGTTTTGCGCCACATAATCCACACCGGCGATCACCCAGCTATACAATCCCGAGCCGCGATTATCCAAAACGCGCACCGCCACCAAGGTGGCGTTGGCCGCCACACCGACCACGTCGATGTCGTTGTTAATCGCGCCGATGGTGCCGGCGACGTGCGTGCCGTGCCCGTTGCCATCATCCGGAGAATCCTTGCCGCGGGTGACGAAATTGGCGCTGCGGCTCACATCCACATTCAAGTCGGGATGATCCAGATCAATGCCGGTGTCGATCACCCAGGCCGTTTTGCCGGTACCATCCAGCGGACCGCCGACACGGGTGACGCCCCACGGAGTCACCTGGCCGGTGCTTCCGCCTCCCGGCCGTCGGCTCACCGTCGGGCCCACCGTAACCACGGCGTCCGGAACGATGTACTTGATGCGAGGATCGTTTCGCAGACGCTGTACCGCGGCATCTGGCAGATTGGCCGAAAAGCCCTTCAGCGCATGCCGATACACGTGCTCAACCGCTGCGCCATGGGCTTTTGCCAGTTGGGCAACCAGATTCGTTACATCAGCCACATCATCCTTAAACACGATGATGTATTTCCCCGGAATGATTTGGCTGGACGGTTTTTGCAAAGCCGCCTCGGTAGGGGATGAAGACGGTTGCATCGGTGAGAACTGCTCACTCTCTCCACAGGACCAGATGAGTAACGCCATTGAGAAAACGACGGGCCATCGTAATGCCTTCATGCTATCCTCCTCATACAATGGGTTTGGTGAAACCACGCGGGAATGGAAATATAACACTGATGCCCGAACCAGGCTAGTGTTTCCATTTTTAATCCCGAGGTGTACCTTCCGGTGCAGCGGATGCGAGCGGATATGCAAATCGCAGGCCAAAGTCAAAGCGTGGGAATCCGGCGGCGTTTCAAGCTGAAAATGCGGGCAAATGCATTCGATATCTGCTCTGGATGTTTTTGTATCCGTTTCATTTTGGAAAATCACTTTTTCAAAATGAAAAAAATGAAATATTGTATTAAAATTATCGATGAAGCCGTGGAGAGGTGCGATCACCACAGGCAGCGGGAGGTCGAATATTGATTGAACATCGGAAACGGGGATGTGAGTTCGATATGCCGTTGCCGGGTGGCATGTCCCCATCTCATCAAATGCCCCCGACAACGGCATCCGGATATTTAAGGATAGGAAAGCAAGGGAAATTTCTCTGTTCCGGAACGGTGCTCTTGCAAGCAGCCGATATGCAGGCATCAGGTATTTACACCATACCGGCTTTCTATGGCAATGGATGGTTTCATTGCCGGATGATAAATTTATCTTTTGCCTTTAACACCGCGTTTGGGCCGCTTGCGCTCTTTGATTTCCAGGGTCTGTCGAACGGTGGTTTTGCCAAGCGTTACTTCCACGGTATATTTGCCTGGCCGCAAATAAACCTGCCCGTTATCAGCGGGTTTTAAATCCTTCCACCTTTTCTTTTTCTCTTTTGCCTTTTTCTCAAACCGTCTTTTCAGGGCTTTATTGTAGGCAGCCACTTTCGCTGAGTCCACGGTCAAATCGTAGGAAACATAATTCAAGCCGCGTTCGCTGTCATCCCAGAGGCGTTTTAATAGAATTCCGTCCTGCGTGATGATTTGGATCCTCGCCCGACCGGACTGACCGGCATAAAACGCGATCTCGATTTTGGGCTCATTCGCTTCGGCCCAGTTGGCGCGTTTGCGGCCCCAGTTCTCGCTGAAGGTGACTTTATCCAGCGGGAACAGATGTAGCGGTTTTCGGCGCATTCCCGGAGTGAGCTGCTGCACGTGCTCCACATTGGCGACGTAAATCGACCGGCCGTGCGTGCCCACCACCAGATCCTTATCCCGCGGATGCACCACCAGATCATGCACCGGTGCGTGTGGCAGATTGTTCATCATGGCCATGAAACTCCGACCGCCATCCAGCGAGATGTACACGCCGTGATCGGTGCCCACGTACAGCAGGTCTTTGTTCTCCGGGTCTTCCACCACCACGTTGATCGGCTCATCGGGCAAATCGGTACCGATGCGCTGCCAGGTCTGACCGTAGTCGGTGGATTTGTACAGATACGC
>WFVT01000117.1 GCA_015491485.1 Candidatus Zhuqueibacterota bacterium
GGTGAGCAAAATGTCAAAACTATCCATTCTGGCTGAATTTTGGCGCTTTTTGCGAGTTCGGAAAAAATATTGGTTGGCGCCGATCATGATTTTTCTGGTGCTGTTAGGATTTTTGATCGTCACGACTCAAAGTAGTGCACTTGCCCCTTTCATTTATACTTTATTCTAACCCTCGGATGCGTTTTTCGCGGCTGTGGAAGGATTTTAATTCAGGACTTATTCAATTTCTCAACATTGGGAGAGAACCAGAGCCTGCAGACGCTATCTTTGTTTTCGCAGGAAGAACGGAGCGAAAGGTCTATGGCTATGAGCTTTTCCAGAAAGGATTTGCCGATTGTGTGATTTTCAGCGTAGGCCGGTTTGAATGGCGCGAATTCCTGCGTATGTTTCCCGAGAATCCTGCAGGCTTTTACGATTGTGTACAGGCGACCTATTACAAAGAGCGTCATTTTTTTGTCGTTCTTCACCGCAACGACGCTCAGTGCTTTCGAGTCAAAAAATTAAAACTGGGGACACTCACCGAAGTTCTGGCCATCCTTCCGCTGTTGCATGAATTGAAGATAAAGCGCCTCATGATTGTCACCTCCAATTTCCATCTGCGGCGTTCTGTGGAAACTTTGAAAGTGTTTTGCAAATCGCAACAACTTCAACTTATTCCGGTTGCTGTTCCTGGGCCAAAGAGCTCAGAAAATGTTCATGACGCAATCTATCCTCAAAAATGGATTATTTGGGAACTGATTAAATATTTCGGGTATGTCATGGTTGCCCCAATTTTAAAAGCAATCAGGCATCGAAATCGGGGGATTCTAATATAATGGCACCTGTCAAACCCTTTCCTGCCCGGGGAACCATTCATTACAGCCAGTTGAAAATAATAGCTCCGGTGCTCTTTATTGCTACCCTGTTTGTTTATACATTTTATGCGCCACTCCGGGAACTTTATCGCGATTGGACCATTGACCCCAATTATAGCCACGGCTTTTTGGTGCCGATTATTTCGGCTTACTTTTTGTGGCATCGCCGTAACGAGTTGAAATTAAACCGCTCATCGTTTTCGTGGATCGGGCTCCTTGTCATGGTTTTAGGTATGGCAGGAGCCATTATTGGAAGTGCGGCAGCCGAATGGTTCGTACTGAGAACATCTATGCTTCTTTTTTTGCAAGGGATTGTTCTGTTTGTTTTCGGGTGGCCGGCTTATAAGCACATCTGGTTTCCAATGAACTATCTATGGCTGATGATCCCGCTGCCTTACGTCATTTACTATTCGATGACGTTCCCGCTACAGCGGTTATCGAGCTATTTGGCGTATTTAATTCTTTCTATCATGGGAGTCCCTACGCTTCTTGAAGGCAATATTTTGCATTTTCCAAACTTTTCTTTGGAAGTGATCGAAGCCTGCAGCGGCCTTCGATCTATCATGGTATTATTGGCGTTGAGTGCTCCAATTGCTTACATGTCTTCACTACGGCTCTCTTGCAAAATACTGTTATTCCTGTCTGCCATTCCTATCGCAATCGTGGCAAATACGCTGAGATTGGTAATCACTGCTTTTACCGGATTATTTGGAAATCCAGAATATATTGAAGATATGCTCATGCATCAGGGAGCCGGTATTTTAGTGTTTTTCCTGGGTTTAATTTTAGTACTTTCCCTGAACCATATTCTTCTACGAGTTCCGTTATGCAGAAAATCGTCATAATTGCTTTGTTTCTGATTACAACCAAAATCGGGATGCTATGGGTACAGAAGTCACCGACCACAGATCCCTCTTCTATTTACCAGTTCATACAGGAGCCGGTGCAGTTAAACGGCTGGACATGCTTTTACCAGGGAGAATTGGATTCTTTGACCAAGGAAGTATTGGGTACCCAGTATGGTTATATTCATAAATACCAAGAAGATAAATTGCAGGTCGAGGCCGTAGCCGTTCGTTACCAGGATCAAAAATTTGAGGCACAGGTGCATTCGCCCCTTCACTGTTTGCCTGGTTCCGGCTGGGAGATCGTGCGTCAGGAAGAAATTGTCCAGAGGAATGGGAAAAGTCCTTTTTTTGCTACTTTGCTTAGTATCCAAAAAGGAGATTTAAATCAGAAAGTGCTGTATTGGTTCATGATTAATGGGAAAACAGTACGAAATATTTATCAACTAAAATGGGAGGTATTAAAAAATAGACTTTTGCGGCGGGGTATTTCTGTTTATTTCTTTCGCCTGACAACGTTAAACGATGCTCTTTTCCAGGATCAAAAGGAGGTGAAAAATAGGCTTTTGCGATTTGCCCGGAATTATATTCAAACTTTACAATCAACGTCAAATCCATAAAGTTGCGGAGGACCTGCCATGCGGGGATCTGGTGTGGTTTTGGGCGGATTGGTTGTTAGCAGTTTTTTACTTTTGGCATCATCGGGCACGCAAGCATTTGTCATTACAGGCAGTATTGTTCGGCTGTCAGGTGGCACCTCAGTAGATTACATTTATTTTTCAGTGAATAGCTACGGCCGGGTGACTATCGATACAAAATCATGGGAAAGAGACTCCGAAGATCGGTTCAACGGCAATGGCATTACAGACGAATTTGTGGATGTCAATGGCGATGGTGAGATCGCCTTTTTTAATACAGCCATTTATCTGTTCAGGGATGATGGCTCACTGGATGCAGCGGATTTGATCGCCAGCAATGATAACTCCACACGAACTTATGGCGACGGATCCATTTCGAAAAACGATGCCTATCTATCGCGCGTTTTAGCCCCGGGCAATTATGTTTTGGCCATTGGTGCAGCCAACTTTACTCTGAGTGAAGCCCTGTCGGGTTTCAATGCCGGTAGCTTTTACCCGGTGGGCGAAAATTTTGCACGAATCGGCCACGGCGATTATCAAGTTACCATCTCCGGTGATGTAACCCCTGGTGTCATCCCGGAACCGGCTACGGTATTGCTGATGAGCATCGGTGTATCGGGTTTCGTCTTCAGGGCGCTATTCCGAAAGCGTTGATAGAACATGAATAAACAGTCAATCAGGCGAAAACAAAACTACAATCGGGATATTGATATGCAAACCACATTCATCAGGATGAGAATGACAATGTCTGACCAAACACGGATGAAATATTTACGAAATATCGTTTTCAAGCGCGTGGTTGCTTTCTTGTGCCTTTTATGGTTTTATGGTTTCGCCCATGTGCAGCAGAGCCAGGCTGAAGTCATCTATGCCAATCCGAACAATTACCTATCGCTGTTGCGTGGCGGCCTTGCACCGGGCGACACTTTACTTTTGGCGCGCGGCGTTTACAATGATGCCAATGATGTCCCCGGTTTGCCCATTTTCAATATGCATGGTGCACCGGGCCGACCGATTGTCATTACCGGCCCTGAGACCGGCGAGCGGCCGGTTTTTTTAGGGCGAGAGACGCATAATACGGTGCGTTTTGACAATGCCAGCTACATCGTCATTCGTAATCTTGACATCAACGGGCGAGACCTCGGTGGGGACGGGGTGAAAGCTCAGGGAATCGCGCATCACATAACTCTGGAAAATCTAAAAATTTATGGCGTCGGTGGGGATCAGCAAATTGTCGGGATTAGCACCAAAGCGCCGGCGTGGAATTGGGTGATTCGTCGCTGTGTGATTATTGATGCTGGCACCGGGATCTATCTGGGAAATTCAGATGGCACGGCTCCTTTCGTCAACGGCCTGATCGAATATAACGTGATTATCAATAGCATTGGTTACAATATGCAAATCAAGCATCAAATTGACCGGCCCATGCTTGAAGGAATGCCGGAAAAGGGAACAACAATCATACGTCATAATGTGTTTATCAAAGGCGATAATAGTTCTACTGGGGGCAGGGCGCGTCCCAATTTGTTGGTGGGGCACTGGCCGCTATCGGGGGCCGGGCAAAATGATGTATATCAAATTTATGGCAATTTGTTCTTCCAGAATCCAAGTGAAGCCCTGTTCCAGGGAGAAGGGAACATCGCCTTTCATCACAATCTGTTGGTCAATCATTTTGGCGATGCAGTCCATATTCAGCAGCACAACGATGTGCCGAAAAATATTCATGTCTTCTTCAATACAGTGGTTGCCAACGGCGAAGGCATTTTTATCCGCGGCGCTGATCCCAATTACGAACAAAGAGTTGAAGGTAACCTGGTATTCGCCGTGCAGCCATTGGGGGGAGGCACTCAAAGGAACAATTTCACCGCAGCCTATGGTGAGGCTCCCACTTATTTAAATAATCCGTTCGGCGGTCTGGAAACGCTGGATTTAGTGCCGAAAGCAAATGCGAATTTGAATGGTTCGCCAATAGATGCATCGACCTTTGCGAGATTTCTCGATTGGGATCGTGATTTCAATGGACGCAAACACGATCTCGGAATTCGGGGGGCTTATGCCAATAAAGGTCAAAACCCAGGATGGAAATTACAGGACGAAACGAAAGTCCTGGCTTTCCCGGATAATGTTGCGCCTTCGCCCGTACGGGATCTTAAATTGATTCGCGAAGCAAACTCCTGGTTTTTATCGTGGACTGCAAGTGGCGATGATGGAGATTCCGGCGGTCCGGCTTTTGGTTATGATATTCGATACTCGGAATCTGAACCTGCTCAAAATAAAGTTGAATGGTTTCAAGCTGCAAACCGCCTGCCTTTCCCAAATGCTCCAACCTTGCCAGGCCAAAAAGAGAAATTCAGTATTGATGATATCAATGATCCCATGAATCTGTTTTTTATAATGCGAGTGACTGATGATGCTGGAAATTGGTCCGATTTTTCCAATGTCGCCGGTGCCGCTGTCGTAAGCGTTGAAAACATGGAATTTAGTGCCTCTGTTGAGGGCAACCGCGTCATTCTAAAATGGCTTATTGGACAACCGGACCGGATTCAATGGCTGAGGCTTCAGCGACGCACGCCTTTCAGCGATTGGCTTACTCTGCAATCGTATAAGCTACAAAATGCAGAGCAATTGCAATGGTATCAACAATTCAAAGACCAGGTGCCGGAAATTGGAACCTACTTTTACCGGTTACTCTTTGTGTTGAAGACCGGTGAAATAGGAACTTTTCCTGAAATTGCTGTGGAAATTCAGGCGCCGGAAATGCATACCTTGCAACAAAATTATCCCAATCCGTTTAATCCATCAACACGCATTGCATTTTCCGTCGCTGCCCAAAATCAGCAGCTTGCCGTGCCGGTCAGGCTGTTGATAAGAGATGTGCGGGGACGGATCGTGCGCACTCTGATCGAACGTGCCCTGCCGCCGGGATATTATGAGGTGATCTGGGACGGAAAGGACCACCGTGGTGCTGAAGTTGCGGCCGGCGTGTATTTCTCGGTTTTACAGATTGGGCGGCTGAAATTTTCCAAAAAGATGGTTCTCGAGAGATAAGTTGCCCCTGATGCCCCGCGCCGTCGTTTTTATTTTGGTGAAGCAACCCGACGTAATGATGTACCACCACCTGGCGATTGTAAAAAAACGAACTGTGGTTTGTTGTTATGGACGAACCTGCAATGAACCCTCTTCAGTGCATCTCGTGAAAGTTTTGTGTTTTCACGGAAATTCGATTTGAAATTTAAATCCCACGATATTCCCTTCATTCAACCCGCCGCACTTTCCTCACCATATTTTCCCCGACTTCATTTTATGCCATTTTCCGAATCCTGATCCTTTGACAAATCTATTGCAAATGCAGCAGGAAAGGCTTATTTTACGGATTAAAATTCAAACGGCCGCATCGGTCAATCGGCCGCAACACCCCGTTGGATCACGTTATTTCCGCTGTAATTGAAACCGATGACAGCAAATAATATGGTGAAGGATGTCTGCTAAAATTGATCATATCGGCATCGCGGTGAAGAGCCTGGAACAGGCGATCCCGAAGTACCGGGCTTTGATGCAAAAAGAGCCCGATCATATTGAAGAAGTGAAGGGACAGGCCGTCAAGGTGGCCATGTTTCGTACCGGGGACAGCTCCATTGAATTGTTAGAAGCCACAACTCCGGAATCTCCCATTGCCCGGTACATCGAAAAACATGGCGAAGGTATCCATCACATTTGCCTGGCGGTTGAAAATATCGACACAGCGCTGCAAGAGGCGGTCGAAGCCGGGCTCGAAATCATCCCGCAGAAGGATGACCGGGGGGCCGGCGGACACCGGATAGCCTTTCTGCATCCGAAATCCACTGGTGGGGTGTTAATCGAACTCGTGGAAAAATGAAGCCGTTGCCGCAACAATTGCAGGAAAAGCTGGATGCTTTGCCGCAAAAGCCCGGGGTCTATCTTTTCAAAGACAGCCGGGGAAAGATCATTTACATTGGCAAGGCAAAGAGCCTCCGCAACCGGGTGCGCTCGTATTTTCAAGCGGGGCGCATCGAAGGCCCCAAACTGCAGCGACTCGTTTCGCGCATTGCCGATGTCGAGATCATTGTAACCGACTCGGAGATGGAGGCTCTCATCCTCGAAATGAATTTAGTGAAGGAGTATAAGCCACGATATAACGTTAATTTAAAAGACGACAAAAGTTTCCCTTATATCCGGGTTACCAACGAGCCATACCCGCGGATTTTCCCGACGCGAAAAATCGTGCGCGACGGTTCACGCTATTTCGGCCCTTATACCGATGTCGCGCAAATGCGCGCTTTGCTGAAAACCATCGGGCGGATTTTCCCGATTCGCAGTTGCAATTACGATATCAACGAAGAAACGATTCGCAAGGGCAAGTACAAGGTCTGCCTGGATTACCACATCAAAAAGTGCGATGGGCCCTGTGAGGGGTTGATTTCAGAACAGGAATATCAGCAGATTGTCAATCAGGTGGTGAATTTCATCAACGGCCGGGATCAGCTCGTGGTGCAGGAACTCACGGAAAAAATGAAAGACCTGGCCGCCCGTCGCAAGTTTGAAGAAGCCGCGCGCATCCGGGACCGGATCAAGTTCATTGAAAATTTTCAGTACAAGCAAAAGGTGGTCACCGACGATTTCAAAGATCGCGATGTGGTAGCAGTCGCTCTCGAGGATGAAGATGCCTGCGGTGTTATTTTTAAAATCCGCGAAGGCAAAATCATCGGGCGGCAGCACTACTATTTGAACGGCGTGTTCAAAGACGCGTTCGATGAGGTCGTGGCCTCGTTTGTGAAGCAATATTATCTCAAAGCGGATTTCATCCCCAAAGAAATTTATCTTCCGGCGGAGATCCCCGAACAGGATCAAGTGGAAACCTGGCTGAGTGAGCGCGCCGGTGGGCCGGTGAAGATCATCGTGCCGAAGCAGGGCGAGCGGGCCAAACTGGTAGCGATGTGCGGTAAGAATGCTCAGTTGCTGTTAAAAGAGTTGCAATTACAAAAAGCCCGGGCCAAAGA
>WFVT01000118.1 GCA_015491485.1 Candidatus Zhuqueibacterota bacterium
GGCTTGTAGGGGAGGTAGAGGTCTTCCACTTCCTGTAGCCGCGTCGCCGCTTCGATTTTTTCACGCAGTTCGTCGGTGAGCTTGCCCTGCTCCTCGATGGATTTGAGCACGGTTTGCTTGCGATCCTCGAGGATGCGCAAATAGCGGATGCGGTCCTCGATGGCGCGGATCTGCTCTTCGTCCAGCCCGCCGGTGACCTCTTTGCGGTATCGTGCGATGAACGGTACGGTGTTTTCGTCGTCTAATAATTCAATCGTGGATTGCACCTGCTTTTCGCTGATACTCAGCTCTTCCGCAATCAGCCGAAAAAAATCCTGCTCCGTCAAAGTTTGCCTCCGTTCATTGAAAAATGGGTATTGGGGGAATGTTTTATGCGAATGCGGTGTGTTTCGATGACGCGATGGTAATTTAGGGTTTCCTGATAAAAATGCAAGTTTGGATTCAGGCGAATTGCACTTGTGTTTGTGGGTTTTTCTGATCATATTTGACCGATGACATTCGACGCCACAGATCTTCACAGAGGCGTTGGGCATGGGCAGAAAAATTTCTTGGAAAAAGGGACGGCCGCTGTCGGGGGGATCGCAAAGTGGTTGCAGAATTGGATCGGCAAATATCGAATTTTTACGATTGATATTTTATATTGAAGAAAAATTGTTCATGCCTCTTGTGCGGAGCGAAACGGAGCCATCGGCTGAAAGCGGATGATGATCTCAGATGGGCATTTTGCATGATGAAACGCCGGAGCCGTTTTCACCGGTGGATGCCGGCTACCGATACCGATTTGGCGAAAAATGAAATTCCAAGCTCATTTTAAATAAAAGGAGAAGTTATGCGGAGAACAAACGTTTTACTGGCTGTGCTGGCGATCATGCTGGGGATGGGCTTTGTCCTGGCGCAGCAGGACTGGGACAAGGTACAGATCAAAACCACGCACGTGGCCGGCAATGTGTATATGCTGGAAGGCCGTGGCGGCAATATCGGTGTTTCGGTGGGCGAGGACGGCATTTTGCTGGTGGACGACCAATTTGCCCCGCTGGCAGAGAAAATCCGCAAAGCGGTGCAGGATTTGAAACCGGGCAACATCCGTTTCATTTTGAACACCCATTGGCATGGAGACCATACCGGCGGCAACCGGGTGTTTGGCAAGGAGTCCACCATTATCGCGCATGAGAATGTGCGCAAGCGCCTTATGACCGAGCAGCGCCGCGGCTCCCGCGTAACTCCGCCCGCCCCTAAAGAAGCCTGGCCGGTGATCACGTTCGATCGTTCGGTGTCGATTCACTTCAACGGTGAAGAAATCAAGGTCATGCACTATCCGAAAGGCCATACCGACGGCGATGCGGTGATTTATTTCACCCAATCCAATGTGGTGCACATGGGCGATGATTTCTTTGCCGGCCGGTTTCCGTTTGTGGATCTGGACAGCGGCGGCGATGTGGAGGGGCTGGCCCGGAATATCGGACAGATCATCGAAGCCCTGCCGGCGGATGTAAAAATTATCCCGGGCCACGGGCCGATCTCGACCCTTGAAGATTTGAAAAAATATCATGTCATGTTGCAAGAAACGATTGCTCACGTGAAAAAGCAGGTGGAGGCCGGAAAAAATCTGGCTGCGGTGAAAGCCGCCGGCGTTCCCGAGGCGTATGCCGACTGGGGCTGGAGTTTCATCTCCGCGGAACGCTGGCTGGAAATCGTGTATCGCAGTTTGACCCGCGAGTGATTTGAATCACCATTCTGGATCTGTGCCTGTGGAGGAATTTTGACAATGCATCGTCGATGATTTTGTGAGGAAGGAGACTGGAACCTATGTGGCGTCGATACCGGGGCATTGGGGTTATTGGATTGTTGCTGCTGCTCGGCTGTGCCGGCAATGGGATCCGATGGAAAGATTGGCAGAAGTTGCCCAAAGAGCATTATAGCATTCCTCCGTATGCCCGCTATCTCGCCGGGATGAAGATTGCGCTGGATCCCGGACACGGCGGCATGGCGCATCTGCCTGGCTACAAGCGCGGGCCCACGGGCAAGCGCGAAGCCATTATGAATTTGAACGTGGCGCTCTTTTTGAAACAATTTCTCGAAGCGGCGGGGGCGCAAGTCATCCTCACGCGAACCGGGGATTACTATGTTTCCCTGCGTGATCGTGTGGAGATTGCCGAGCGCGCCGGCGCCGATATCCTCATTTCGCTGCATCACAATGCGAGTGAGAATCCGGAAACCAACTATGCCGCCGTGTTTTATCATCAGCACCCTGATGTATCGCCGGTGAGTCTGGACCTGGCGCGCCACATTTATTTTGGGCTCGTGGAAGCGCTGCGGCTGCCGGACCTGTCAGAAGAGGGCCTGCTTTCCGATACTTACATTTATCCTTCCGGTTTCGGGCTGTTGCGGCGTGCCAGCATCCCGGCAGTGTTACTGGAATCTTCCTTTTATAGTAATGCCAAAGAAGAAAAGCGTTTGATGAAAAAGTGGTACAACCGGCGGGAGGCGTACGGCATTTTTCTGGGGCTGGCCCGGTGGGCCGCCGGAGGCTGGCCGAGTGCTGAGCTTCTTGAGCCGCAGGGCATATCCCGTGATAAGCGGCCGACCATTGTGTACCGGCTCAGCGACGGCCTGTGGGAGCGCCATCACCGGCCGGATCGTCCGCTGTTGATTTTTTCGGAATCGGTGAAACTGGAGATAGATGGCCGTGTGGTGCCGGTGCAGGTGGATTTGAACGAACGCCGTATGCAGGCAAGACCGGATACCGCCTTGAGCAACGGTCCGCATGTGCTGCGCGTGCGGCTGCAAAACATGTTCAAGAATCACAATTTCCCGCAGGCGGACACCATCATCGTCGCTGCACCGACCGATTCGATCTCGTTTCGTGTTCCCACCGACCGGCTTCCGGCCGATTCGCGCGTGCTGATGCCCGTTCGGTTGGCGGCGTTCGATGCCGGGGGGGAGCCGGTATGGGAAGGCACGGAAGTGAGGCTGCGGGCCGTTCGCGGTACCGTGCTTCCCAAACGCATCCGGGCGCGCAGCGATTCGGCGCTGTTTTTTTACCGCCCGCCGGATGATTCGCTCGGCGTGGATCACATCATCGCCGAAGCGGATGGCCATGCCGATACGCTGCGGCTCCGGCTGGTGCCGCCCGGACAGATCCGCGCGGTGAGCGGCCTGGTGATCGACGATTCCACGCGAAAGGGGCTGGCCGGGGTGAGGATCATGCATGGCGATTCGGCCGTGGCGGTGACCAACGAACTGGGCGGCTTTTTTCTGCTCAATCCTCCGGTGGGGAAAACCGAGTGGCAGTTTCGGCTGAACGGCTACCATGAGGAGCGCAAAACGGTTACGGTGGACAGCGTCCACAGCACCTTGCTGACCGTACGGATGAAACCGGTGCTGAATGCCGTGCTGCATCGGGCTTACCTGATCCTCGATCCCAATGTGACGAGTGCGGCGGATACCAGCAGTGAGCGCTGGCCTTTGGTGTTAGCCGAAGCGTTGAAACGCAAATTGGAATGGGCCGGCGCCCGGGTGGAACTGGTGCAGTGGCGGCCGGAGTGGCAATCGGTGCGAGACAAGATTCGATCGATCAACAAATTGCCGGAAGCGCTGTACATCAAGCTGGTGTATGAACCGCTTGCGAGCGATTCGGTGCTGGTCGAAACGACGATTTATCCGGCCAACACCGAGGGCGAAAAGTTGGCCCGGTCGGTGCACCGCGCCTTTGAAAAATTTCCGCGTGTGCGCACCATGCTCCTGCAAAATACGGATGTGCCGGAAGTCACCAACACCAACAAGACGGCATTGCAATTTCTCATCCGCTGTGCATCCCCCGAGGTGGCCAACCGGGATATGCCGGCGATCTTTGCGGGGCTGGTATGGTATTTTCGTGAATCCGGAAAAGCGGCGAAATAATCCGATGCATTTGGATATTCCCATTGTTTTTGTCAAAAACAATGCCTACACTTCCTTGATTAGCTGCAAAAATTTTGACCGAAAAGGAAAGCGCCGGCATCAAAATAAGAATGAACACTGAACCGCTCATGGAAAGGTGACGATCAATCTATGGATGACACTTTATCGCTTCTTGCGGTTTTCTTTGCCTGGTATGCGCTGAATCGGTGGATTTTGCCGAAAATGGGCGTGCCGACGTGACTCTCGGCTCATTGCCAGGTTCCGTGGGAGCCGGAGGAAGCACCATCCGAGAGAAACGACAACCAAACCGAACGGATAGCGAAAGACAAGGAGAGGGTAGCCGAACATGCCGATTTATGAATACCGGTGTGAAAAGTGCGGCTCGAAGTTTGAAGTTTTTGTGCGTTCCTCGGATAGTGAGGAGGAACTCCGTTGCGAACACTGTGGTCATACAGGCGTTGAGCGCGTATTCAGCGCATTCGCAACCGGCGGAGAGTCCTCGACTGTCGGAGGTGGGGCTTCGAGCTGCGGCAGTTCAGGCTTTGGCTGAGCGATCTAACGCTTCGGCCGGGAGCCGAAACACGATATGAATTTTGTACAAAAACATACAGGCGCGATTCGCGGGTTCCGATGAACCGGAACAGGAATCGCGCTTTGTTTTTTTGAACCGGCATGGAGCACGCAGCATGCAAATCGGAAACCATTCAGCTGAATTCTGGCTACAGCATTTGCGCGAGTGCCAGCGGCGCATCTGTGAAGCGGTTCTGGCTGCGCTGCGGCGCGACACGCAGCAGCACCTGGCGGAGGTGGCTTCCGAAACCGAGGGGGACGTCATTTTCGGAATCGACCAGATCGCTGAACAGGCGTTTCTGAGCTACTTTGAGCAGGTGCTGGCCCGGGAGGCCAGTTTTGTGCTGATCGCCGAAGGGCTGCCCGATGGCGGCAAACGCGTTTTCCCGCAGGCGATTTCCGAGGACGAGGCCGAGGTGCGGATTATCCTGGATCCGATCGATGGCACCCGGCCGCTCATGTTCGACAAGCGCAGCGCCTGGAGCCTGGCCGGAGTGGCGCCCAACCGCGGCGAAGCCACCCACCTTGGCGACATTGTGCTGGCCGTGCAAACCGAGATCCCGGTCAGCAAGCAAGGCTTCGCGGATCGGTTGTGGGCCGTGCGGGGAGAGGCCGCCCGGGCCGTCCGTGAGGACCTGGCGACCGGCCGCGAAAGGCCGTATGAGCCCCTACCCAGCCGGAAACGCGATCTGTTGCAGGGCTTCGGCGGATTTGTGCGGTATTTTCACGGCAGCAAGGAGCTTATCAGCCGCATCGATGAGGCGCTGGCCGAGGCGCTGTATGGACCGGTGGAGCCGGGCCGGGCGCGCATCTTTGAAGATCAGTACATGAGCACCGGCGGACAAATTTACGAGCTGGCCACGGGACGGGATCGGTTCGTGGCGGATTTGCGCGCGCTGGTGGATGCTGCGCTGCAAAAGGAAAGTCGCGCTGCCGGATTGTGTTGCCATCCGTACGACCTGTGCACCTTTCTCATCGCCGAGTGCGCCGGCGCGGTGATCACCGATGAACGAGGCCGCCGGCCGATGGCGCCGATGGACGTCACTACAAACATCAACTGGATCGGCTATGCCAATGCATCCCTCAAAGACCATATCGAACCCCATTTGATGGCGATACTGAAACGGGTTGGGCTGCTGTGAGTCGGGGAGAAAACGGAACTTTCGGTGTATCCGCCTGCCAGCGATTATGGAATTGGGAGCAGAGTGAAACTCGAGCAGCAGCTTCAAAGCCTTTGCATGATGCCGCTTTATGAAGTGTGATTGCCGGGGGGCCTGCACTGCACAGACCCCAACCAGCTATGTTGCAATGGCGGCATGGAGTTTGCCCTTCCCCAATAAGCCCTTCCTGAAAAAGCACGGTTTCTTCAAGACCGCCCGAAATCATACGAAAATGAATCACCAAATGGTAATTGAATTTGACATCAGGAGGATGGAGGCCATGACGAAAAAGGGACGCATCCCGTCAAATCTTCATCGAAATCTCATACTTGCCTTGATTATCCTAACCGGATGTGCGTTTGTTTCCATAGCCGATGCAGAGGCACAGCAGGTTCCCCCCGTTAATTTGAAAATTGCTTTCACGGCGGATGTGGGCGTTACCAGCAGCTCGAAAAAAGTACTGCAATTCATCAAAGATGAAAAAGCCGATGCCCTCATCATTCTCGGAGACTTTGATTACAAAGACGATCCGGCGCTGTGGGAAAACACGCTTAATACCTACCTGGGGGAAGATTTTCCGGTGTTCGCGGCCATTGGCAATCACGACCTGAACGCCTGGGACGGCCCTAACGGATATCAATCGTATATGGAGAAACGCTGTCAGCGGCTGGGGATCACCTGGGATGGTGACCTCGGCGTGAAATCGGCCTTGATGTTTAAAGGCGTGCACATCATCCTTGTCGGCGCGGGCACCCGGGGCAGCGGACATGATACTTACATTCGCGATCAGCTTGCGAAGAGTCAGGCTGTGTGGCGCATTGCCGGATGGCATAAAAATATGAAACGGATGCAAGTGGGAGGCAAAAAAGACGGTACCGGATGGGGTGTGTACGAAGAAGCCCGTAAGGGCGGCGCGATCATTGCCACCGGGCACGAACATTCATACAGCCGAACCCACCTGCTGAGCAGCATGCAGAATCAAACCATCGCCAGCACCTCCGACACATTGGTGATCACCAAAGGCGCCACCTTTGCCTTTGTATCGGGTTTGGGCGGCAAAAGCATCCGCGAGCAAAAGCTTAGCGGCGATTGGTGGGCGAGCGTTTATACATCCGATCAAAACGCGACTTTTGGCGTGCTGTTCGGGGAATTTAATTACAACGGCCAATCCAATTTGGCTCATTTCTATTTCAAAAATATTAAAGGACAAATTATCGACGAGTTCTGGGTGGTCAGTCAGGTCCAGGGCAGCGTAACCGGGATGAAGGGGAACGCCCGGGTGATTGAGGATTTTTCGCTCGATCAAAATTTTCCCAATCCCTTTAATCCGGGGACGAAAATTCGCTTTTATGCTCCCCGAGCTGAACGCGTGACGCTGCGAATCCTGGATGTTTTGGGGCATCCGGTGCGCACTCTGTTCGACGGGATGGCGCCCGCTGGTACAACCACCGTGCAGTGGGATGGCACCAACGATGCCGGCATCCAGATGCCCAGCGGAACGTATTTTTACCAGCTCGTGCGGGGAAATCATGTTCGGACTAAGCGGCTGATTTTGACCCGGTAGCTTTCCGTGTTTTCTTGTTCCAAACGGAGTTTGCCCTTTCCCGGCCTTCCGGCGTTGTTCCGGAAGGCCTGTTGGTTTCAAGCCCGTTTTTCAGATAAGCACGGAAGGTTGAGGCCAGGAAAAATCAAGGGGGGACTGGGTGCCGGAATGTCCGTACTGCTGCAATGTACTTCTTTTCGAGAACGGCCCACCGAAGCGTCCACACAAAAAAAATGCCCAAAAGGAAATTTTTGGACTGAATGGGTTGTTTGAAAATTATTGACAAATCTTTTGAGTTTGATAAAATTAATTGATACCTGCCGCCAAAATCCACCATACCCCAATCACGCACATACGGAGGAGGGATTCTCATGGAATGGTTGGTTCTGATCGGCCGGATTCTATATTCCATGATTTTTGTCCTGTTTGGACTGAATCATTTTTTTAAGCTGAGCGATATGGCTGGCTATGCTGCATCACAGGGGGTACCGGCGCCTACCGTTGCCACCATCATCACCGGCATTATGCTGGTATTGGGAGGCCTCAGTGTTTTGTTGGGCTACAAGGCCAGGATCGGATCGCTGCTGCTGGTGATTTTCCTCATTCCCACCGCCTTTATTATGCACAACTTTTGGAGCTTCAATGATCCGATGATGGCGAGCAACCAGATGGCGCATTTTATGAAGAATCTGGCACTGGCCGGCAGCGCCCTGCTGATTTACTATTTTGGTACAGGCCCGAAAAGCCTGGAAAGTTGAGCCGTAGCCTCGCGACCATGCACCGATCCAGCCCGTCCCCGCGGGCTGGATTTTTTTATGGCCATTCAGTGACACTCAAACATTCCATTCCCACCGGTGAAGAGTTGCTTGAATTTTCGTTTTTTATTGAATAATTTGCACCTGATTTTCGACGCGGCGATCAGAACCATTTCCAATCCATCCCCCTTGTGTTCTGATCGAATTACAATGACATCGGGCATTGCCATAACGAGGGGCGGATCGATGATGAGAAGCTAAAAATAGGCGCTCAATGCGTTCATTGGACCATGGTTCCTGATCCAGTCATTTAATCGCCATTATAAATCATCATTCGAGGGAGGTTTAACCATTGAAAAAATCAGCCAATGTGACCTGGATTCGTGATATGCAGTTTGTTGCCGAAGCCGGATCCGGGCATGCCATTGTGATCGATGGAGACCCGGCGACGGGCGGACGGAATACCGGTATTCGGCCTATGGAACTGGTGTTGCAGGGGCTTGCCGGCTGCACGGCCATGGATGTGATACTCATTCTGCGCAAAAAGCGTCAGAATGTTACGGGACTGGAGGTGCGCGTGGAAGGAGAGCGAGCCGAAAATCATCCCAAAGTTTATACACACATCCACATCACCTACATCGTTCGGGGGAAACGCCTCTCCGAAAAAGCCGTGAACGATGCGGTCACGCTGTCCAAGGATAAGTACTGCTCGGTATCGGCTATGCTGAAATCGACGGCGGAAATTACCTATGATGTGCAAATTTTGGATGCGGATAACGAGGAGGCGAACGTCTGAGCAAGACGTTCGCTTCTGTGACTCTCCCCCTTCCCTTTTTCTCAATTTTAAGAAAGTCAACGTCCCACCGCCCCCTTTCCTTCTCCGTATGAATTATGTG
>WFVT01000119.1 GCA_015491485.1 Candidatus Zhuqueibacterota bacterium
GTTAAGACAAGGATCGTGCCAGAAATAATTATTATTTTTAAGTGGATGAATATCAACGAGTTATAAGGGTTATCCCATGGAGGGCGATCCTTGCGGATTCGACCTTTTGGTCGAATAGGGAGACGAAACGGTCGAAATCCACGGAATGGCGGCCGTTCCGCCTGTCCTGGTGCGGTTGGCCGGGCCCACCGTGGCACTTCAATCAGCAGTGATTTTCTAAAGCAAGGGAGAGCGGATTGGGGGAGGGGGATCTGTTTTGTTAAATTTTTCTAATAATACGACCGACTTCGCTTGCGCTTATGGAATGCGTTTTTTATATTAGCGCAAAATTCCCGGATGATGACACACTGGAAAAATTATGGAAACGGCGCTCACCGTTCACCGTCTGCAATTTGCCTTCACGATCACCTATCATTACCTGTTTCCGCAACTCACCATGGGGCTGGCACTGCTCATCGTGATCATGAAGGCGCTGGCGCTGCGGAAAAACGATGAATTTTATCACCGCAGCGCAAGGTTCTGGGCAAAGATATTTGCCATCAATTTTGCAATGGGGGTGGTTACCGGCATTCCGATGGAATTTCAATTCGGCACCAACTGGGCCCGGTTCTCCACCTTTGCCGGGGGCATCATCGGTCAAACCCTGGCCATGGAAGGGGTGTTTGCCTTCTTTCTCGAATCCAGTTTCCTCGGATTGTTTTTATTCGGAGAGAAGAGATTAGGCCCCCGGGGCCATTTCCTGGCGGCTTTGATGGTGTTTATCGGATCGTGGCTCTCGGGCTATTTTATTATTGTCACCAATGCCTGGATGCAACATCCGGTGGGCTATGAGATCGATGCCCAGGGGCGCGTGCACCTGGTGGATTTTTGGGCGTTTCTGCTGAACCCGTGGGCGTTCTGGCAATACTGGCATACCATGCTTGGAGCCGTGGTGACATCGTCATTTGTGGTGGCTGCCGTGGGCGCATTTTATAAGCTGACCGGCCGCAATGAAATCTATGCCGATCGTTTCCTGCGGCTGGGCCTGATGACCGCCGCGCTTGCCAGCGTACTCGTGGCATTTCCCACCGGTGATATGCAGGGCAAAAACGTCGCCCGGTATCAGCCGGTCACTCTGGCGGCTATGGAGGGGTTGTTTGAAACCAAGGAGGGCGCTGAGCTGATTTTGATCGGCCAGCCGGACATGGAAAACCTGCGCATCGATAACCCTATCCACATCCCGAAATTGCTCAGTTTTTTAACCTACCACCGCTGGGAAGCTGAAGTGAAAGGGCTGGACGCTTTCCCGCGGGAGGACTGGCCCGACAACATTCCACTGCTGTACTATGCTTACCACATCATGGTCGGATTGGGCACGATTTTCATTGCCGTGACGGCGCTGGGATTGTTTTTATGGTGGCGAAAATCGCTGTCGCACAGCCGCTGGTACCTGTGGATTCTGATGCTGAGTTTTCCGTTTCCCTACATTGCCAATACAGCAGGATGGCTGACAGCTGAACTGGGACGTCAGCCGTGGCTGGTGTACGGGCTGTTGCGGACGGCTGAAGGGGCGTCTCCGGAAGTGTCCGGCGGCAATGCCCTGTTTACGTTAATCGGATTTATGGGGATCTATGCCGCGCTTTCGCTGCTGTTTGTGTTTCTTGTGATGCGGGAGGTCATGCACGGCCCCGATCCCGTGCAGCAAGCGGCGATTCCCAAAGACAGGAGCTGAGCCATGGAAACGTTCTGGTATATTGCCCTCACATTTATGCTTATCATGTATGTCATCCTGGATGGATTTGATCTGGGAGCGGGCATAATCCATTTCTGGGCCGGCAAGGATGAACATGAACGCCGGATTGTTCTGAATGCCATCGGGCCGTATTGGGACGGGAACGAGGTTTGGTTGGTGGCTGCCGGCGGCACTCTGTATTTCGCGTTTCCCAAATTATATGCTTCAAGTTTCAGCGGCTTTTATTTGCCGCTGATCCTGGTCCTGTGGGTGCTGATTTTGCGGGCGCTGGGCATCGAATTCCGGCATCATCTTCGGCATCCGATGTGGAAAATGTTTTGGGACCGCACTTTTTCCGTGGGAAGCCTGCTGCTGGTCATCTTTCTGGGCGCGGCGCTGGGAAACATCATCCGGGGGGTGCCGCTCAATGAAGAGGGGTATTTCTTTGTGCCGCTCTGGACCAATTTTTCTCCCGGTGAACAGCCCGGGGTGCTGGATTGGTTTACGCTGCTGTTCGTTGCGGTGGCAGTCTCGACCCTAATGGTGCACGGCGCCAACTTTTTGGCGTTTAAAACCGCCGGCGAACTGCAGCATCGGGCGGCGCGCATCGCCGGCCGGGCATGGTGGGCGATGACGGCAAGCTCGGTCCTTGCACTGGTAGCGGTAAATTATGTCCGCCCGGACTTTTGGCTGAATCTGGGGGAACGGCCTGCGGGCCTGTTTTTTCTGATCCTCAGTATCGCCGCATGGTGGGCGATGGCCTTTTTCAACCGGAAAGGGGAACATTTCCGTGCCTTCCTGTCCTCATCCGCCTTTATCGCCGGTATGGGAGCAACGACGGCATGGGCGCATTATCCAATCATGCTGTATGCGACGACCGATCCGGGCCGCCATCTGACGATTTACAATGCTGCGTCCAGTGCTTATGGTTTGAAAATCGGGCTGATGTGGTGGATTCCCGGCATGCTCCTGGCTTGCGGCTACTTTGCCTTCCTGTTTTATGTATTCCGGGGAAAGATTACCTCTGTGCCGGAGGATTCCGGATACTGATGATTCAGAAGGTTGTGTGCGATCGGGAGATTCATGGTCGGAAATCATCGATTGGAAAGCCGATGAAAATCAATTGACCCTACGGATCACAACCCAAACGCGGTTGGCCTTTTAGAGCCGATCTAAACTGATTCAAAACGGGTGAAGCGCCCTGAACGAAATTGATAAAGATGAAGGAGGGATTCCATGTACACGGCAATGCTTTATCTGCATTCTTATCTGCGTTGGGCGGTTTTGCTTTTGGGGATCTATCTGGTGGTGCGCGCGTGGCTTGCACGCCGCGACAACGGATGGGAGCCATTGCCTGCACGGTTGAAAATATTCGTTCTTCTGTTTGATATACAGGCGGCTGTTGGTGTGTTGCTGTATGCGTTTTTCAGCCCGATGGTGCAATCATCCATGCAAGATTTCGGGCGCGCCATGCAAACCCCGGCGTTGCGCTACTGGGCCGTGGAGCATCCCACCATCATGCTGATTTCACTGATTCTGGCGCATGTGGCGTTTTTCAAAGTCAAACGAAACGCGGATCCCGGGGCTCAGCGACGGGCGGTGCTCGTTTATCTGGGAATTGCGGTGTTGCTGCTGTTGGTTCTGATGCCGTGGCCGTTTGCGCCTGCGCACCGGCCTTTGATCCGTTTCTAATCAAGAACAAGGGCTGTCCCAAAACGGTTTTGAGCAGCACCTTGATCGGCGGGCGCCTTTACCGGGCATCCGCCGAGCCGGCAGGTACAAGCCTCCGGTTTCAGGTGCTGGAAAGAAGGTTCTCGTTTCTGGACAGCCCCTGTTTTGTGGCGGTTATAGAAAGACTCGATTCGGCGCAGCTTGCCGAAGGGTTATGGTTTGTCCGCTTTTTCGCCGCACGGCAACAGATGGTCCCCGGCAATATCACGCCAGTCATAAATCCGAAAGCAGCGTCCGGGACTGTCGTGTTTGACCAGAAATCCTTTCGGATACAGGGAAGGAATCGATACCGAAGTCACATCGAGTCCGTCGGTTTTTCGGGAATCTTTGGTGAGCAGAGTCGCAAGAAGCGGATGGTGGTGCGGATCGCCGCCATATCCTTCCCGCGGATAGACCTTTACCGTTCCGCGTTTCTGACTGGAAACCAGAATATAGCCGGTTTTGTCGTCACATTTGTAGATGGCAAGCCCCTCGCGATCCCCGCGGATGCCGTCACCGACGGCAAATTCGGCAATCTGCCCGTTGTCCTTCAATTCCGGATCGGCATAAAATTTCCGCACGGCATATTCTTCGTCTGAGGCATACAGGTAGCCGAGCTCGTCATCTGCGACCATGCCCTCAACCTTGTCCCGGATGGTGTTTTGGGCAAACGTCCGCACCAGATAACCTTTCACGCGTCCGCTGCCGTCATCTTCCAGCCGGTACTGATAAAGCTGGTAAGCCGATTCACCGTCATCGCTGCTGCAGAACACAAACATGGCGCCGTCTTTGGGCCGGTGATACAGGGCGACTCCGCCGGGTTCTTCCAGCTCCGGAGTATGGATCCCGTCCCTGGTGGTGATGTCCTTCAAACGCCGTTCGTTGGGATCAATGGCATACACGCGGAGTTGCTGTTCTTTGCGTAAATTCACCACGGCGATATCTGTCCGTCCACGGCGTAATTGCATGCCGTAGCGGACGTCGATATTATTGGGCCGATTTAATTGAATATGCTGCAGCAAGTTGCCCTCCAAATCCCACACGTAAATCCCGCCTTCGTTTACGGCTTTGTCAATGCCGATGATCAAACTTTTCCGCGGATCGTCCGGATGAATCCAGATAGCCGGATCATCGGCGTCGTATGGCACGGAACTGGTTGAGCCCTTGGGATACACACGGATGAGCTTGACATCCGGATCGGATTTCGACAGGGCGCTGCCGGTGACCATCATGGAGATAAGGCAGAGCCCGAGCCATCGCTGCGCATACAAAGGTGCATGCATAATTTCCTCCTGTTTTGGGCCGTTCTTCGAATTCCAAAGGTCGCCGGAAATATAAAATCATTTGAATTTCCGAGTGTCATGAAAATGCAAAAAATAGGTAAAACGTGTTCAACAAGCACAGTGATGTTTCAACTCGGGCAACGGTCCGGACGCCTTGCTGGCATCCACGGTTGCGCCTGAGGCGGAATTGATGGGACTTTACGTCGCGGGTGAATGTCTCCCGGATCGAACAGGGATGTGGGACTTTGGAGGGCGATTTGAAGGGAAGGGGCGCGCCGCTGCCGGGGGGCGCCTTTGCCGAATCCGGCCACAGCGGAAAGGTGCAGCGATACGACTCATGCCGTCTGATGCCCGATAGCTGCCGGATCCGGCAAGGCGTACTGTTCCGTAATTGAGGACAATACCGGCCGAAATAGAAAATCCCCGCTTATGCCTCAAGCGGGGATTTCGGGTTATCGGCCTCATTCGGTTTTTATGCGGCGACGCGGTACTTTTTCAGGAGATTCTGGAACTCGCCGTCGCCGGCCTGATGCGCCAGTTGTTTGGCATGTTCGTAGCGCTGTTCAAACGTGGGTTTGTCGGCTTTGTAGATAATGCCCATCGAGATTCGCCCGACTTCTTCCGCCACCCGCCATGCATGTTCCACCGATGTCGGATCGTGGTCTTCGCCGAGGTCCACCGACAGTGAGCGGATCAGGTCGAACTGGTCTCGGCCGACGAATGTGACGCAGGGACTCAGCAAATGTACGAACGAAAATCCCGGATGCTGAATCGCCTGGATGATCATTTCCACCGTATGTTTGATATTTCCGGAAAAGCTGCGCGCAATAAATGATGTTCCGTAGGCCAGCGCCAGTTTCACCGGATTGATCGGATCTTCAACCATCCCGTAGGGCGTGGTTTTGGTGGGCTGTTCATCCACCGTGGTGGGCGACATCTGGCCCTTGGTCATGCCGTAAATGCTGTTGTCCAGCATGATGTACGTCAAATCGATGTTTCGGCGCGCCATGTGCGGGAAATGCCCGGCGCCGATGCTCAGGCCGTCGCCGTCTCCGGCCACCGCAATCACGGTGGTTTCGGGCCGCGCCAGCTTGACGCCCTGCGCCACCGGCAACGCCCGGCCGTGAATGCTGTTGAATCCGTAGGTTTTCACGTATCCGGGCAAACGGCTGGAGCAGCCAATGCCCGATACAACTGCCACGTCTTCATGCGGCAGTTTCAATTTCGCCAGCGCCTGATAAAGGGCGTTCAGTACGCCGAAATCACCACAGCCCGGACACCAGACCGGTTTTATATCACTTCGAAAGTCTTTTGGGGAATAGTTTCTTGCTTCCATTTTCCGTTTTCCTCCTCTAACGCGTGCAGAATTTCATGAACGGTAAAGGGCGCAGCGCCCGGCCGTTTGAGCACTCGGGTATGTTCGGGCAATTGAAGTTGGCCCTTGAGATAGGTCAAAAATTGCTCTTCCGCCAGTTCAACCACAAGCAACGTATCCACCTGATTCACAAATGCCTGGATTTCTTTTACGGGTAGCGGCATCAGTTGCCGTGGCGCCATGGCCATCACCCGGATTTCCTGCAGCCGCAGGTGGTCCACCACTTCCCGAACCACGCCGGCATTGGAGCCCCAGGTCAGGATGCCGATTTTGGCGTGCCGGTCGCCGTATTCCCAGATCAAGTGATCTTCTATGGCCAGGAGCGTTTCCAGCTTGCGGCGGCGTTTCTCGGTCATTTTTTCATGGAGCTGTGCATTCGAGGTGGGCTTGCCTTTTTCATCGTGCTCGATGCCGGCGGCCGTGTACATGCCGTTGGCAATGCCCGGAGCGCTGATGGGGGAGATGCCGTCGTCGGTGAGCCGGAACCGTTTGTAATCTTCCAGGTCCTTTTCGGCGGGCCATTGGCGTTCAACAACCAGCCGGTCGAATTGCGAGAAATCCACTTCGGGCACCACCTCAACCCGCTGTCCGAGAAATTGATCGGTGAGGACGATCACCGGCACCTGATATTTTTCCGACAGGTAAAAGGCCCGCACCGCGATTTCAATGGCATCCTGCGAATCGATGGGGGCCAGCACCACCCGCGGCAAATTTCCGTGTCCGCCGTAAACCGCGTGCAGCAAATCGGATTGGCTGGTTTTGGTGGGGATGCCGGTGCTCGGACCGCCGCGCTGTACATTCACGATCACCAGCGGCAGCTCCGCCATGGTCGAAAGCCCGATCGCTTCGGTCATCAGCGACAGGCCGGGACCGGAGGTGGCGGTCATGGCTTTGGCGCCGGCGAATGAGGCACCAATGGCCATGGTCACCGCAGCGATCTCATCTTCGGTCTGTACAAACACGCCGTCGAATTTAGGCAGTTCGCGCGCCATCCATTCCATGATTTCGCTGGCCGGAGTAATCGGATAACCGGAAAAGAACTTCACCCCGGCGTAAAGCGACCCCAGAGACACCGCATCGTTTCCGGTGACAATCAACACCGGCTTTTTTTCTTCTACCGTCCAATCCCACTCATGGTGCTGCGGACGGTTGAGGGCAAGATCGCGGCCCTTTTGAAAGGCCTGAAAGTTGCTTTCCAGGACGTCTTCGCCCTTTTTGCCGAACCGATCGCGGATGGCCTGATTGAAGCCGCCGTCTGGCAGATTGAAAACACCGGAAATAAATCCAAGCGCCAAAATATTTTTCGAGCGAGTATCCCCGGTGAGTTCTTTGGTCGCCCTGGCAAACGGCACGGGAATGAGCTGGATGTTCTTGCCCAGATTCAACTGCTCCGGGGGAGAATCATCCTCATCGTAGAACACCATACCGCCTTCTTTGACAAATATTTCACCGGAAAACCGGAAAAAGTTTGCCCAGCTCAGAACAAACAGGGCATCCAGATAGTCGCCCTGGGAGCGCACTTGATTTTTACTGAGTCGAATCTGCGCCAGAGTCTCTCCGCCACGGATCTGGGGGCCATAGCTTCTCACCAGCATACTGTAAATGCCCTCGTTCGCCGCGGCTTGCACCAGCACTTCACCAGCACTGGCCACGCCTTCACCACCGCTTCCCACGATGGCTAATACAAGGTCTTGTGATTTCATCGGAAATTTCGCCTCCTTTTCGCACTTGAGCTATTCCGCCCCGGATAACGGGTTACGCATCAGATCGATGAAACCGTTCCGGATTCACACAGGAGATAGTCTCCTCATTTTTTAAAAAACACAGTTGAGACCATTGGGCTCATGCCTTGACAGCATTGGCATGAGAATCACTATTAGCAAAAAACAGACCACCTGTCGCGATGGGGCAAAAAACATGCTGCGTTTATCCAATGGTTTTTTAGAAAAAATTATTATCAAAGAAATAAAATCCGGTGAACTGAAATTTCCCGCCGGATCTCAATAAAAGAAAAATTGGATACTGATTTAAGACATATCTAATTGAAAAATAATATTTAAAAAATCCGGCGCCGTTCGATTTCGGTTTTTGCCATACCCCGACCGGAACA
>WFVT01000120.1 GCA_015491485.1 Candidatus Zhuqueibacterota bacterium
GATTTTAATCGCATATATTGCCACCGGTTTTCGCTGGCTGCTGATGGGCTGGAGTTCGTCTCTGACCGCCATTCTGCTTTTGCAAACCATCCATGCCATTTCGTTCGGCGGATTTTACGCCGCTCTGGTTAACTTTGTACGCGAGAATTTCCCTCCGGAGCTGCGCACGACCGCTCAAAGCCTGATGCTGATGGTCAACTTCGGTCTGGCCATCATCCTCGGAGCCTCGTTTTCCGGCTGGATTTTTGAGAAATTCGGCGGGTTTATGCTATTCAATCTGGCGGGCTGGCTCACGCTCATCGCCGCAGCCATTTTCGCCGGCGATGTGTGGATAAAAGGCGGGAAAAAGACGAAGCAAAATCGCGCGGGCCTTCATTCTTGAGGATATCGCGAAAAGAAACGCAAGCATCCATGCTTGCACCTCCCCCAGTCGCCAAAAGCGGGAAGCCTGAATCTTGTCCGACGCATCCGGACTCACTTGCATGGCGCGCGGTCCGCACGGGTTGCATCCCCTGGTTTGTCATGCCCGCACGCCGTTGATCACCCGCTGCCAATCAAACGCCGGTCCGATATCCACCTTATCCTGGCGGAAGTTGACATGGCTCACGATGCCATAGAAAAACGGCACATCGGGCCGGACGTCATATCGGATATCCTCTGGCAAGAACCGGCGCGGAATACTATACCGGCCGGTGACATATCGCAATAGCTGAATCAAACTGTCATATTGCGCATCGGTAAAGGTCGCAAAATATTGGTATCCGCGGTAGTCCCGGTTCTGATAATACTGGCGTTCGCCGATCTCACAATATTTTCGATCATAAATCGAATAAAGGCTGTCGCCGCGCCGGATTAAAGGCCCGATGTTGGAGATTTCGATGGCCACCGATTTCTGACTCATGGGGGTGTTGCCGCCGACTGCATTCTGGCCGAGGTGATACGACCAGAACGATGAACTCCAGAGGTTATAAACCGTGCCATCCCTCGCGATGACGAACGGTACCGATACATGCCAGTTCGGTCGCGTGAGTGTAGCGATATCGCCCTTCAGATAGCCGGCCGTGAAATGCAACACCACACGCTCTTTGATAAATTCTTGCTGGTAATAAAACGAGCTATCTCCGGTTTCCGGACGGCAACGCATCACAGTGAGCTGACGATTATCGCCGGGGATATCCACACTCAGGGGACTCAGGATATGGCGTTTGCCGTGACTGTCAACCCCGGTGCGGCGGAAATCATTTTCGTGAGCCGGAACCTCTCTTGCGAGCACGGCTTATCCTTTCTTGAATAAATAATTAGGCTTTTTTTCGGAATATTTTAACCAGTTGCTCGAACTCTTTGCCGCGGAACCGCCCTCCCTGTCGGATTTTTTCAATGAAAGCATTGACTTGCTTTTGCAATGCCGCCTTATCCTGAATTTGCGGCATTTTCAGCATGGCTTTCAGATTCCGTTGCAAAATCTGAATCACCCGTTCCCGCTCCTCCGGAGTCGCCTGGCTGTAATCAGCGACTCGCGGACCGGACTCTGAACCTGAATTCGTCATCATTCTACATCCTCGTGTTTAATTGATATCCCTCCGGCGAAATCAAATCGGCGTTCTGTGAACATGTCACGCTTTTAATCCGGCAATCGGCTGTGATTTCATTTGCTGCTGCTGTTTCTCCGTTGTGTCAAGAAATAATCCAGACTGAATTTTCCCGGCCCAACAAGCAATAAACCGATCAGAAAAAAGAAATTCTCGATCGCGTGCGACGATTGCACCATGGTATCTCCTCTACCGAGATGCATTGCAGCGGCAACGAACATGGTGGCAATCAGCCCTAAACATGCGGGCCGGAAAAACAGTCCCAGCGCAAGCAGCAGTCCGCCGAAGAATTCAGCGATGGCGGCCATAAAGCCCCAAAACGTTGGAGCGAATCCGATACCGAGATATTCCATCGCCGTTCCCAACTTCGCCCAGCGTTCCGGCCCTCCCATGAGCTTCGGTTCACCATGAACAAAAACAAACATCAACCCTACTCCCACGCGCGCAATCAGCAATCCCCAATCGCCATATTTCTCCAGGCGGTTTAAAACCATAGCCATCTCCTTTCAAAACATTTATTGTTGGTGTTGGTATTGAATTTTCCCTCCGACAACGGTCATGATCACGCGTGTTTTTAAAAGCTCCTTTGGCTCTATTTGAAAAATATCCCGGTCCAGAACAATAAAATCAGCCAGCTTGCCTTCAGCGAGCGTGCCTTTCTCTTTTTCCATGAATTCGGCAAAAGCGCTGCCGGCCGTGTAAAATTCGATAGCCTCGTCCAGGCTGATTTTTTCCTCGGGATACCATCCTCCCGGTGGGCCGCCGTCAGGAAATTCCCGCGTGACCGAGGCATACAGTCCGAGCATGGGATCCAGCGGCTCCACCGTCCAATCGGTGCCGAAAGCGATTTGAACCCCATGCCTGACAAACGATTTCCACAAATAGGCATATTTCGCTCGCTTTCCGATGCGCTTTTCCGCCCAGCGCATGTCGTCGATGCAATGGGATGGTTCGATGCTGGCAATGACGCCAAGTTGGCGGAACCGCGGCAGGTCTTCGGGCAGAACCACCTGTGCATGCTCGATTCGGTGCCTTCGTTCCCGCGCGCCGTTGACTTTCAATGCCGCTTCGAATGCATCCAGGGCCCAGGTATTGGCCTTGTCGCCAATGGCATGCAGCGCTATTTGCAACCCCATGGAATCCGCTTCGATCACCATCCGCGTCAATTCGTCTTTGGATTGCAGTGCCAGCCCGCTGGTGGATGGATCGTCGGAATACGGTTCGTAAAACAGCGCCGATCCCGCGCCCATGGACCCATCCGCCATGACTTTCACGCCGCCGATGCGCAGCCAGGGATTGCCATAACCGCGAAGAATGCCGATACGCCCAAGGGCATCCCGCTTGCTGATATGAAAAAATACGTAAAGCCGTACTTTCAATTCACCCTGCTCATACAATTTTTGATAAACGCGAAAATCTTCAGCGCTGGCCATGATATCTTGAATCGTGGTCACCCCGAGAGACAGTGCGTGTTCCTGAGCCGCGCGCACCGCCTGCATGCGTTCTTCTTCGTCGGGCTCGGGAATCACGCGGTACACCAACTGAGTTGCGTTGTCAATTAGAATTCCGGTGGGTTCTCCGGTTTTGGAATCGCGCACAATGGTGCCTCCGGGAGGATCAGGCGTGTCTTTGGTGATACCGGCCAACTTTAATGCCAGGCTGTTGGCCAGCGCGATATGCCCATCGAGGCGGTTCACCATCACGGGGTTGTTCGGCGTTACGTCATCGATCAAGTCCCGCGTCGGCCATTTTTGATCCGGCCAGGCCTCGTGATCCCAATCCCCTCCCGTAATCCACCGGCCGGGCGGCAACGATAGAGCGTACCGCCGGATGATTTCACGAAACTCTTCCCGGGTGCGCGCTTTGCGCAAATCAATGCCCAGTAGATAAAATCCGCCGCTGGTAAAGTGGACGTGCGCGTCGTTGAATCCGGGTAACACCAACCGGCCCTGCAAGTTCACCACTCTGGTTTCCGGCCCGATCCAGGACTTCACGGCCTGGTCATCCCCCATTCGGACGATCCGCTCGCCCAAAACGGCCATGGCCGTGGCCTGCGGCTGCTTCTTGTCTCCGGTCCAGATTCGGCCATTCAAAAACACCGCATCGGCATGCATCTGCGACAATCCGTTGGTCTTCATGATTCCGGCTCCGCAAACAATGATGAACCCGACCACGCGCAAGATTCGGCGCACCGCGGTTAGCCAGTAATACACGCCTCCCTCCTTTTGTGAAGAAATCAAAATAGCGTCGTTTTTTATCTTTCTTTTATGGACTGGTGAAGATAGAAACCAAAATCGAAATGGTCATCAGGATCAGCAGCGACACGATGGTGAAAGAGGTCGCTCGCTCTTCAGGGCAATCGAGGAGGGTCGTGGCGCCGGTATAAAACAAATAGATTCCGAAAATATAGCCGAAGACCGATAAATCGCCCAACCTCGGAATGATATACAGCCCGCTGGCGATCCAGCCGGGAGTAGCGCTGTATCCCACCAATTTAACCGCCAGCTTCACATCTTTTTGTGCCTGAAAATGCGGCGCAATGCGTGAAATCAAATAACCGGCGATAAAGACGCCGATGAGATAAAGGAGATAACGGCGAATCATTAAGCTCAAGCCAAGACCGATGGGAATGTAGGTGATTTCCTGTTCGAATGGCACGCGGTACTTTACGATACTTTGCCCGATAAAAATGGCAACCGCCGGAATGGCCGCGATGTAAATCAAATAATTTTTATACAAATCGACGATTTCATCCGGTTCATCGCGAATGGTCAGCCACGCCTCCCGGGGGGTCAGCAAAATGCTTTTGGCGCGTTCGATCACCGGATCCAGTTTCATGCACCAACCTCCTCGATGACGATTTATCGTTGAAAAGCGGCGGTTCTTTTCGCCTGAACTTTCGCTTCAATACGGACGTTTTCCTGTCCCAGAAGTTGCTGCAACTGGTGAATCATATCCGGATTTGGCCGAACTTTGAATTTCGTTGAACGGAAGGTCTTTTTATCGCCGTTGGATTTAATTTGAAACAGCAACGCGCAATGACCCTGATTGGTTCGCAAAATTTGTTGCACGCGCTGAATGCGTTTGTCGTCGAGCTGGTCGAGATCGAACGCCAGAAAACAGAGGCGGGTCAGTTTGTTCCAGGCTTCCGGAATAGAGAGCACTTCATCCACCAGGATTTTGGGCTTTTCTTCCTCACGCACCGATAATCGTCCCTGGACGACCACAATCTGATCCACGGCGATAAATTCTCGGTATTTCTGATACGTGTCGGCAAAAGCCAGTGCTTCAATGGACCCCGAGAAATTCTCCAGAGTAAAAAAGGCCATGGTCCGGTTGCGCCGGTCCAGATGGGTTTTGACCGTTTGTACGACGCCGCAAACCGTGACCATCCGGTTGTCGCGTTCTTCCTGCAACTCGCCCAGCGACACATTGCTGAACGCCTCCACCTCCAAACGGTAGCGATCCAGCGGATGTCCGGACACGTAAAATCCCAGCACCTCTTTTTCCCGGTTCAGTTTCTCACTGTCATCCCACTCCGGAACATCCGGTAGAGGCGGTGTAATGTGATCGTCTTCCGGTTGCGAGTCAAACAGACTGGCCTGCCGGCGCTCTCGCTGCGCCTCGAGATTGGCGGCATACGCCGTAGCCACATCGATCGCCGCCATAAGCTGCGCCCGGTGTCCTTCCAGACTGTCCATGGCGCCGGCCTGGATCAAACTTTCCAGCACTTTTTTATTTACGGATCGCAAATCCACGCGCGTGCAAAAATCAAACAGCGTGGTAAACGGCCCGCCTTTTTTCCGCGCTTCCACAATCGATTGAATGGCGCCGAGCCCCACATTCTTGATTGCCCCGAGACCGAACCGGATTTTGCCGTCCACGACGGTAAAATTCGCCTCACTGGCATTGACATCCGGTGGCAGCACTTCCAGCCCCATGCGTTTGCATTCTTCCATAAAAAACACGATGCGGTCGGTGCTGCCCATTTCCGATGTCATGGTAGCAGCCATGAATTCCGCCGGATAGTGGGCTTTCAAATACGCCGTCTGATAGGCGACAATGGAGTAACAGGCGGCGTGGGATTTGTTGAAGCCGTAGCGCGCGAAACGGTCCATTAAATTAAAAATTTCCTCGGCGATTTTCTTATCAACGCCGTTTTTCACCGCGCCGTCGATAAACTCGATCCGCATCTGCGCCATCAGGTCGGCTTTTTTCTTACCCATGGCCCGGCGTAAAATATCGGCTTTGCCAAGGCTGAAGCCCGCCAGCTCGCTGGCGATCCGCATCACCTGCTCCTGATAGACGATGATGCCGTAAGTCTCTTTCAGAATCGGCTCCAACTTTGGATGCAGGTATTCAATTTTCTGCCGGCCATGCTTGCGGGCGATGAATTCATCGATCATATCCATGGGGCCGGGACGGTAAAGCGCATTCATGGCGATCAGATCGCCGATGGTTTGCGGCTTCAGTTTGCGCAGGTATTCGCGCATGCCGTTGCTTTCAAACTGGAATATCGCGGTGGTTTCACCATCACAGAAAATTTTATACGTCTCGGGATCATCCAGCGGGATATTGTCGATATCCACTTCGATGCCGCGCTTTTTCAGCGCTTTCAAGGTATGATCGATGACCGTGAGGGTGCGCAGCCCCAGAAAATCCATCTTCAGCACGCCGAGGGCTTCCAGACATTTCATATCGTACTGGGTGGTCACGTCGCCGGTACTCGGCGATTTGTACAACGGCGTGTATTCGGTAAGCGCCCTGGGAGTGATCACCACACCGGCGGCATGCGTGGAGGCATGTCTCGCCAATCCCTCCAATACTTTCGAATATTCGATGAGCTGCCGGTGCATATCATCCGACTCGGCCAATTCGCGCAGCTCGTCCACCGTATTCAGCGCATCCTCGAGCTTGATGCCGATGGTGGCGGGAATCATCTTGGCGATGCGATCCACCTCGGAATAGCTGATTTTGAGCACGCGTCCCACATCGCGAATCACCGCGCGTGCGGCCATGGTACCGAAAGTGATGATCTGCGTAACGTTCTTTTCACCGTATTTGCGCCGTACGTAGTCGATCACCTCTTCGCGGCGCTCGTAACAGAAATCGATATCGATATCAGGCATGGTCACCCGCTCGGGATTCAAAAAGCGCTCGAACAGCAGGTCATACTTGATCGGATCGATGTTGGTGATGCCGAGACAGTAGGCCACCAAACTGCCCGCCGCCGAGCCTCGTCCCGGGCCAACGGGGATTCCCTGCTGCCGCGCATAGTGAATGAAATCCCAAACGATCAAAAAGTAGCCGGCATAGCCGGTCTTACGAATCACCTCCAGCTCATAATCCAGGCGCTGCTGAATCTCCGGAGTAATTTCCGAATACCGTTGCCGCAGCCCCTCATTCGCCAGCTTGGCAAGGTAATCATCGAGGCTGAGGTCTTTGTCTTCCTCCGGCAATTCAAATTCCGGCAGGTGAATGCTTTTGAAATCCAGCACCAGGCCGCACTTCTCCGCCACCTCTTTGGTCATGGACAGCACTTCCGGATGGTCCGGAAACAGCTCGCGCATTTCAGATTCGGATTTGAAGTAAATCTCATCCGTGTTGTACCGCAGCCGCTTGGGGTCATCGCGGTCCTTGCCGGTCTGCAAACAGATGAGGACGTCGTGCGGCATGGCGTGTTCACGTTTCAAATAATGAATATCGTTGGTGGCGATGACCGGAATGCTGAGCAACTTGCTGATTTCAAACACGGCCTCCCGGGCCTCATCCTCCTCCGGGATGCCGTGGTTCTGCACCTCGAGGTAGAAATCATCGCCGAAAATCTCGCGGTATTCGCGCGCGGCCTCCAGAGCGGCTTCAAAGCCCTGATGGTGGAATTTGTGCGCCACTTCTCCTTTCAAACAGGCAGAAGTAACAATGATGCCTTCATGGTATTCACGCAATAACTCTTTATCAATGCGGGGACGGTAGTAAAAGCCTTCGAGGAACCCCATGGAAACGAGATACATGAGGTTTTTATAGCCGCGTTCATTTTTCGCCAGCATAACCAGATGGTAGCTGGTGTCGGAGACGCCGCCCTTGTCCAGGGATTTCACTTTGCGGCCGCGGGGGGCGACATACGCCTCCACCCCAATAATGGGTTTGATCCCTTTGGCATCACATTTTTGGTAAAATTCAATCGCACCGAACATGACGCCGTGGTCGGTCAGCGCCAGAGCCTCCATCTCATTTTCCACGGCGGCCTTGACCAGATCATCGATGCGGCAGGCGCCATCGAGCAGGCTGTAATGCGAATGATTGTGCAGGTGAATAAAATTGGACATTGCGGCTACTTCCCTCGCTCCTCATCAACGTTGGTGAACTGCCTCACTTTGATCCATTGAAACGGAAACGCCCCGCTTGCAGGTAATATATCATGGATTCCCCCCTCCAAGACCGGTGAGTTTTGCAACATAAATGACATTCTGGTCATCAGGGCTGGAAAAAAATAAGAAGAATTGCAGGCAAAAGCAATGGAAAAGGCGGTGAAAAAATAGTGGGATTGGGATGCCGTAAAGCGGCATTTGGAGGATTCATTGCCTAAAATGGATCGTCGTATAAAACGTAAAAAAACAAAGGCTGCCCAAAAACATTTTCGTCCCCCGAAACATGCTTTTGGACAGCCTCGATTGCTACATGCTGTTGCTATACAAACACGCTACGCCTGTTCCAAAATGTCCAGATAACGGCGGGCTTTTTGCGCGGCGGCTTGTTTTTTAAAGAAACTCAAGAGTGCACTGAACTCGTTGCGGGCCTGTTGTCTTTCCCCGGCTTTCAACAAAGAGATCGCCACCATCAGCTGAGCATCGCCGATTTTATTGCTTCCTTCCCAGGCATAGACCTTTTCAAATTCCACCACAGCCTGATAATAATCGCCCATCGCGTAGTAACTTTCACCGATCCAGTACTGGCAGTTGTCAGCCAGGTCTCCGGCATCGGCGCGCACCAGCAATTTGCGGAACTTCTTGATGGCGATATCATACCGCCGGGCATAATATGCATCCAGTGCATCCTGGTAATGCATCCGGAATTCGCTAAATTCTTCCGGCTGCGACTTTACCGGCGTGGACGTCCGATCCACCGTCATCATGTTTCGGTCGGCCACGGCCGTAGCCGTCGGGGCCGGGCTGGATTCCAGGACGGAAGACGCCTTGCTGGCAAAAACCGGATCTTCCTTGATGAATTTTCGGGTTTGCTCGGCGCCCTTTTTCGCTACCTTGCTAAATTGAATCTCCTCTTTCCGGTGCCGGAGACTATCAATCGCCCGCTGCTTGATCGCGAACAATTTTTCCAGGTCCGAGATTTCCGCCTGCAAAGACTGTACGGCTTCGGGAGAAATAAAGGCATCGGAATCAACCGATGTCGTGGTCGGTCCGGCGGTATTATCGTCTAAATCCATGGTCTCAAAGTCACTATCCGTTGCCTCGCCTTCGGAGCTTTCAAGCGCTTCCAGAGTGGAAAGCAAATCTTCCTGCTCCTGTGCATCGGCATTCTCGGCCATAACAGCGTCACCCTCGTTTTGGATACGCTGCATACGAAAACCGCACATCGAAAAAAACGTCACCGCCAGCAATGTGATGCTGAGGATTGAGCTTCCGAGAATTTTCTGTGTTTTCGTCATGTTACCACTCCAAAGTTTGCACGTCCCTGCTGTGATGGTTTTTCTTCCATGAACAAAGGGGTTTCAATGTTATTAATTAGCTTCAATTGCCCTATTTGCGGGAAATTTTGCCCGAAATTTTCCCCGTTCGGTATGTTTCCCATGGCTGTTTTCCGGTCACCGCCAATCCCAATGGCTGAGCCAATCCGGCGAAGGCACGCCGCCGCTCTGCCTCGGAAAGTGACGCTCATGTTTTTGAATCAGCCCTTTCTCCTGTGGCTTCAATTTTAGAAAAAAATTCCAAAAAGCCAAATGAAATTAATGCAATAGGTGATTTTGAACGGTCTGAATTTCCCCCGTTAAGCCGCTCAGATTGTGCGTCCATGGTGCCGGAGCCACTGCGCTGAGACATCCCCAAAACCTACATTCAACGTCAATCCCACAAAAACGGGAATCCATACGGGATTGTTTCTCCTGACCGCTCGTTTCCGCGGTTATGACGCTTTGGGGGAAATTTTTCTGTTTTTGGAGAGCCTCCGTGATTGCGGGAAATGCGCCACACCGCCGGGCAAAATACCAACCGAAAGACGGCATGGATTCCGGAATCCCCCTGCACTCGCATTAACCCACGATGCGGTTCCGTTATCGTCTGATGATAGCAGAATTCGAAAAACCGGATTCTTTCAGGAAGAAACGGACGCCGACGTCCGGTTCTGCGCCTGGAGAAGCTCCCGGGCACTGGATAGATGCGCTTCGGTGATGGTTTCACCGCCCAAAAGGCGGGCGATTGCCCATTCCCGCTCCTCTTCGGCAAGCCGCCTGACTTTGGTTTGCGTCTGATCGCCGCTCTGGATTTTTTCCACCAGGAAATGCGTTTGCCCGGCGCTGGCGATTTGCGGCAGGTGGGTGATGCAAATGATCTGATGGGTTTCAGCAAGTTCACGTAATTTTCTTCCGACGGCTTCCGCGACGCGTCCGGATATGCCGATATCGATTTCGTCAAAAATGAGTACCGGAACCTGAACACTGTGGGCAATAGCTTTTTTCAGCGCCAGCATGATGCGCGAAATTTCACCGCCCGAAGCCACTTTTTGAAGCGGTCGCAACGGTTGGCCGGGATTGGCGGAGATGTAAAATTCCACCCGGTCGATGCCGGAAGCAAATGCCCTAACCTTTCGGTCGTCCAGCGTCAGCCAGGAATCCGGGTCATCGTCCATGTCAAATTGCACTTTGAATCGGCTGCCGCTCATGCCGATTTCGGCAAGAATTTCAGGGATGGCCTGTTCCAGCTCGGATGCGGCTTTTTGGCGCTTCTCTGACAACGCGACCGCCGCTTCCCGGTAGCGGCCGATGGCTTCTTGCAATTGCGTTTCCAGACCGGCAATTTCCTCATCCAGCGACTCGATGCGGCTCAGTTCGTTTTGCAGCTCCTCGCGCTTTTGCAAAACGCCCTCGATGTCGGTTGCATACTTTTTCTTCAATCGCGTGAATTCGGCGAGCCGAGCCCGCACCTCCTCCAACCGCTCCGGATTGATTTCAATCTTCGCTGCGTACGATTGACAGCTCTTCACCACTTCCTCGATGGCGATCAGCGCCGTTTCGAGATCGCGATTCAGAGGTTCAAAGTAAGCATCCAGTTGCTGCAATTGATTCAAGATGTGAATCGCCTGGCCGAGAAAATCGGTGGCAGACCCCTCCTGCTCATACAACATATTGGCCAGACGGTTGCAGTTTTCCAGAAGTTCATGACTGTGCGCCAGGCGCTTTTCCTCTCCCAGGAGTTCTTCCTCTTCCCCGGGCTGTGGATCCACTTTGTTGATTTCCTCGATTTGAAACTGCAAATAGTCTGCTTTCTCTTTGAGAGCGTGTTCCTGCTCCCTCAAATGCTTAAGCTGCTGCTGCAACTGCTCCACCTCGCGGTAATGCTGCTGCACCTGTTCACGAAGCGGTTGCAACCGGCCAAAGGCATCCAGAAAATTCAGATGCTCGCCCACCTTCAGCAACGATTGATGTTCGTGCTGGCCGTGCAAATCCACCAGCATATTCGCGACCACCTCGATTTCATCGAGGGTCGTGGGGGTATCATTGATAAACGCCCGGCTGCGGCCGCTGGCCAGAATTTCCCGGCGGATAATCAGCTCATCATCCTGGCTGTCCAGCTCGCGCTCCCGCAGATAAGCCTGCACCTGCGGCAATCCATGAATGGAAAAATGCCCTTCAATCACGGCCTTGGCTTCGCCCGCCCGCAGCATGGTTGCCGAGGTGCGCTCGCCGAGCAGCGTGCCGATGGCACCGAGTAAAATGGATTTTCCCGCACCGGTTTCACCGGTGATGATGTTGAGGCCCGGTTGGAATTCAATCTCCCCTTCTTCTACCAGAGCATAATTCTTGATGTACACCCGCTTCAGCATAATACCACATGACCTCACTTTCGAATCACAGCGACTTTCCCCGCCGCCTTGGCGCCATCCTCCGTATAAGCCACATAAATGTAGATCCCGCTGGGAACGATTTCCCCGTTCTGATCGCGGCCGTCCCAGATCACCTGCGACCCGGGAATGGTGCCGGGGGCATAGCTGCGAATCAGCCTTCCCATTTCATTGAAAATGGTGACGCCCGATCGCTCCATGAGATTTTTGATGATAAATTCTCCACCATCGCTGTTCAGGATGAGAGGATTGGGATACCCTTTGAGCAGGCTGAAATCGGCCTGCGGCGCGGTAAAGGGAGTGCGCACCACAGAAAGTCCGTTGGTGGTGGCAATAAACACATCGCCGGTTTCCGGGTCGAATGCAAAATCCACGATGCTGTTGCTGACAATCGGGCTGTTATCGGTGGTAAAGTGCATCAGGTTAAAATTATCCGCCATGAGCACGGTCACACCGGCGCTGGTGCCGATCCATTTGTTGTTGGCCGGATCGATTCGGACGCTGCGGATATTGGGGCTGATCAAATTGCCCGCCCCCGTGCCGAAAAAGTTATTCAGCCGGTCATTGAAAACATAATGCAGCCCCTCCGGTGTCCCGATCCAGATGGTGCCATCGCGGTCTTCCGCGATACCGGTAATCCGCTGCGAAAACAGCTGCGAACTTTCTACAATGCCAAGCGCCAGTTGATCATCCGTTGGATCCAAAAGCGTACCGCCGTAATCGATTACCTCGATTCCGGCACTCTCCGAACCGTACCATACCCGCCCGAAGGAATCCGGGAAAATACGCGTCAGGTTTTTGAAACGCAGTCCCCGGGCAATAGAAAAATAGGCCCACTGCCCGTCCGGTGTGCGCGCCGCCACAGCCCTGCCGTTCAACGCATCGAAATTGGACATCCACAGTACACCGTTGCGGTCCAGCGCCAGATCATTGATCACCACAAATGCGGCATTACGCGGTGTGCTGCCGCTGAGGAAACCGCCGGTGGTATCGAACTTGGTGATCGTCGGATTTTGCAAATCTCCTTCAATGAGCAGCAGTCCACGCCCCCAGGAACCGACCCAGACCCGTCCGGCTTCATCCACAACCACGCTGCGGTAATCGCCGCGGTGCAACGGCCCCAGTGCCTCGAGATCATACCATTTTTGGCCGTCGAAGGCAAAAACACCGTCCTTCGAGGAGGTGCACCACAGCACCCGGGTTTGCGGATCAAAAAAGACGCTGCTAAATAAATTGCTTTTCGGACCACCGGGACGAACCACCTGCCACTGTCCGGTATCAGCGATAAAACGCGCCAGGCCCTGCCCCTGAATGGCCGCCCACAGTACTCCTTTGTGAAC
>WFVT01000121.1 GCA_015491485.1 Candidatus Zhuqueibacterota bacterium
ATGATGCGCTTCATGATTTCCCCGGTTTCGAAAATCGGTGCGGAAAGGTAATACAACCCATCGAGGATGAGTTGATAGAGTTTTTTCGACAGCAATGCGTAGGCTTTTTCGCGCTGATACAGCATCGGACTGAAAAATATCATGAGATAGGCGCCCATGATGGAAATGGCGGAATTTTGAAATGCCACGCCGAGAAGAACCATCACCGCAAAAAGTACGGCAAACGGCAAAATAATCAGGATGCTGGCATAAACAAACTGCGGCTGCCAGTAACCGGTTTTGAAAGATAAAATCAGCCAGCTACCGATGATCAAATACAGAATGTTGAACGATACGATACTCACCCCACCCAGGTAGCGGCCCAAAAGCAGTTGAAACCGGGAGATCGGGCGGGCCAGAATCCAATCGATATTGCCTTTTTCCAGCATATTGGGAACCAGCCCGGCCGTCGCAAAAACAGAGAGGAAAATCCCGGCTGTAAACAACGCGGTTGCCAGCACCATTTGAATGCTCAACAAAAACTTTTCCACGTCTATGCGGACGTCCTGAGCGCTTTTGCCAAACAGAGACAGTGTAGCCAATGCGCCATCGACGACTTCGATATTCATTGCGAACAGCAGAATCAACAAGGTGATTGTAGAAATCGCAAAAAACGCAATGAATGTTTTGCGTGCCATCGATTCTTTAAAAGTAAATGCCGCCACGATGAATGCCTGCCTCATTGCTCCTCCTCCTGCATCCTGTCCAGCGAGATCTGATCAAAATCGGCCTTGCCATCTTGCTGGATGGCCTGAATAAAACGGTCTTCGAGCGACTGTCGTTCCGGCACAATAGCATGAATCAGTGCTCCCGATCGGCGGATTTCGTCGATGATTTGATTCAACTGGCTCACCGAGGAAACCGTCAGCGACACGTAAGTCGGCTGAGCTTCGAGTACGTCGTATTTCCGCCGAATAGCATCGAGCAGGCCGGCGTTTTGAAAATCGGCGTGGATGCGGTACCGGCGATCCAGGGCGGTGAGCGTTTTTACCGGCCCCTGCAACACCACTTTGCCCTTATTGATAATCACCACCTCGTCGCAAACCGCTTCAACTTCAGACAATAGATGCGAATTCAGAAAGATGGTTTTGCCGCACTGTTTGAGCTCCAGAAGCAGGTCTCGGATTTCTTTGCGGCCGATGGGATCCACACCGTCAGTGGGTTCGTCGAGAAAAATCAACTCCGGATCACTGATTAGGGCCTGCGCCAGCCCCAGCCTTTGCATCATGCCCTTGCTGTATTTTTTGATCTTCACCCTGCGCCATTCCCACATGCGAACCCGCTTTAAAAGCGACTCGATATGGTCGTGAATTTTGCGGGAGTCGCGCATCCCTGAAAGCTTTGCACTGAAAACCAGGAAATCTTCTCCGGATAGATAGAGTGGAAACCGATGATTCTCCGGCAAGAATCCCACCTTTTCACGGGCGCGCGGAAGCTGAACCGGAATATCAAACAAGAAGGCTTCACCCGAGGTTGGCTGCAAAAGGCCAAGCAAAATCTTGACGAACGTGGTTTTTCCTGCACCGTTGGGCCCCAGCAGGCCAAAAATTCGCCCTCTTTCCACGCTCAAGGTCAAATTATCCAGCGCTTTGACTTTTCCACGCTGAAAATATTTGCTCAACCGGTTTGCTCGAATAATGGCCATACGCACCTTCCATTATGGGTTGCCGATTGCCAGGCCATGCCGGTAAGGGAATACAGCACGGAATGCTGAAAATATGGGAGGCTGCTTTGCCATGCTTTTACGCGATAGAGGAACAAAGGTTACAGGGAAAATGGCAATCAGGCTGGCCTAAAAATAAGGCGGGCTCTCTGCTGCGCCCTAAAACAGAGAGCCCTTGCTACAACGCGGAGATAGCTATGGCGGAGAAGTCCGTTATATGCATTTAGCTCTATTCTCAGTCCGGGGCCCCTTGAGGCCCCGGACTGCTGCGGAGGGAGTGGCAGGAGCTAAATGATATTGTCAAAGTTAAAATCGCAGGCGGGCTTTAACATGATGTCCTTCGCCCTTCATCTACATCCATCGTGCCTTTCAATCACACCGCATTTCCTTACCTAACACACGTGATCCTAACCCGATTTTCACATATTTATCATGTTACACACAACTCAACTTTAACGTTCAACAAAGCCATCAGCGGCCTGAATATGGCTTTTGAAAGAGCAGCCCGCCTGCGGAAATCCTCCTCAGTTGTTTGGGATTCATCGGAATCCTCAATTTTACGCCTTATCCTTTATCAAACTCTGTGCCATATTTTTTTAGGTGTTCTGGTTTTGTGTAACTCATATAATTTCAACGATTTGCAAAATCAGCTTGTTGAGAGGTATGAATGGGACGATTCCTAATTTTGCAAAAATGGATTATGGATTCCCATTTCTAAGAATAATTCGCCTGCCCCCCTGCAAAACCATGCGAATGGTTCGACTTTAAAATCTGTCACCTGATTGCACGGTCATTCGGTACGAATTCGATGCCCTGGTATCGGCCCTGAACCGTCAAGTTGTTTTTTCCTGCTAATTTCTTGTGGCGCACCGTCAAATTCTTTGAACACACATACGGCCTTTAAACGTGGTCCCCCCGCTTTTTAATGCATCCCATTTCCATAACCACCGTATAGGAACACGATCGAGGGGTAACCCCGGCAAAATTCGGGGGTTCAAGCACTCGATCTTGTGCAGCAAGTCAACTCATAAGTTATAAAAATTCAAAGGCTTTTCTTGACTTTTGACAAAAAGATAATTATAATTTCATTCAGGTTTATTCAGACCTGCACCCGGCCTGAATAAACCCTGTCATCGGCTGAAGCGATCGCCTTGACATTCCTGCTTTGCCTGCTTGATCGGGGAATTTCCGGTATGCATGATGGTTATCTCTTTTGAACAGGCTCAGCCTTTTGCACAAGACCCGGCGGGCGGGCTCGCAAAAAACCACTGCGTCCGCGGATTGGATTTGAAAGTAAAAAGGAAGCTCATTTCATTTATGGAAGGATGACTCCATGGAGCCTTCTCAAGAACGGTCGGCAGACTGGCAAAAATTGGATCGACTCCATGCCAAACGGATGCTGGATCGGTCCCGGTCAAGATCCGGTGCGTCTCTTGACCCTGCTACCCGTTTATTCAATCCGATTTCGGATATGGCGGACAGCCAGTATTTGAATTTCATTCATCAGGTCTCCCCTGCGGCGATAGTACAGGTGTTACTCAAAAAGGGACTCATTACGATGGCAGAGCTGGAGCAGGAGCAGTTGAACATTCATGAATTCCAACGGCAGATTGCTGCCGTTTCTTCCCCCAACACCATAGAGAAACAACCTTCCTCGGCACACTCAAGCGCCAAAGTACGAAAACGTCGCACTTCCCGTTCATCCAAAACCATGTGGCTGAAAAACCGCATGGCGAAATTTCGCTGGAGCCGACGCCTGGGTACTCTTCTATTTGGCTGGAAATGGAAACGGATTTCGAAAGGGGCCGCTTAATGAACGACTGGTACCTACGACTCGCCCGGCATATTCGTTCGCCACGTTTTCCCGGTTTTGCTGTCATTCAAATAGCGGCAATTGCTGTGTCGCTTCAAATCTTGCCTGTTTCAATAACCGCACAGGAATATTCGTTCCCCAAACCCAAAGGCTACGTCAATGATTTCGCCGATGTCATTTCGCCACAATACGAAACCCAGATGGAACAAATTTGTCAGGAAGTCAAAGAAAAAACAGGTGCTGAAATTGCGGTAGTGACCGTAAAAACGGTCGGAAACATGGATCACAAAGAATATGCCGTGCGCCTTTTTGAAACCTGGGGAATTGGTGAGAAAGGCAAAGATAACGGCGTTCTGCTCTTTTTAACGTTAAAGGAGCGCAAGATTCGAATCGAGGTCGGATACGGGCTGGAGCCGGTGATTCCCGATATCACGGCTGGTATGATTTTGGATCAATATGTGGTTCCGCCTTTGCGGCAGGGCAACTATGGTCTCGGTCTGCTTCAGGGAGTGCAAGCCATAGCCCAGCAAATTGCCAGGGCGGAAAACGTGGAGCTTACCGGTGTCCCTTCCCGGCCGCTTCGCCAGCGCCGGGCGCGCGAAGACGAAATAGATCCCATTATTCGTCTTTTGCCCTTTTTGTTATTTTTTGTATTGCCGGCGCTGTTTAGCCGCCGGGGCAGACGTCGTCGTTCGCATCTGTGGTAT
>WFVT01000122.1 GCA_015491485.1 Candidatus Zhuqueibacterota bacterium
CGTCGAGACGCCGAGAATGCCGGGAAAAATGGCCCGCGCAAAGCCGCAAAAGAGCAAATCAAAGGCGGGGAGGGAAAATAGCCTTTCACGTCCCTAGCACTTTCGAAGTGCCGGGGGACCTTTGTACCGCAGCCACGGATGCACACGGATCAAACGCGGATATATTGTAGCACAAGCTTCCAGCTTGTTATGCAATCTGTATCCCCGACCATCCGCGTCCTCCGTGTTCGATGTTGTTTTTCTCGCAGAAGATCTAAAGCCGCAGCGTTTTTTTCTTATTGTATGATACAACTCTGCACGAGCAGCCGTGTTGTCTATTACAGATCAAATATCTGGTTTACGCGTTCTGCGTTCGCACAAACCCCGCCATCGCTTCTGCTACCTTTTGCGGCGGTCCCAGGATATACAGAATATCACCGGCTTTCAAAACCATCTCCGCATCGGGATTGGTGATGATCTGAGAATCGCGCTCAATCGCCACGACCGAGATTCCGAACTTCCGCCGCAAATCGATCCCCGCCAGGGTGCGCCCGACAAACGGTGAATCCGCATGCAGCCGAAAGGCGCTGATGTCCATGTCCGGGAAGTGAACCTTGACCCGCGAAACCGACTCGGCCGCCGGCGTCAGGCTGCGGAACATCTCGTATCCATCCGCACGCACTCTGGCGACCAGTGCCTCGATCTGATCCCGCGGGATGTAAAATTTGTGCAGCACGCGCGCAAATATTTCCACGGAAGTTTCAAACTCTTCCGGGATGACTTCGTTGGCTCCCAATTCGTACAGCGGCTGCACTTCCTGAACATAGCGGGTGCGGACGATCAAATGGGCCTTTGGATTCAGGCGGCGGGCGGCCTCAGTGATCCGGCGCGTTGCGGTTGGATCATTGATGGCGATCACCACCACCCGGGCCGCTTCGAGCCGGGCATGCTTGAGTGTGGTTTCGCGGGTGGCATCTCCGTAAAAAATCGGTTCGCCGCGGGCTTGCTCGCTGCGCACGGTTTCCGGATTCATTTCAATGATGACATACGGAATGCCCGCTTCCCGGGCGGCGCGCGCCACATTACGGCCATTGATGCCGAAACCGATGATCACCAGATGGTCTTCAAGCTTGACCGGCCGTTCTTCTGCGGGCGGCTTGATGCCGGTGCGCATCCATTGCGGCAGCGGCAACCGCTGGACGGCATTGGCCGCATGCGGTGCCAGGAGCAACATAAACGGTGTGGAAGCCATGCTTAAAATGGTCACAGCCAAAAAGCGCTGATTGATATCTCCAGACAGAAGACCGTTTTCCAGACCCACCCGTGAAAGAATGAATGAAAATTCGCCGATCTGGCTGAGGGCGAAGCCAACCAGAATTCCCACACGGAGCGGGAAGCCCAGGATCAGTGGTATCACGGCACCAATGACGATTTTCAAGAGGAGTGCCAGAACCACGAGCGCCAGAATGATGCCCAACTGCTGCCATAAAAACGAAATGTTCAGCATCATGCCGATGGATACGAAAAAGAAGGTGGTGAACACATCTTTGAAGGGCAGGATATTGCCCAGGGCATGGTGACTGTATTCGGACTCTGATATAATCAATCCTGCCAGAAAAGCCCCGAGCGCCAGCGAAAGGCCGGCGGCACTGGTGAGCCATGCCACCCCGAAGCAGATCACCACTACCGCAAGCAAAAACAACTCGTGGTTGCGGGTGCGGGCAATCTGATGCAGCAGATACGGCACCGCCCATTTGGCCGCGACCATCACCAGAGCGATTATGCCGGCGCTTTTCAGGAGCAGGGATAGGATCGAATGGTCTTGTTGCCCTGTGACCCCGGCGAGCAGCGGCGTGATCAAAATCATGGGCACGATGGCAATATCTTGAAAAATCAGGATGCCCAGGGCCGTCCGGCCGTGCGGACTATCGATTTCGGCGCGCTCCTGCAACATTTTCAAGACAATGGCTGTACTGCTCAGGGCCATCAAAAAGCCGATAAACACCGCCTCACCCGCATCGCGGGCCACACCGAAGTGCCATGCCAGCCAAAAACCCACCAGCGATGTCAATCCCACCTGCAAGGTGCCGCCAACCAACACCGCCTTTTTGATTTGCAGCAGCCGCTCCAGTGAAAATTCGATGCCAATGGTGAACAGCAGCAACACCACACCGATTTCTGCAAAAATTTCCACTTCATGGACGGCCTGAATCATGCCCAACCCGTAAGGACCGAGCACGATGCCGGTAAGCAAATAGCCGACAATGGCAGGCACCCTCAGTCGGTGGCAAAGATACAGCACGGCAATCGACAATCCAAATAAAATCACAATGTCGCGAAGCAGAGGGATTTCCATGATTTGCTCCCAAATGGTAAACGATCAGGCGGTTCAACGCCGATCGGATTCGGATGCAATGATTTTGTGGAAAAGGTGGTGCGGCTCTGGTTGTTGTTAACGATATTCTGTTTTTATCTAACGGCGAGCAGGACGGTATGGTTGCAAGTTAAATTTCAGAAGTGCGGGAGACAAGTCCGGCAGGACGAATCACCGTTCTTCCTTAAAAATACAGAGCCCTTTCCCGAAAAGGGGAAAGGGCTCCGTGCGGAGAAAAGAAGAAGAGGTCCCGAAATCAGTAACCCGGATTTTGGGTGATGTTCGGATTCACATTGACTTCCTCAAAGGGGATGGGTAAAATGAACAGGTCATTTGGATAGGGCACGGTACAGACCGGCGCCGTGCAGTCCACCCGAACCAGGTCTTTCTTCTGCCGGGTGATATCGAAAATTCGGTGGCCTTCAAAGCACAGCTCGATACGGCGTTCTTTATAAATTTCTTCCAGCAAATCCTGGCCGGTTGCGGTCACATCCGGTGCATCGGGCCAGGCGCGGCGCCGGATCGTCATGAGGTCTTCGATGGCACCCGCTTCATTGCCCAGATGCGCCCGGGCTTCGGCGCGGATCAGATAGACTTCGGACAGGCGAATAACCGGCAGGTTATCGGTGGCGATTTCGGCGCCGGAACTGGGATATTTATTCACGCGCAAATTCCCCCATTTGCCGCCCGGCAGTTCTGGATCGACTATGAACAATCCTTTGCGAATATCGTTGTCGTCGATCATACTGATTAGATCATTGGAGGGGAGATAATCGCCGTAGCCGGTGCTTTTGTACATCCCGCCCAGATGGTTCGAGCCCGGGTTGTCCGCCACGGTGTACACCATTTCAAAAATGGCTTCCGAAGACAGTCCCGGGAAAAACATGTTGAGGTACTGGTCCCGTGAGACCAGCGTGTACTTGCCGCTGTTGATGACCGCCGTGGCCAATTCTTCCGCCTTGGCCCAGTCTTCCTTGTACAGATACACCCGCGAAAGCAGCGCCTGCGCCGCCTCTTTGGACATGCGGCCAGCGTTGGGCGGATCGATGGTCATCAGCGAGATGCCTTTTTGAAAATCAGAAATGATTTGATCATACACTTCTTTGACGGTGTTGCGCGCCGGTTTCTGATTGATATCGAACTCCAGCACGATGGGCACTCCCGGGTGAGAGGCATCCGGGGTAAAGGTATAGTGCTGTGCGAAAAGCCGCACCAGATCAAAATATGCCAGGCCGCGGATGGCATAGGCTTCGCCCAGAATCTGATTATATTCGTCGCGGACGGCGTCGGAAGGCTCAAAATCCGCATTGATGATCCGGTTGACCATGTGGATGCCTTCATAAATTTCCGCCCAGAATTCTCGGTCGATCCGGTGGGTCGTTGTGGTGGAACCGTTGTATTCCGCCCACTCCTTGGCGCGATTGGCCTGAGCGTTTTGCTTCACATCCTCGCCCATGACGTCGGGCACCAGCAACATATAGCGGCCGTACCAGTCGGGAATGGAAAGCTGATCGTACACTCCGATGATCGCCGCCTTAAAATCGGACAGGGTTTTCAAAAACTCTTCATCAGACACACTCTGATGGGGAGTCAGGTCCAACAGGTTTTTTTCACAGCCCGCCAAAAAGACCATCAGGGCCATGAAAACCGATAGCACGGCTATTTTTAATGATTTCAGTATCTTCATGATTGCTCCTCGATCTAAAAAGGTTAAGCGACTAAGTTATCTTACAGGCCGACATTGATGCCGAAGGTAAACGTCTTGCTGATCGGGGTGACGGTATTGTAAATACCATCCGGGGCCTGTTCAGGATCGAAGTGCAGATATTGATCGGCGACCCAGGTGAAGAAATTATACAGATAAATATAAGCCTCCAGCGATTTGGCGCCGACACGGAACGCGTAGATGTCCGGGAATCGGTAAGCCACTCGCAACGATTTGAGCCGGATAAAGTCGCCTTTGTACAAATAGCGGGAACTATTGCGCACATTGGACGATTTGTTGCCGCCCCACATGAATTTCGGGAACAGGGCTTTATCGCCCGGCTTACGCCAGCGATTCTCGAACGCAAACCGCGAGGTGCTGCGCGGCGTAAAACGGCCGTCGCCATGAATCACCCAGCCCGGGTTGTAGTAAAGGTAATTGCCAAACTGATAGTTGAACTGAGCATCGAGGGTGAACCTGCGGTACCGCGCCGTGAATCCGAAACTGCCGAAAAAGTCCGGGATGGCGCTTTTGCCGTCATAAAATCGTTCGGCTTCGCCGATTTTGTTGGTCGTTTTGGTTTTGGTGGAATCGGTGTACCACAGCGGATCGCCGTTTTCGGGATCTACCCCAGCCCAACCAAACAGCCAGTATTCATAAAAATCGCGGCCCTCTTCGCGCCGGAAATTGCCGACTTGCAGCGGCTCCGGAAGCCGGGTGATCACGTTATTCAGAGTGGTGATGTTGAAATTCACCGCCAGCCGGGTGTCTTTTTTACGAAGGAGTTCCGCATCGAATGAAAACTCCCAACCGGAGTTCCGCATGTCGCCCACATTTTGCGTCACCTCACGGAAACCGGTTGTGAGCGAGAGCGGGCGGTCCAGCAGCAGGTCTTTCGAATCGCGGATGTAGCGCTCGATGGTACCGGTAATGCGGTTGTCCCAGAAAGCAAAATCCACCCCGATGTTGAAATTTTGCTGCTTTTCCCAGGTGAGGAACGGATTGCCGATTTGCGACGGTGCGGCTCCGGGCTGACCATCATATTCCCGGTTGAAGCCGTACAAACCGGCCCAGGGGAAATTACCGATTTCAGCATTTCCGGTTTCGCCGTAACTGGCTCTCAGCTTCAAATAATCGAAAAACTTCACTCGGTCGGTAAACCATTTTTCTTCGGTCAGGGTGTATCCGAGACCAAATGACCAGAAATTCCCCCAACGGCGTTCCGGACCAAAACGGGACGATCCATCGCGGCGGAACGAGGCTGAGACGAAATATTTGTTTTTGTAGTTGTAATTGGCGCGAGAAAATATCGATTGAAACGCCGACTCACTGCGCAGACTTACGGCCAGGGTCGGGTTAGCAGCACTGGCCAGAGTTTTTAAAGAGGGATGCGGAAAACCCTCTCCGGCATCTTCCACGTTGTCGGTGTTCAACTTCTGTTGCTCAAAGCCCAACAGCAAATCCACATTATGCGCCCGCCCGAAGGTGCGGTTGTAGTTGAGTGTCTGGTTGATTTGCCAGTTGATGATATCCGTACGCGATTCGTTGGCGGCACCGCCCACATTCCGGCCGTCGCCATAACGTGGATTGACATACAGGTACTCGTCCACATTCAAAATATCAAAACTGAACGTCGCCTGAAAATTCAATCCACGGGCGATATTGTAGGTGAATAAAAAGTTGTCGATGATCCGGGTCTGTTCCAGCTCGCGCTTGTCTTCATTTAAATGGCCTACCGGATTGTTGCCGCCCATGAAAAATGATTTGTGTTTCGCGTAATACTGCCCCTGTTCATCAAACACCGGAATCACCGGCGCCAGCAAATAGGCGTTGTACATCGGCGATTGCCAGCGCGTGCCGTCGGTGATGCCCCGCTGTTTGAAATATGACAGGTTGAGATTGTTGGCGATTTTGATCCGGTTGGTCAGATTGGCGGTCAGGTTGATCCGTGAAGAATACCGCCGGAAGAAATTGTTGATGATGACACCCTGCTGGTTGAAGTAGCTCGACGAAACGTAATAGGTAAACCGGTCGCCGCCGCCCTGGGCACTGAGATCGAGCTGGTCAGTGATGCCGGTGTGCGTGATCTCGTCCAGCCAGATCGTGTTGGTCCGATCCGCTTCGGGGTACAGTTTCTGGAACCGCTCCTCCGCTTCCGCTGCAGTCAGCCGCCCTGAATTGACATAGCCTTCGATAAACAGCTCTTTGTATTGCTGTGCGTTAAGGCCCTGAAGCAGATTCGGAAAAGCAAAACTGGAATAGCCACGCTGAAATTTGGCCTCCAGTTTGGGCCCCTGAGCCCATTGAATCGAGCTTCCTGCAACGCCGCCTTTGGTGGTGATGAATACCACTCCGTTGGCGCCGCGGGATCCGTAAATCGCCGTGGATGCCGCATCTTTGGCGATGACAATGCTTTCGATATCGTTCGGGTTGATTGCCGCCAGTACATTGGAGCTGCGCCCGCCGTTGCCGAAGTCGGTGAACGATACACTGCCCGAAATCACCGGAATCCCGTCGATCACATACAGCGGCTCGTTGGATGCCGAAATCGAGCCGATGCCACGCACGCGAACCGAAATACCGGCCCCGGGAGCGCCGTCATTGGCAACCACCTGCATGCCCGGAGTTCCCTGCAATACATCCTGAAAAGAGGAAGTGGGAAGCTGTTCCATTTTTTCAGAACGCACCACTTTGATGGAGCCGGTGAGCTCTTCCTTTCGGGCGGTACCATATCCCACCACCACGATTTCTTCCAGGCCGATGACGTCCACCTCCATCTTGAAATCCTGAACAATTTCACCGGGAGTGAGGCGAATCGTCGCCGTGGCGGTTTTGTAGCCAATAAACTTGGCCACGAGCTGCACCTCCTGGCCCCGGGCGAAATCCGCCGGCACACGGAATTCATAGTTACCGCTTGCATCCGAGGCTGCGCCATACGTGGTGCCTTCGATAATCACATTGGCGCCGGGCAACGGATTGCCTTCTTCATCGCTGACCTTTCCTTTAATTACCGTGCCCTGCTGACTGAATACAGTGAGTGGGAGAATCAACAATCCCACGGTGGTCAGTAAAAGTATTTTACGTAGCATTACCTTAACCTCCCAATTTTCTCAAGGCCCTCAGTTCCTTCTGGTAAAGGAAGTAAGGGCGAAAAGGTGATTCAGAGCCCCAGTTATTTGGCCGTTTGTGTCACCTTTCCGCCCGGCTTCAGAAAACCTATGTTGCCTCTCACCTCCTTTCAGCGATACTTTCATTGCAAATTGGTTTATTGGAAGCAGTATTGCTCGAGTATATTGTGGGCCAAAGGAAACCCACCGGGCCGGATTTCAGCCCGAATGACATTTGCCGGTGGGGCGGCTGTTCCCGTTGATAGCCGGCATCCCGGAGCCGTTGCGGGCGGGGAAAAGGGTGCATCATTCACCTTCAGGGCATGGTGCTACACCGCGGGAGGCGACGAAGGAAAGCACCTCGCGATTTCGCACTGCGGGATGTCATTCCGCACACGGTCCACGGGAACCGGCCGGGTTTGAAATTTATTCGAATTCAGATTGTGTATAATCGACGTTGGCAGGGCGCAAATTCAAGGTTGCATTCTATCGGTGAAGTGCGAAACAAATTTTCCGATTTGGGAGAGAAATGAAACATTTTTTGAGAATCTATCATGGGGCTGAGTGATTGTCAAGCCTTTTGGGACAAAAATGTTTCATTGGTATAATTTACTGAAACAAATGATGCGCTCCTGTGAGAGACAGGAAGGGAGGCGACTTCCGGCGTGAAATGCGTTTCCAGCCGCACTTTCCCTTTTGGTGAAAGTTTAACTCTGGCAGGGTTCCCAACCCTGCCAGAGTTAACTGCGCTGGACTACAAGCCTTGGCCGGGGCTTTCCTGTGCGCCTTTGCGGCTTCGCGTGAAATGCTTTGCTCAGCGCGCTCTGCGCCTCTGCGAGAGCATATAATTAACCCCGCTTTTCTTTTGATGATGAGATTGCGTCGTCGCTCCGCTCCTCGCAATGACGGAATAAGTATCCATATTTTATCCGCAATAATTCGAGACAAGTTATAAGTCAGTGCCTATTCCCCACAGACACAAGCTGGAAGCTTGTGCTACAATTTCATCCGCGTTTGATCCGCGTTCATC
>WFVT01000123.1 GCA_015491485.1 Candidatus Zhuqueibacterota bacterium
ATAGCATCGCAGGATTCTGCTCCTTGCAAAGGCTTGGAACCTGCTGTAAGGTTTCCACTCAATTCCCCATGTTATCCTTACCGGCAGGCTGAAAACCCCGAAATTTCTCCAATGAACCCGGGGCCTCCGGCCGAGGGCCGGGACGCCTCGCATTAGATTGAACTTTCAGCGAGCACGCCTTCTCCCGCGACGCCCGGCGAGCCGCTCTTCTCGCCCTGATCATCAACCTGGATTGACGGATTCATAGCAAATACGAGCAGACATCAACAGCCGGGGGCACGAAGGTATCCGTCATGAGAATTTCTCGCCATCCCTCTCCGGCCCTGGCATAGCAATCTCGGCGATGTTCCGCCTCTATCCGTCCGATTCCGATGGCGCTGCTTCATCCAACTTCCGCACTTCATAGTCCACTTCATTCCGCCGGCAAATATCGACGAAATCGCAGTATTTGCACAGCGCCCCGTCCAGAGGTTCGAACGGGCGGTGTTCCACAAGCAGTTCTGTAAGCCGTCGATTCAATCGTTTTGCCACCTCCGGCCAGGCCTCATCCAGGGGGGCATTTGAATCTTTTCGGCTGCTTTTGCCGTATCGCTCACAATCCCGGTCCAACAGACCGACATATTCACCGACAAACTCCCCGTGCGTGCCTTGCTGGATCAGCCCATAATAATACAGCGGCAATTGCGGATCGAGACCTTCACGAAACGCGCGTTTAGAGACATCAGGCAGCCGGGTTTTGTAGTCCACGATGTTGATTTGTGATCCGGAGCGAACCAAACGGTCGATCCGCATGCGAAACCGAACGGGCATCACCGCCGGTTCCTCCGCCAGGCCGTCTCCCTGCCATTGCACCGCCAATTCACGTTCAAAGTCCAGGGGATCAAAATCCCAGGGCTCGCGTTCCCGTTCTTTTTTCACCAGCCAGGGCCAGATCGAGTGCATCACCTGAAAATAGCTCTCCGGTTTGCCGCGTAGTTTTCCCCGCAAAACCGCACTCAATCGCCGTAGCCGGTCAAGCGCCTGTTCATGATTCAGCCTGTCAATGGCTTCGGTCCATGGCTGATATAAGTCGGGATCGGCTCCGGCCAGGCTCGGGTCATCCAGGCCTCGGAAAAAATAGAACAACACCTGATGCAGCCACTGCCCGAACTGTCTGGAATCTGCATCCGATTCGGGAAGCGTTTCGTGCTCGACACCAAGCCGGCTGAGCAAAAAGCGATAGGGACAGTGCAGCAAATCTTTCAGCGAATGCGCCGAAAGCTGAACCAACACATTCCGCCGGTCGCCTGAATAACGGCCACGTTCATCGCGGCGGTCGGCAATGCGTTGCCGGAGGATTTGATAGTCCTTTCGCAGGTCGTCAGGCCATTCTTTCTCCCAATCAGGGTGGAGAAAATCGCCCGGCAACGCCCGGCCATGCACGACCGATTCCGACAGGCCGACGGAAAGCATCTTCGCCCCGAGTTCCAGCCGCTGCAAATACCGCGATTTCACGCGCGGCGACTCATCGACATATTCATGCCAGAATAGATGCACCCGCGGCGTGGCCGCCATGAGCTGGTAAAACCACTGATCCTGCAATTGTTCCTGATGCTGCAAGGTCGGCAGACTCAGCCGCCGGCGGAAGGCTTCGCCGATAAACAGTTCCCGTTCGGTCAATTTCGGCAGGCTACCTTCCACATTGCCCAGAACGATCACCGCTTCGGCAGGGATACTGCGGGTTTCCATCAACCCGACAATCTGCACGCCAACGAACGGCTCGCCTGCCGGGCGCACCTTTTTCCGAAAGATATTTTGCATCAACAGCGCATGAAGCTCATGCAAAGGCAAATTTTCTTGCAGGATGTCTCCGGTACGGATCAAGCTCTTTAAAAAACCGAACCACTGTCGCAGGGCGCGCATATTGAGGTTGTATGGATCGTCGCTGTTCCAGGCAAAAATCTCCAGCAGGCGCAGCGACTCGCTGAACTGCCACAGGGCTTCGCCCCATTCCCGATAGGTCTTTGTATCATCAGAGGCCAGCGGCGCCAGGGTGGTCTGCAAAAGTTCCAAAAAGCGCGATAGCTCGGGATCACCGTCTGGAGTTTCGCGAACCGCATCGTGATAAGCTGCAAATCCGGCGGCAATATCAAAATTAACGATGAGCCGTTGCAGCCGGTCCTGCAGTTGGGCCGGCTCGGCTGCGATGCCGGCAATACTCAGCCAGTGCTTACAGATGGGTATGGAAAACAGGCTGAGCATGTCCTGATTGCGGTAATCATGCCGGGCCAATTCCAGAAACAACCGGATCCACTGCCCCACCTGGGTCTCATCAAAAGGGATACCGACAGCGAAATTGATGGGGATATCCGCCGTTTCAAAAACCGTCCAGACCAGTCTGGCGTATTGAGCTTCGTCCGAGACGGCTACCACGATTTTCTCGGGCGCGATTTGGTGTTTCAGAACGAGATCGCGAACCAGCACCGCAGCCCCTTTCACTTCATCAATGAGCGTCAGGGCGCGATGGATATGAACCTCCGGCGTGCTTGCAACGGCTTCTTCCCCTGTGGGAAGCCCGAACGCGGATCGTATAACCGGCGCCTGCAGCGGCATCGGCGCCTCCCTATGATCCTCGAACCGGTTGATATTCAGCATTTTCAGGAATCGGTGCAGTACTGCGTAGGGATGGGTCGGAATGGTCTCCGCGGTCGCAGCCTCCACGGCGACCGGATCGGCGTGCACCCAAAACATCACATTGGGCAACCGTGCCAGGGTTTGGAACAGGCGCATTTGCACCGGGTTGGCATCGGAAAACCCTGCCACGATAAGCTGGTCAAAAAAATCAAAAATGGCGGAAGGCTCCGATGCGGTTGCAGCCCGCACACGATCGGCAAAATCCAGCGCTTCATCGGTGAGTTCAAATTTATCCAGAAATTCCATGTAGTTCTCATACAGATCGGCCCACTCTTCTACATGCTGCTGCAATTGCTGCAGGTGCTCATCGCTGCGGTATGCATCCTGGAGCAATAGCTCCTGCAGGCGGGGGAAAACCTGTTCGCGCAAGTCGGATTCCACGATTTCCCGGAAGAACCGCGCCAGGTCGCTCTCCATGCCGGGGCGCAAAAACCGATATTCGCGCTCGAGCAACAGGGCGTTGAGGATGAGCCGCTGTTCTTCAACGGTGATTTTCCGGCGGCCGTCGGCGACCGGCAACCTCGAGACAAATTCGGACAGAGAATACATTTGAGGCGGGATGCATCCCGTGAGTTCAGTGGCCAGTGCAAGGCGAACGTAGTTTTGCAGCCGCTGAGTCGGCAGCAAAACAGCAAAACGAGACAAATCCTGCTGGCCGGCCGTAATCAACGTACGGGCAAGGGCTTCAGGCAACGAAACCGAACAGGACACCAATCGTGTGGTCATGTTTCCCCTATCGGATCATGGTTGAAGATACACCGGGACTTGTGTAGGCATGTTTTCTCAGCTTTCGGCGATAGGCATGGTGGAATTGCCCCAAATTACAATTCCCTCTGTCGGCAGTCAAGCAGAATATGGCAAAAGCATTCGGGGCGTCCTCGGGAAACATTCAGTCCTTCGCCGGGCGGATACATGACATCAACCGTTCTCCGCCGCCAGCTTTTCTTTGACGGCTGCCGCTAACAGCGGCAACATGATTTCATGATGTCCCACAAAATTGTATCCCTTGCCGCCCAGCAGGGTAGGTCTCTGCACCACGTTGACGCGGGGCCGGTAGTGATGAAACATATCGAAATTGGCGGTATAAAAATCTTTTATGGTGCCATGAATATTGCGCGCCACCGTCAGCGCTTTCAGAAACACCTCCGGCATGATCACATTGGAGCCGAAGTTGATCACCACGCCGCCGTCATGGATTCCGGCAACGTGCGCCGCCAGAATCTTGAAGTCCCGGAAGCTGGCATCGCCGATCGCCGCGCCGTCAGCATCCGGATGCTGATGGATGATATCGGTCCCAACTGCCACATGCACCGTCGCGGGGATATCCAGCCGGTAGGCTGTTGCCAGAATACTGTGCTCAAGTCCCGGAGCCTGTGCTTCTACGAGCTTTCGGCCGACGGCTTCACCCAACCCCCATTTCTGCTCATGCGCATCACGGATCGCTGCATTCAAAAACTGGCCGGTTTCCAGCGCCATCCCAAACGAGCCATCCGCCAGTCCCTCGGCGACTTCTTCCGAGGTCTGGCCGAACAGAGCCAGTTCCGTGTCGTGGATAATCCCGGCGCCGTTCATGCCAAGACAGGTGATGATTCCGTTCTCCATGAGATCCACCAAAATGGGAGTCAGTCCCACTTTGATGACGTGCGCACCCATCATAAAAATGCAAGGCTTGTTCCGCCGCCGAGCCGCAACGATGCGATCCACAAATTCCCGGAAATCATGCGCAATCAGGATATCGGACAGGGAATCGATGAACTCCCGAAAACTGCCGCCCACCCGGTGCGGACGCGCCAGTGCATTCCGATGCACTTTACTGAAGCGTTTCTGGATGGAATACCGCCGTACGGCGCTCAGATCGATTTGCGGATACTTCGACATGGCATGTCCCGTTGTCTTTCGTTCTATTGTAGTCTCTTCTCCGGTCAACACTGCTTATCCGAATGCCCGGAAATACGGCAGGCTGACTTCCGTCTTCATGCCCTCTTGTGGGATTCGCCCGAGATTTTCTTCAGGCAAGTCGGAGGGGCATCCGCCAGATCATGCCGGGAACCATCACTCCGGCGGTTTCTTTCGCGGGGGAAGACCGGAATACCGTTCCAGTTCACTCACTACCGCCCCCAGGCTGAATCCTTTTACATAAATATAGGTATTCATCAGCACTGGAATTTTATACTGATCGTCGCTCAGAAACACCACAATCCGCCCTTTTTGTTTGAAAAGCGCCGGCGTCCGCAGAAACGGTTCCGCGACCAGACAATTGAACGTCCCGGCTTTGACTTTCACTTTTTCCCGCCGATGGATCACAATTTTCAATGGATACACCTTGCCGTTATCCTGATTATCGAGATAAACCGTATCGCCGGGCGCCAGTTCCATGGTTCGAATAAAAAACATGGCGGATAAAATATCATGCACAAAAGGCGGAATTTTTAGCGTATCGCTGGAGTCGATATAGGCCACATGATTGATCTGGTCATGGACGGCGATCAGATCCTTTTTATACGATCCTTCGCGAAGGTGTTTTTCGAACCGCCAGCTGAATATTCCCCGCATGTCCACGATGGATTCGCTGTAATCATCGACCTTATAGAATTTGCTGAAGAATTTATTGGACCAGGCGCGCGAAACAATTTTGAAACTGGGATGCCCGTTAAAATACACCATTTCCGGAATGCTCAAACTGGAATTCCCGGCAATGATGCGGCCGTAACGGATCACATATTCCAGTTTTTCGCCCACCTGAAAAGCATGGTTTTCCACCACTCGCAGCGGTGGTGGTATGGAATCCGGCGGATCTTCCGCCGGACGAATCGTCCACTGATAACCCACCGTATCCGGTGCAGCGTGGTTATGGTTGTTTTGCCCCCAGAGAATGGAAACCGGGGTCAGTAAGCCAGATAAGACCATCCAAACAAGCAAAATTCTCAACGGGTACATATTGTCCTTTCACGATTGTCTTCCAATCATCATCCGGTTTTCCCGCGATGGATTTGGGCATACGGCGTTCTTCCACCTGTATGATAGCGAAGTTTCATTCCGGTGCCGGTGTCGTCTCTCCGCTCTCCCAATGAACCGGGGAACCTGCAGCGACTCCCGTACGCCGCCGTCCTTGAACGCCGTATGGATTTTAAAACGACCGGATGAGCCGGAGGCGAGTGCGATGGAATTGCAACCGCTTTTTTATCCGGGATAGTGTGTGCATTGCAGTTACTTATTTTTTCGGACGTTCAGGATACTTTTTGGTCAATTTTTCAATAATTTTATCCAGCGCCGCCTGCACCGGGATACGGTACATGCATTCACACCATCGCCGGGCGGATTTGCGGCAGCGAAAACATTCCTCCTGCTGACTCATGAGCACGTCATCACGGCGGCCATACGGACCCCAGCGTTCCGGCCGGCAGGCAAGAATGGGAGGATAAAATGCCACCACTTCCGTTCCCAGAGCAACCGCCAGATGCAACGGTCCGGTGCTGTTGGCGACAAATACATCGGCACGGCGCAATAGAGCAGCCAATTCCTGCAGAGTTAAACGGCCGACCAGGTGCAGGGGTTTCACGGTCATGCGTTTCATAATTGCATCCACCAGCTCCTGTTCGTGAGGACCGCCGGTGAAGACAATACGCACTTTCTGCTCGACCGCCAGCCGCTGCGCCAATTCGGCAAAATGTTCCGGCGGCCAATCGCGTGCCGATCCCCCGCTCCCCGGATGCATTACCACCAACGGCTCGTCCGCATGGACGCCGGTCTTTTCCAGCCACTGCTCGATGTTTTGCTCTGCAGCTTCAGGGACGGTCAGAGCAAAAGCCACTTCGGGAGCCTCGATCCCCAGTGGTGTTAACAGTTGCAGGTTGTATTCGGCTTCATGGCGCCGCGCCGTTTTGCGGTGCTCATAAATGCGATGATTGAACAGCATCGAATAATAGCGATAGCCGGTACCGATGCGGCGCGGGATTCGGGCGAGAAAGGCGGCCAGAGCGATTGTTGGTCTCGGGAACAAATGCACGGCCGTATCGAACTCGTTTCGTTTGAGAAAATCAACCAGCGCACGCAGCCGGAGCCGGCCGTTGCGCATCCACGTTTCAATGGCCACGGCATCATCCACAGCAGGACAATTTTCAACCACCGGTAAAGTGGCGCGGCGCACCAGAAAGGTAATCCGGCATTGCGGGAAGGCTTTTTTCAGTGCAACGGCAACCGGTGTGCTCAAAATGACATCGCCGATGCGGTCCGTGCGAATAAGCAAAATACGGCCGGGTTGCGGTTTAGCGGTGGACATCGCGTTGCTCGATGAGATCGACCAGATAGGGTAAAATGCGGTCCAATTCGGATTCAATGAGCCGGATGCATTCCCGATACACTCCGATGCTGCTGCCAATGGGATCGAAAATATCCGGATCATCCAGTTTGGTTTTCGCAGCAAAATCCCGAAGGAGGAAAACATTATCACGGTAGGCGGGAAACCGCTCGAGAATGTAATCGCGATGCTCCTGCGCCATGCAGAAGATAATATCAGATTCGGCAATTAATTCCTCAGTGACCCCCTGAGAAACGTGATCGCTGATATCGGCTCCGCGCTCGCCCGCTACCTGAACGGCATTGGGCGTTGCGGGCTGTCCTTCCAGTCCCAGAGTGCCCGCCGAGACCACGTTCACTTCGTCTTTTAGATGCGGCGGTAACTTGGCTTTCAATAAACCGGCAGCCATGGGGCTGCGGCAGGTATTCCCGGTACAGACAAACAACACCTGATATTTTCGATCCTGCTTACTCAATGTTGTGCTCTCCTACACTTTCCCCGATATCCTTTCTGGAAATGACACCCTCTCTCAAAATTCGGATTTTTCCGTTGTTGAACCGGATGATGGTTGAGGGTTGGGTGTGCGGCAACGGTCCCGCTTGCAACACCCAATCCACCTGATTTCGCACCGCCTCGGCAATGGCTTCGATACGGTTCGCGGCAGGCTGTCCGCTCAAATTCGCGCTGGTGGCAGTGATGGGACGCCCCAGCCGGCCGGAGAACCGGCGGCATAGCTCATGATCCGGGACGCGAACGGCCAGCGTTCCGTCTTCTGCGGGTAAAAAATCCGGCACGTGATCGCGCGCTTTCAGCACCAGGGTCAATGGGCCCGGCCAATAAACCTGAATCAACGGCAGCGCCGCATCGGGTAGCACGGCGATCGCTTTCACCTGCTCGATGTCCGCGCAAATCAAAGGCAGCGGCATGCCCTCCGGTCTCTGCTTGATGGCAAAAATCCGCCGCACCGCTTTCTCTTCAAAAGCATCGCCCAGCAGCCCGTACAGGGTATCCGTGGGGCCGATGATGACGCCGCCCTGTTCGAGCGAATGCAAAACCCGTTCAAAATCCGCCGCCGCAACGCCTTCGCGAATATCCAGCACACGACTCATATCTGCCCCGCGGTGTGATTTTCTTTTGTGTCCGCCCCCGGGAAGGCGGCATCGTCCAAAAGCTCCTTTGCGGCTTGGAATACCTGCTCCACCGTAATCGATCGCATGCATTCAAACGTCCCGGTGGGACAGCGATTGCCGCCGTGAATTCCACAGGGCCGGCAATCCAGGTTCTGTTCCGTTTCAATCACCCGGTGCCGGGATCCGTAAGGATAAAAGCCGAAGCGTGGCACCGTCGCGCCGAAAATCGTGATGACCCGGCACCCCGCCGCCACGGCCATGTGCGTCGGCGCGCTGTCGTTGCTGATGGCAACCGGGCAGCGGTGCAACACCGCCACCGACTCGCGGAGCGTCAGCCGGCCCATCAAATTGGTGCACCGGTCGCCCAGAGTGTTCTCAAACGGTTCCGCAAGCGCTGCATCCTTGGGTCCGCCGATCAGCACGATTTGAACATCCAACTCCTGAGTCAGGCGTGCCGCCAGTTCGACGAACCGTTCCAGCGGCCAGCGTTTGGTGAACCATACCGATCCCGGCGCAATCGCCACACATGCCCGCCGCCGTTCTCCCAAAATCGACGCAGCACGCGCATGATCCGCTTCGGTGCAGTGCACCCGGGGCACCTGATATACCGGCTGGGTTCCGAACGGCACCAGAAGTTCCAGATTGCGGCACACCTCATGGGTTTCCCGGTAAGGCACGCGCACATTCAACAGGAATTTGCCGGCGCTGGTTTCAAACCCCACGCGTTTCGGGATACCGGCCGCATAAACCAGAATGGCGCTGCGCAGGCTGCGGTGAGGCACCAGCGCCAGGTCATACCGTTGGCTGCGGATGAGACGCAACAACCGGAACAGCGCCCGAATGCCCCGGTCCCGGCCGCGCTTATCATACACTACCACGCGGCGGACATCCGGATGCGTTTCCAGCAAATTGGCGGTTGCAGGAATCACCAAAACATCAATTTCTGCCTCTGGAAATTGCAGCCGGGTGTTGGCAATCAGCGGCTCGGTCAAAATCACGTCACCGATGAATGCCGTCTGCACGATCAGGATATTTCGGACGGCGCCGTCACGGCTTTGCTCGGCTGCTCCGTTTCGGGACGCGTTTTCCATCGTCGATGCATCCAGAACCATTGATCCGGATAAGCTCGGATCCAGGCTTCCAGTTTGCGGTTGTAAGCTTCCATGATTTGCTGTATTGCTTCGGCGTCTTCCAGGCCCTCGGTGGCCACTTCCAGCTTTTCAAAACAGCCTTTCAGCCGGCCATCCGGTTCACGATAGGAAACCGCCATGATCAACGGCGCTCCTGTTTTCAAGGCAAATCTCGCCGGGCCGGTTGCGGTGGAAGCCAAATGGCCCATAAAAGGAATAAAAATTCCGTTGCGCCCGGCATCCTGATCGGCGACCACCGCCACAAACCGGCCGCTGCGCAGCGCCTTTAAATAGCTCCGCAACGCCATGCCGCGCGGCACCACCTCCATGCCCATGCGCTCGCGGAACTGCCGGATCAGCCGGTTCACATGCGGATTGGCCTGTTCCTGAAACATGAAAACCGTGGGATAGCCGCTGCTCGATACCCAGGCGCCAAGGTACTCCCAGTTTCCCATGTGACCGGTTAACAAAATCGCCCCCTTTCCGCCTGACAGGGCCGCATCAATCGCCGCTGTATCAACCACCTCGATCGACCGGCGGGCTTCATCCGGCTGGATCGTCAGCAGGCGCAGCGTCTCCAACATCATCATACCAAAGTGCCGGTAGGTGGATTCCGCCAGTGCCAAAATTTCTGCGGCGGATTTTTCGGGAAATGCGCGCCGCAAATTGGCAATGGTGACCCGGCGCCGGATACGCACCCCATGAAAAGCCAGCCATCCAATACCGCGACCGATTTTTTGAACCGTCGGAAACGGCAGCCACGCCGCCAGCCGGGCCAGAAGCAGCACCCCGGCATACTCAAACAGGTGCTTGATTTGCCGTAATTTGCTTACCATGGGATGTCCAAATTACTGAAAATAACCCATAGAATCAACTCAATTTTCGGAGATCAAGCGGGCATACGATCGGCGATTTCGGGCGTAAATCGCGGTGATGATGACCCTCGAAGCGCAACCACCGGAGGCGGCCCAGCGTGCCAAACGAACCGTACGGTAATCGACTTGACCTCGGCACTTCAAGTTTGTCTTTCGAAAAATTGCTTGCAGGAGGGCGATGGCGGGGGCCGGTCATTTTATTCCGATGCAGGCGGCAAACCGGAGTCTTCGGCTTCCCAGCGCGCCATCGTTCGCCGGTTACGGATGAGGATGATGATGAAAATCAATAAAAACAGGACGATGATCCCCAGCCAGAGAAGGGTATCGAATTCCAGGAAGATGCTCCAGCGATATTTTTTTTCCAGATAAAATCGCCACTCGCGTTCAAAGGCGGGCAGGGGTTGGCCGAATGTCTTTTGGAAGGCATACCGGAAATCGCGAACCCGGCGCACGGTTTCGAGCAGTTCGCGAATGGCGCTTTCCCCGTACTGCTCCACCATAAAACTGACCGCCAGAAAACTCTCAAAATAAGCCAGGTGAGCCTTACCCTGCTGAAAGGTCAGCACCGCATCGATGGCATCCAGAGGAATGAGCTGATTGGCCACCTGCGCGCGCGAAATGATCCTGCCCTCGAGATAGCCCGGTTCACCGGAGAAATAGATCGCTACTCCTTCATTGAACCATCGCGGCAGCGGGGCGTGATCGGTCATTTGGCCGAGGACAATGTGCATCACTTCGTGCATCACCAGGGTTTTCAATGTGCCCGAACTCCGCGCCCAGCGCGGCGATTTCAGCACGATGATCTGTTTTTGGGGATCGGCAACGGCTTCCCCCCAATGCGGGATCGCCCCTCCGGTGAGCCGCAAATAGCTCTGATACGAAGGGGCGATAAAAATGCCGACCGGAGTATCCAACTCCACATCCAAATCGTACCGAATCAGCGGAAATTCCTCGCGCAGGATACGGGCGACCGCTTCGGCATTGAGGGAATCTTCCGGCTGGTGGTAGATGTTAAATGGAGCCACCGACAAATTTCGCCAGATAGACCGGTTCTGTGCGGCTGCTGTCGTGACCAACAGAAAGAGAATCAGCCCTCCCCTCAACCACCATCGAAGCATGATCATTCTCGCAGTGCCTGATCCAGATCGGCAATGAGATCGTCCACATCCTCGACACCCACCGACAGCCGGATAAGCCCGTCGGTAATGCCGATTTTCGCGCGCATCTCCGGTGGAACGCTGGCATGCGTCATGGACGCCGGATGGCAGGCCAGGCTTTCGACGCCGCCGAGGCTTTCAGCGACGATGAACAGCTTGAGCCGGCGCATCACATGTTGAGCGGTGGCAAAATCCGGCACGAAAAAGGTGACCATGCCGCCGGAGCCGGAGTCGCCATACGGCGTTTTTTGTTGACGCAAAGCCAGTTCATGCTGCGGATGCGAAGGCAGATGCGGGTACAGCACACGCTCGACTTTCGGGTGGTCATGTAAATATTGAGCGATCCGCAAGGCGTTTTCGGCGTGTGCGCGCATGCGCAGAGCCAGAGTTTTAGTGGCGCGCAGCACCAGCCAGCAGTCAAAAGGACTGGGAACACCGCCGGCGGCATTTTGCAAAAATGCCAGCCGTTCGGCGAGATCCTCCCGGCGGGTGACAACGATTCCACCGACAACGTCACTGTGCCCGTTCAGGTATTTGGTGGTGCTGTGCAACACCAGATCCGCGCCGAGTTCCAGAGGACGCTGGAAATAAGGGCTCAAAAACGTGTTGTCCACCACCAGCAGCGCATCACGCTCGCGCGCCAGCCGTGCAATTTGCTCGATATCGGACAGCACCAGCATCGGATTGGTCGGCGTTTCCACGAACACCATCCGCGTTTCCGGCCGCCAGGCCGTGCGCACAGCCTCCAGATCGCTGGTATCCACCCACGACAGGCGCAGGCCGAACTTTTCCATGATTTTTGTAAAAAAGCGGTACGTACCGCCGTAAACATTTTCCGTGGCGATGACGTGATCACCTGCTTTCAACAGTTGCGCCACTGTATTGATCGCCGCCATGCCGCTGGCAAAGGCAAAACCATATTTTCCGCTTTCCAGGGCGGCGATATTTTGTTCCAGAGCTTCACGGGTCGGATTTTGGGTTCGGCCATATTCATATCCTGTATGTTCCCCGGGCCCCTTTTGCGCGTAAGTCGAAGTCTGGAACAGCGGCGTAATCACCGCGCCGGTACGCGGTTCGGGGGTCTGGCCGGCATGAACCGCATCGGTTGAAAATCCCATGGTTCATATCTCCTGTTCGGCTGATTTTCGCATTTCGGCTACATGGCAATGAATGAGATCAGATCCGATTTTGTGATGATGCCCACCAGTTGATCCCCGTCTCGGACGAGAATCGCCGGAGCGCTCTTGCTGAACGCCTTTTTGGCCTGATCGATGGTATCATCGATTTCCAGAATCGGAAAACTGGGGTCCATGATTTCGCGTACGGGTGCGGTGATCAGGTCCTGGTTTTCCAGAATCCGGCTCATCATGTTGCTTTCCTCGAGGCTGCCGACGGCCTGCCCATTTTCAATCACCGGCAACTGTGAAATATTGTTGGTCTCCATGGTGTCGAACGCCACCCGCACCGACGTTTCCGGCGTCACCGAAATCAGCGGCGCCAGATCGCTGTGTTTGGATTCCAGCACTTCGCGAATGGTGATCTGTTCGATTTCCAGAAAGCGGTTTTCGCGCATCCACTCGTCGTTGTAAAATTTGGACAGATAGCGTTCACCGGTATCCGGCAGCAGCACCACAACGACCTTGTCTTCGGGCAACGTTTTTGCCACACGCAGCGCCACGGCCGCCGCCAGTCCGGCGGAACCGCCCACAAACAGGCCCTCTTCCCGTGCCAGGCGCCGGGCGGTTTGAAACGCCTCTTTGTCGCCGATGGTGTAAATTTCATCGATCACGCTGAAATCCAGCGTGCCCGGAATGATGTCTTCGCCGACGCCTTCCACTTTGTACGGCGTGGCCGGAATCAATTTTTTGGTGTAAAAATATTCGCGCAGAATCGAGCCCTGCGGATCGGCGCCGATGACTTTAATTTCTGGATTTTTTTCTTTGAGAAATTTCGCCGTGCCGCTGATGGTTCCGCCCGTACCAATGCCGGCGACAAAATAATCAATTTTTCCTCCGGTCTGCTCCCAAATTTCCGGGCCGGTGGTTACGTAATGGGCCTGCGGATTCTCCGGATTGAAATACTGATTGGCGAGGATGGCGTTCGGCGTGTCGCGCACGATTTTTTTCGCCACTTCGTAATAGCTTTCCGGGGAATCCGGCGGCACGGCCGTGGGGCACACGATAACATCCGCACCATAGGCTTTTAGCAGCCGGATTTTCTCCTGACTCATCTTGTCGGGCATGGTGAAAATCGCTTTATAACCCTTAACCGCCGCGATCAGTGCGAGACCGGCGCCGGTGTTTCCGGACGTCGCCTCCACAATGGTGCCGCCTTTTTTGAGTTTGCCCTCACGTTCCGCCGCTTCGATGATAAATTTGGCGATACGGTCCTTAACCGAGCCCCCCGGATTAAAATATTCCACCTTCGCCATCACCTGCGCTTTCATCCCCCGCGTTACTTTGTTCAATCGGACCAGTGGCGTCCGACCGATGGTATCCATAATCGAATCATATACCTGTAAGCTCATGAATTGCTCCTGTGTTTCAATTCCTGCACCCTTCAATGTGTTCTGTTTCGCGACATTTTACAACACGCCATGCTGACCCAATCCGGGTATTCGGATCTCCGGAACCCAAATACGACCGGCATTGGTCCAGCCCAAAAGTTGTGACAAAACAGCCCCCAGACGGCAATTTCCGATTTTCCCATTCCCAGGCGCTTTTGAATCCTTCCCGGCATCGCGGGTTCAGTTCATTGGCCCCTTCATTGGAAACCTGGATACAAAAAAAGCCACCCCTTAAAATACGGCGGTGGCCTTTATAGAGTCAAGCTCCTTTTTCAGCTGATTTGATCGAGGATCAAATCCACCAGAGCAATCAACACCTTTCGGACACTGTCCGGGTCGTGGACATTGCAGAAAATAAACGAGCCGTGCTTGTCGATTGGAATCCCGAGATCGAATGCGGCCGGAAGGGGAGGAATTCGGCCTTCGGTGTGTCCCGCCACTACCACCACAGCATCATACCGATTGATCAGCGTATCAACCAGCTTTTGACATCGGCGAAAGGATTCAACATCCCCCCATCGAAAAAGGACGACAAATCCAAGGAGTTTGGCGGAGATCAAATCCCATGAAATGGCGTCTTCATCTTCATGCAGTGAAATGCCGTACAGATGCAGCAACAATTGATCATTGATATGGTACTGCCCGAACGTCAGCCGTTCGTTTTGCACGTCCACCGTATCGGCGATCGACCGAACAAACGCACGCTCTTCTTCTGCATTCGCACCGACAATCGCGATCTCACCGATTCGCATGCACCGCCTCACTGACCACAGGAGATTCCTGTCCCGACGTCTTTTCGGAGGAATTATGATGTTTCACTCCGGACAGCAATTTTTCACGGATAAGCAAAAGCTCACTCCGATTCAGGCAGATGCGGTGCGGCAATGGTCCGTATCCCCGCCGGCGGTCGTACTTGCGCCGTTCTCCCCGACGGCGTTCCACCCGGCGTCGGTCATTCTGCAGAGTCACGGTCTGCGGTTTTCGAAAAAGGGCGGAAAACACCCCTTCCATGACCTGGACGCGTGAATTGCCGTTTTCAGGGAAAACTTTGAATTTTTCCAGATATTCCGGGGTCATGACCATGTTCTGCAAAGGCGCTTCCATCACGGCACCTTTTTCGAACAGCCCTTTGAACAGCCGCAGCGCTTTGATGTCATCGAATTTACTTTGTTCAATAATATCAATCATGCGTTTGCGCCCGTCGATCAATTCCATGATGTGCTGCTCATCCCGGGTGAGTTGAACATCCGTTTTGTCCGGAGCTTTCAGGACCACCGATTGCAACGAGGGGAGATCTTTGGAAAGCTGTTCCCAGCGATACAGCCGCGTGACCCCTTCGGATATCAGATCCGGGGTATCCACAAAAATGCTGCGCGTCCGGTCATGTTCCATCATGGAAACGGAAAATTGGCCCTCATTCCAGGTAAACATCCGCAGCAAGGCGGTGCGGGCATCCAGGTGATCCAGTTCCGCATCCACCACCTCGCCCTGTGTGACATATACCCTGCCTTCGCGGCCGCCCTTTTGCAGGCTCAATACGGCGGTTTTTTTTCCGACTTCCAGGGTCTGCAACAAATCCACCAGCGCCATTTCCGAAAGCGAACCGCTGAACCCGGGGGTACTCATTTGAGCGGCGTCCTGCACACTCTGAGCTTCCTTGATCAGGATTTCCAGACGCGCCAGGACTTCCTCTACTTCATAGGGTTTGTAGAGAAAGTCGTCCACATCCAGTTCCAGCCAGCTCAGCCGCTCGTCAATGGAGCGCGGATGGCTTGCAAAAACAATGGGGATCATTTTCGGCGCTGCCGCTTCGCGAAGACGGGGCAGCATCTCGGCGGGATCAAAATCGGGCAGGCGAGGTTCGATCAACACGAGATCGGGGCGAAAGCTTTCCACGTACGGAATCACGTCCCCGGCTGTTTTGGCGATCCGAACCTCGTAGCCTTCCGCAATCAAATCTTTGCGCAAATCATGAATATCATAATCATAATGATCCGCAATCAAAATTTTGCGTCGCCCTTCCATCCTCTTGCTCTCGAGGTGAAATCCGAATTTTCGGTGCGCTTATGCCTCGTTTGGTTCCTGCCACCGCTTCAGGTTCTGATCGGCCAGCATGGCCTGAAAAAACTGCAACATGCTGGTTGGATCATCGAGGTCCACATTCTGAATTAAATCCAGCCGATCCGCGCCGATCAAATCGCGAACAGTTTCAACCGAAAAATTGCGAACCCCTTTCGACTCGATCAGTGCGATCGCTGAAGGCTTTTTATATTTCTTTTTCAAAGCATTATACAAATAACTGACATAATCGAGATTGACACGCGAATTGGCCTCGATCAGCAGCGCATACCCCGCAAACCCATCCGCAAGACTGTCAAGAAGCTGGGTGAATTGCTGTTCCATTGATACGCCCACCACCACCAGACGCTGCTCACCGACCTCGCGCTCTCCAACTCCCAGATATTCAAACACCTGGCTCTGAAATTTTTGGATCGGTGCGTTTTCCAGCACAAATCTGGAAAATTTCTCGATGTAATCGATTTTCGCACCAATCAGGACAAATTTTGCCGGCGGCGCCAGTGCCGTGGCGGCCAGCTTTTCCAGAAGCCGCTCCATCCGTCGGGATATTTCCGGGTCCAACTCCATGCCCCGGGACGGCTCGGTTTCAGC
>WFVT01000124.1 GCA_015491485.1 Candidatus Zhuqueibacterota bacterium
TATTTATGCTGAAGCCCGGTGAGCCGCATTCCGTTGAACAGCGGAACATTGTATTCCATCTGCCCGGCGGGATGCGGATTGAGTTCGATCCGGATTTGATTGACGGCTTCATTGATTTCGGATTTATCCGCATTGCGTTTGAGCAAACTGGCAATCCGTTCATAATGATGCGGGAGCAGCATGTCTCGCTGCGGGAAGGTCAGTTTATACATGGGGTCGTTCGGCACATCTTCCCAACGAATCAATTCATTGATCACGTAGCTGTTGGCTTTGAAGGGGAAAACCTGAGCCACGACATCAATATCAAACAGTAATTCTTCCGGAAGCCGCTGCATTTGAGGAATGTTTCGATAATTGTGCAAAGAATACGATTTGTATGTGGGCATGTCCCCCGGGTTGCGTTTGGTTTTATTCCGAGTCAGTAGTGCTTGCGTCATACTCTGTCCCTGTCTGTTGATTCACTTGCCATTTTACTGGGTTTCAATCAAAGCCGGCCTTTTTGTGTATTCTATTTTATATCTCGATTTAATTTTTTTCATGAGACAGGCAACCCCACTGAGACCAGAGAGAAGAAGTGATCCTTTCCCTGCTTTCAAAGCGGGAATTTGTTCAGGGTTTCGAAACAGGATCGTTAAATGAATGAGTGGCTCAGGAGATGTGCAGCCTCACGAAATCAGGCCGGTATATTACAATATATAAATAAATTTTAAATCCGCAAGGAGTCTTTTTCTGCTGCATGAGTATCCGCTTTATGATACAACTTCGCAGTAGCATCCGTATTTGCTATTGCAGCATGCAATTGCACTTCTATCAGCCACAGATGAACGCGGATCAAACGCGGATGGATTATTGTAGCACAAGCTTCCAGCTAATTACCCAATCTATTTGCCCAAAGATCACGAAAAAAAGCAGGCGGGGAAGAGACCGTCGAGGGGTCTGCCGCCTTCGCAGTCATGGCAATATAAAACCATGAAAACGAATGAGTCGCACTGCGATTGGCCGCGATAAAAGCATCCAGCAATTTTTCATCAATCAATGATCACAAAATTGAAGAGTTGTATCATCTGAACGTGGTACGCATCCAGGTGCCGTTCTGGGGCTCTCAAAAGCCGTTACTCTTTCACGCATCCGCTATTTTTTTCTTTATTTCATAAGGGCTGGATGTTACATTCGGCTGGTGACAACAGCACCGCCCATTACGACATTCAGAATACAACCACCGAGTATCTCCCGCAACGAAAACTCGATGTGCAAATATGCAGATCAGGCACAAACGATGATTCAAAACAGGCTCAGGCCGGCCCCCCGATTCCTGCCCCTGGTCTGGCTGCTGATATTCGGGTTTGGACAGGCGATACCATGGGTGAAAGGGCCGCTTTTTGCGCAAACGTCGTCGTACGTGCTATTTGCCGCGGTTTTGAGCAATAAACGTTACGTCGTCGGTCAGGCGAATCCCGGCTCCGGGCTATTCGTCAGCGGCACACAAACTCCGCAGTGGCAAAACCGCGCCTTCCCCAATATCCGCATGTTCGATCTGGAGATTTTGCCCGAAGCGGAAAACGGTTTGATTTATACCGCCAACGGCAATGGCGTGATGGTCAGCCGAGATTTCGGGAAACGCTGGCGCGTGACCACCGGCTGGCGCATCACTGAGGTCCTTAAAATGGTTGCACTGCCCGAGTCACCAGAGACGGTTTATATCGGGACGGCTTATGGTGCATTCCGCTCCAATGATTTTGGTGAGACCTGGCGGATGCTGCGGTCCCGGTTTGTTTATGCGCTCCATATCGACCATACCGACCGGAATCGGATTTTTATTGGCGAAGAGGATGGGCTTTTTCTCAGCCGGGATGGCGGGAAAACATTTGACCGGGCAAAAGGGCTGAATGCACCGGTACTGACGGTGGCTCAACATCCGCGAGACCCCCGCGTTCTGTTCGCCGGTACGGAGGATTACGGAATTTTTCGTTCTGATGATCGGGGGCTTTCATGGAAACCGGTAGGTTCCGGTTCTGTTCCCGGTGCCACCGTATATGAAATCATCTTTTTACCGCGCCATCCATCCACCCTGCTGGCGGCATCTTTTGCGCAGGGTGTTCTCATCTCGAAAAACGACGGCCAAAGCTGGCAAAAATGTCAGTCAGGACTGCAAAAGATCCCCGTGAGCTGCATTACCGTCCACCCGGAAAATCCAGAATGGATCTTTATCGGCACTTTGAATCACGGCGTCTTTCGTTCCACCGACGGCGGCCGAACGTGGCAGCCGTTTGGATTGTCCGGGGCTCAGGTCATGGAACTTGAAATACATCCGGCACCGAGGTGAGCATGCAAACCAGGCAGCGCATCATTTTAAGGGTACTGATTGCTCTGTTTTTGCTGAGTGCTCCGATAACAGCCCGATCGTCCTCCTTTGAAGAACGCCGCCGCCGGATTCTGGAGCAGATTGCGTCGCAAGAGGCCGGAGGCGGATTTGCCGCGGTCAGCGCACGGTTAGCTCTGCGCCGCGATTTGCCCCGGGCCCGCAGCAATTTTTGGGCTCTGCTGAATGCACCGAGCGGGGACATGTTTTTCGTGCTGCCGATGATGGGTACGTATCTCTATGGTTATCACGATTGGGACGACGCCATCCATCGGAAAGTGCGGCACGTGTGGAAAACATATCTACCCTACCGCGGTGATACGGAAAATCACTGGGTGATGTGGCATACGGCACTTTTGCTGGCCGCACAGACCTGGCCCGATTTACCGGCGAACGAATGGGCGAACGGCCGTTCGTCGCAAGAAAATTACCGGGATGCTCGCGAGTATCTCGACTTCTGGTTCCAAACCGTGACCACCCTGGGGCAGGGAGAATTCGATTCGCCGGATTACCTGGATAAATTTATCGCGCCGCTTTGCCTGCTTTATGATTTTGCCGAAGACTCGCTTTTGCGCCGAAAAGCTGAGATGGCGCTACACTGGTTACTCGCCGATTATGCCATCGATTATCTCGACGGCGCTTATACCGGCGGTCATAGCCGGATCTATGACGCGCACCTACTCGATCCCATGCGCGATCCCGCCCGCGGAATCGGCTATTTGTACTTTGGCGCAAGTCAATTCCCGCAAGAAGCCTGGTTTGGATTGACGGTATATTGCGCCCTGTCCTCCTACCGGGTTCCTGCAGTGATTCAGCGGCTTGCAACCGATCGCCGGCGCCCCTTTTTCGCCCGGGAACGCAAACGCGTACGGAACATCATACGCTTCGGCCGCGAACGGAATCCGCCCGTGTATAAGGCCAATTACATGTCGATGCATTTTTCTCTGGGAAGCGTGGATGGCGGGTTACAGCAGCCCATCCAACTGCACACCTGGGATGTGACCTATCTTCTCGATGAGGGACGGTGTGACAATCTTTTTTCGCTGCATCCCTATTTTTCCGCACGGGAACTGGCCATGTTTTTTCCAGAACCGGTCAAAATTCTGGTGCAGGACATTATCAAATCAAAGACCACTTATAGCCAGGAAGACAAATGGACCGGCGGTTCGCCCTATGAACGTACATACCAACACCAAAACACCATCATTGTGCTTTATGCATTAGCACCGAATACTCCTTACCGGCACATGGATTATTACTTTCCGAAGACGCTTTCACGGCGAGAGGTGGACTCGAGCGGATGGATATTTGCGCAAGGGGGAAAAACCTTTATCGCGGTGCGGCCGTTCCAGCCGGGGCATTGGCGAGAGGAAAAGACCGCCTTTCGCTTCCGCAGTCCGCATTTGAAAAATGGGCACGTGACCGTGGCGTTCGAGGCCGATGCGTTTTCAAGCTGGAAAGCGTTCAAAACGGCCATACGCGGCACACATCTTGATCTCTCGGCACTGGAATCGCGTACCGAAGTCCGATATATCACCCTGGATGGCGATACGCTGCGATTCCGTTTTCCGGATCAGCGCTGGCTCAACGGCCGCACCGTTGACCTGTCGGAAACGCCCCTGTTTGACGGCCCTTATTTGCAGGGGGACGGCGGTGTTCTGCGGATCATGCACGGTGGAGAGACGCTGATCCTGGATTTTAACAAACCCGAGATCCGTTACGAAAAAGCGGGAGAATGACGGGACGAACATAAAAACCCCCGGCACCGTTGAATGCCGGGGGGGTTTTCGTTTCAAATTACGCCTCTTCCACAAACGGCTGCCACTTTTCGGGCGGCGGTGGCGGCGAAAGCAGACTGACGATCACCAGTGACAGAATGCTTGCCGTGGCCGCCGGATAAATGATATAATCATATTCCCAGTGCGTAATCCCCAGTGAATTGAGCAGGCCAAAAATAATGGTAACCACCATTCCGGAAGCAATGCTCCAAACGCCTGCCATGGGAGTGACGCGTTTCCACAAAAACGCCGCTAACAGCGCCGGTGTAACCGCAGCACCCACCATGGTGTAAGCATACAGCGCCATATCCAGAATGCTTTTGAAAAACGAGGACACCACATAGGCGACGATTGCCAGCAGAATGATCATCACGCGCTGAAAAAGGATGATGTTTTTTTCACTCACTTGCGGATTGATAAAGCGCTGATAAATATCGCGGGCCAGGTTGGTGGACGGCACCATCAAAAAGGTGTTGGCGGTGGAAAAAATAATCGCCACGGCGCCGGCAAGAAGCAGAGACCCGGCGATGACGGGCAGGTTGTGGCGAGCCAATTGCAAAAGGATGGTTTCCGTTGTCTTTTGTTGTTCCGGCGTAAACGTACCGGTGCCGCCGCCAAATGCCGGATCCGTCCAGTACAAACCGGCCCCGAAAATCGCCGTGGCATCAATGAGCGTTTCGATGATGACCACACCGATGATCATCCCGATCACCGCCTTACGCGCAGATGCAGCGTCTTTGGCCGAAAAGAACTTCTGATACATGCTGCTTTCCCCCAGTAACAAAAGAAACGTCGGGAAAAACAGGCCCAGCGCCGGCAGAACCCCCAGACGGCCAAACACGGTGAAATGAGTTTCCGGCAGCGTGGCCGTCAGGCCGCTCCAGCCGCCGGCTTGCGCCAGGGTGAGCGGTGCGGCGATCAGGATACTGCCGATAATCATCAGGCCATTGAAGACATCCAGAGTGACAATCGACATCATGCCGGCCATGATGGTATAAATCACCACCAGACCACAAATGATTAACTGACCATAGGCCGGGTCCAGTCCGGGGAACAGCAAACTCAGCAGTCTGCCGCCGCCGATAAATTGATAACTGGCTATGGTCAGGTAGGCGATAATAATGGCCAGGGTCCCCAGCACCCGTGCTGCCGGATGGTAGCGGGTTTCCAGAATATCCGGCACGGTGTATTGGGCAATCTTCCGCACCCGACCGGCCAGAAAATAGACGATGGCGATACCGACCCAGGCACCGGCGCTCATCCACAAAGCCGAAAAGCCTTCACGGAAAGCCCGTCCGGCGCCACCAAACAAACTCCCCGAACCAATCCAGGTGCAGACCAGGGTCCCTACCAAAAAATACCAGGTGACTTTTCGGCCCGCAACCATGAAATCATCCTGGGTTTTAACCGAACGGCTTTTATAGATACTGATGGCAACGAGAATCGCCAGGTATGCCACAACCGTCACGATGAAGATCATGTTCTCTCTCCTGCTTTTATGAACCTATGACGCCATTGTTGGGATTTGCCTTTCAACCCTCCGGAATTGGATGATAAAATTCCATGGAAATTCAATCCGCGCTAATTCGCTCTGCAGCGGGTTTCGGAGCCGACGCCGCCTGATGCCGGTACGCCAGCATTTGCGCCGCCAGATCCATGGGATAATCCAGTTGGATGTCGGTGATTATCCCGGTGTCCGGATCGACCACCGGTTTTAACATGGGATTGACGATGGCCATCCAATGGGTGTAGCCGATTGCTCTGGCGCGTTTCACAACCTCCTCACGCAAAGCAGGCTCAAAACGGGTTCCATATGTCTCCACCAAATGCCGGGCGGCAGCATAGTCGCCTTCTGCTTTGATTCGCATCAGCTCGGCAAGCAACTGCCCTATGCCTTCTCGCATTCGCTGGATATCCAGAACGGTGATATAATGTTTTCCGCGGCGCTGCTGCCATTCGACCGCTCCGGTAGATTGAGCAATATAGTGAACAATCATCTGCCGGGCCCGCATGGGATCATCTTGCAGGACATCCCCATCCGGTACCTGCGCCAACTGCACCAAAGCGCCCATGGCATACTTGCGATACATCGCCTCTATCATGCGCGGATCGGGAAGAATTCCTGCCTTCACGGTTTGCGAATCCGCCAGGCACCACAGCGCCACCAGGTCGGCGCGGGCTTCCTCAATCGTGGCATAATATTCTTGCAAATACGCCGATGGATCGGCTTTCAAGGACGCAGCCGCACGTCCGGAAGCATGGCCCAACACCTCATGCATCGCAGCAAATACCAGAGATGCTTTGCCGCCGAATTGCTTTACCACATTGCGTTCGGCGGATGTGGCTAAAAATTCTTTCGCGGCAATGGATCCCTGCACCGCCTCCTGCGCTTCTATGATATTGGTCAGCAAAAAACTTTTGCTGCCGTAATTTTGCCGGAGCTCTTCCATATCGGGCAAATGGATTCCGGCCCTCGGAATCGGACCGGCGTGCCCGGTTGCGGTCAACACGGTAACGGCGTTTGCCACCGGCGGGGCAATCCACTCGCGCTTGAAACGATCATCCCAGGGCAGGCGGGCTTCATAATAAGCGGCATGTTCGGCGATCTTTTGCACGAGTTCCGATCCGGCTGAATCTCGCATGAACACCAGGCCCTCATATTCGCCTTTGACGGCGCGCGCGTCTTTATGCACTTCAATAAAGCCCAAAATCGCCTCGATATCCGGGTCATCCTGCAGCCATTCGATAAGATATTTTTTGAAAAAGGAAGGATCGCCGGTTTCGAAATATTGGATAAGATGCGTCAGCGCCCGGCGCTGCCCTTCGCCGGCATAAGGCAGTGCTTTACGCAAATAAAATACCACATTCCGCAAAGGTGCGGCATAGAGCCCCGGCGGAATGGTGTCATTGCCGCAGCGATAGGGCAATTCAACGATAACGCCGTCCACCTTGATCATTTTCGAGTTGAGGGGATATCGCTCCGGGAATTGATTGGCTTCCTCAAGGGTGACATTTTCATACAGATTGTTTGCGCTGGCCGTCAGTAGGTCCTCTCCCGGTGGTGGGGTTTTTCGCGTGCAATACGTCTCAACATGGGCATCGAACATGGAGCCGCGCAATCGCTCCAGTCTGGTGAGTAGGTTTTCGCCTTTTTGTAAAGAAAAGTTCGCCCCCTGCTCCAGCGCCATTTGGGCGGCGGTTTTCAACTGATCAAACGTAAATTCCGGCAGAATTTTTTGGAACGTGCGATGGTGATAATGGGATGAATGAATCCAGAGTAATTTTGTATAGTCGGCGAGTGGCCTCCGGAGTTCGGTAGGGATGGTTTGTGAATGCAGGAAAATTTCTTCCATCAGATCGCGGATTTCAAGAGCATGCCGGTGTGTCTGTTCTGTGCTGATATCGCGACCGGAAATGGCTGCCTGTGACAGATAATAGGCCAACATTTTTTGCCGCAGCGGCAACGCATTAAAATCATCGGCATAGACCTGAACCACCGTAACATCGCGCACCCGCTCCAGAACCAACCGGTGCCGCTGGGGATGGGGGGGCTTCTTTTGCTGGCAGCCGAAGAATAAAATGGTTCCCACCCAGCCAAGGAGCACCACCCTCCTGAACCCGGAATCCATGTTTCCCTCTCTCCGTCATTTGAACGCCTGCCAAAGCGCTAAAAACAACAAGCGGAATATGGTAGTTTTCAGCGACGAAATCAAGGGCTTTGAGACCAAATTGAATGTCCCGTGTTTTCTGTTCAAAGTCCGGGGGCATCATTGATTTTGGAAAAGAGACAGGGGGCGTGTTACAAAATAAAGATTTCAGATTTTTTTCTCTCGCAGGGGCGCAGAGACCGCAGAAGTTTTTTGTTTATGATACGACTCTTTTGGAGCATCAACGTTTGCCATTGCAGCAGGCAATGGCATTTTTATCAGCCACGGATGAACATGGATCAAACGCGGATATATTGTAGCACAAGCTTCCAGCTTGTGTCTTTGGGGAATAGGTACTGA
>WFVT01000125.1 GCA_015491485.1 Candidatus Zhuqueibacterota bacterium
AGTCAATCTTGATCAGGGTGCCTAAAAATCCGGAAGATGTTTTTGAACCTTTTAGCAAAGATTGGCAAGACGCGTTCCATGCACAGCTCCAGGCGATTATTTTATACGGAAGCGCAGCCCGCGGTGATTATGTCCCGCGCAAGTCGGATATTAATTTTTTGATCATCCTCGCCCCTGAAGGCATGCAGTATTTGCGAAAAGCCATCCCCCTGGTGCAAAAATGGCGCAAGAAGGCGGTTTCCGCGCCATTGATCCTGACGAAAGCGTACATCGAACGCTCACTGGATAGCTTCCCGATTGAATTTCTCTCGATGAAACTGCACCATCGCCTGGTCTGGGGAGAGGATGTCTTGAACGACCTGGAATTTCAAGCCAATCACATACGCCTGCAACTTGAGCGCGAATTTAAAGGAAAGTTGTTGCATTTGCGGGAAGGATTTCTTATCCATGGCGACCATCGCGATGATCTTCAGGAACTTTTATACCGTAGCATGAAAGCATTCTTGCCGCTGTTTGAGGGGTTGTTGTTTTTGCAACAACAGCCCGTGCCACCGAACCGCCGCGACGTTGCCAGAAAGGTCATTCAACAGGTTGATGGCAATGCGGCGATATTCGAAAATATTTTCAAAGTTCTGGATGCAAAAGTTCGTCTCAATAAGGAGGAACTTTTAAGCCTGTTCGAGCAATATATTGGGGAAATTGAACGAATCGCCAATTTTGTGGATGAGCTTTAGTCCCCCTAATTGGATGGAGGAAAAACATGAAAAAAGGAACCAAAATCGGTCTCATTCTCCTTGGAATTTTCATTCTTTTTGTTTTCATCACCTACCGGACTCTGGTTGGAACGTATAATGAATTGGTTCGCATGGAAGAAGAGGTCAAAAACGCCTGGGCTCAGGTGCAGAATCAATATCAGCGCCGGGCGGATTTAATCCCCAATCTGGTGGAAACGGTGAAGGGCTATGCTGCGCATGAGCGCGAGACCCTGGAGGCCGTGATCAACGCGCGCGCCAGAGCCACCCAGGTGCAGATCGATCCGGCGCGTCTGCTGGAAAATCCGCAACTGATGCAGCAGTTTGCCCAGGCTCAGGGGCAACTGTCCAGCGCTCTGAGCCGATTGATGGTGGTGATTGAACGTTATCCTGATCTGAAAGCCAATCAAAATTTCATTGCACTGCAAACCCAACTGGAGGGCACGGAAAATCGTATCGCGGTGGAGCGGCGGCGGTTTAATGAAGCGGTCCGTAATTACAATCAAAAACTGCGGCAGTTTCCCACCGTGTTGATCGCGAATATGTTTGGTTTCCGCGAAAAGGCTTATTTCGAAGCGGCGGCAGAAGCGCAACAGGCTCCCAAAGTCGATTTTAGCCAATAAACGCTGTTCCGGAATAGATTGTTTTTCAACCGTCGCACGGATACCGGTTTTGTTCGGAGGGAGATGGTGAAACGTTTAGACGCGTTGCTGCGTGGCATTGACTGGCTCAACGAAAAAGTCGGTCAGGGAGTGGCCTGGCTGAATACGGTGCTCGTACTGGTGGTTTGTTACGATGTTTTCGCCCGGTATTTTTTAAAGCACAGCGTGGTCGCCATTCAGGAGCTGGAATGGCATTTGTTTGCGATCATTTTTTTAATTGGCGCGGCATACACCCTCAAGTATGATCGCCATGTCCGGGTTGATGTCTTCTACACCCGCCTATCCCCCCGCCATAAAGCGATGATCAATTTTTGGGGCAGCTTGCTTTTCCTCCTGCCGTTTGCATTACTGGTCATCTGGTCTTCCAAAAATTTCGTTATCAATTCATTTCTCATCAAAGAAACCTCCCCCGATCCCGGCGGCCTGCCGGCGCGCTATATTCTGAAGGCCGCCATCCCGATAGGGTTCTTTTTGCTGTTCCTTCAGGGCCTGGTGCTTGCCATCCGTTCCTATCGACAGTGGCTGAATCCGAATCAGGAGCAAACCGATGCATGATGTGATGCCGCTACTGCTGTTTCTTTCACTGTTTATCTTGCTGATGCTGGGCTTTCCGGTGGCATTCACCCTCGGTGGGGTGTCACTGATTTTCGGCCTGCTGACGTTCGGCCTGGACTTTTTCAATCTTTTGCCTTTGCGCATCTGGGGCGTGATGACCAATTACGTGTTGATTGCTGTGCCGCTGTTCATCTACATGGGGGTGATGCTGGAAAAATCCGGACTGGCGGAAGAATTGCTGGAGACCATGGCATTGCTGTTTGGCAAATTGCGCGGCGGTTTGGCCATATCCGTGGTGGTGGTAGGGGCTTTGCTGGCGGCGTCCACCGGCATTGTCGGAGCAACGGTGGTGACCATGGGGCTGCTTTCCCTGCCGACGATGCTGAAACGCGGCTACAGTCCCGAACTGGCCACCGGCACCATTGCGGCTTCGGGCACATTGGGGCAAATCATTCCGCCGAGCATTGTACTGGTACTGCTGGGCAGCGTGCTGAATGTGTCCATCGGTGACATGTTCATCGGGGCGGTGATCCCGGGCCTGCTTTTGGTGTTTCTCTATTTGCTATGGATTGCCTTTGTGGCGATCACCCGGCCGCAGAGTGCACCGGCCATGCCGGAAAAAGAGCTGGAGAAATTCCGCGGCCGCGCCATGTATCGGCAAATCCTCCGCGCGTTTCTGCCTCCCATCCTGCTGATGGTGGCCGTGCTGGGCTCCATATTCGCCGGCATCGCATCCCCGACCGAAGCTGCGGCGGTGGGAGCGTTCGGAGCCGGGCTCCTGACCATGATCCGCGGCAGGCTCAATCTGCCCACATTGAAAGCGGTGATGACGGAAACTACCTACCTCACGTGCATGGTATTTATCATTCTGGTCGGTGCCACGGCGTTCGGTCTGGTCTTTCGCGGTATGGGCGGCGATCGCGTGATGACCCGCCTCATTCTGGAGGCGGAAATGGGCCCACACATCTTTTTGGCCATTGTGATGGTTGCAATTTTTATTGCCGGCTTTTTTATCGATTTCATCGAAATTACGTTTATTATCGTCCCCGTCGTTGAGCCGATTTTCAAGCACATGGGCGTCGATCTACTTTGGCTGGGCATTCTGATTGCATTGAACCTGCAGACATCATTCCTGACACCGCCGTTCGGCTTTTCGCTGTTTTATCTGAAAGGCGTGGCGCCCAAGAATGTGGCCACAACGCACATTTACCGTGGTATTATTCCATTTATTGTGATCCAGCTTCTTGTGCTGGGCATGCTGATCGCCTTCCCGGAAATGGCTACCTGGCTTCCGGCCAGGGTGTTGGGGGATTGATGCTGATGGATAAAACCCGGAGGCAAATTCGGCGAAAGGCACGGGACTACCTTTTCCCGACATGGATGAGATGATGCTGTTTCGGATTTTGAGCCCGTCAGGGGAGTCGATATGAAAATGGCTCTATGTTGATTGGACGGCTGGATCGCTTATTCCTTTCGGCCCGGCAATCCGCCGGATCGACATAGAGCCATCCATTCCGAAATGGCGGGTGCTGGTGAATCGTCGTATCCGCCCGGTGAAGAGGATTTCGGCAATCGCCGCTCATGAGTCAGCACCTTGCAAAGGCTTTGAAACAGTCGCCAGGCTTTCACACGGCTCCCAATTTCATCCTTAGCGGCAGGCCGAAACATTCCAAATTTTTCCAACCAGACCGAAGGCATCCTGTCGCGGATTAACCAATTAGCCCGAGGCCTCCAGCTGAGGGCAGGATGTTCTGCGAGACGGCTCGCGCTATAGATTTTATTTTTAGCGCGGACGGCTCGCGTTGGATTATCATTCCGGCCGGGACGCCTCGCGTCCGATTGTCCTTTTAGCGAAGACGCCTTCGCGCTGCAATGCTCCGAAAGGCATTTGCCCCCTAAAAATAGGAAGGCTATTCCATTCCACCGATCAAATTGTAATATACTTTCTCGGAGATTTCCGCCCAGCCTCCAACCTCTTTTCGGAATTTACTGAAGGATTCATACACTTTGCGGCTGAGCGGATCGCCTTCGACCAGCTCGTCAATCACCTCCTGCGAATAACGCCGAAAAGCATTCAACACTTCCTCCGGGAAACGTTTCAAAGCCACTTTTCCGGTTTCCCGCAATTTTTGTAAATAAACGTTATTTTTTGCTTCGAATTCCGATAGCATCATCACGTTGGACCGATATGCTGCGGTGCGCACAATTTCCTGGAGATCCTTTGGCAATTCTTCAAAGGCGCGTTTGTTTACGGCAAATTCCAGAACGGTTCCCGGTTCGTGCCAACCGGGATAATAATAATATTTCGCGATCTTGTGAAATCCCATCAAATAATCATGATAGGGGCCAATCCACTCCGTGGCATCGATGACGCCGCGCTCGAGATTGGTGAAAATTTCTCCGCCGGCCGAAAGAATGGCCGAACCGCCGGCTTTGGCAATGACCTTGCCGCCCAATCCCGGAATGCGCATTTTCAGCCCTTTGAGATCGTCCACACTGCGGATTTCTTTGTTGAACCACCCGCCCATCTGCACACCTGTATTGCCGCCGGGCATGGGAATCAATTGAAAATCCGCATAAATTTCTTCCCACAATTTTAGACCACCCCCAAAATACAGCCATGCGTTCATCTGCTGGGCATTCATGCCGAAAGGCACGGCCGAAAAAAATTGCGCCGCCGGGATTTTGCCGGCCCAGTAATAGGATGCACCGTGACTCATTTGCGCCACGCCCTGAGTAACCGCGTCAAACGCCTGCAATGCCGGCACCAGTTCCCCACCACCGTAAACGTCAATTTTGAGCCGGCCTTCGGACATTTCTTCGATCCACTTTGCCGCACGGTCGGCTCCTTCCCCCATTACCGGAAAATGCGGCTGCCACGTCGTAACCATTTTCCAGCGGAACGTTTTACGTGTATGAACAGCCGGCGCTTCACCGGTTTTTTCAGTTCCGCAGGCGGCTAACAATCCGGCACTTCCGGCCGCAACAATTTTCGCTCCTTTGTTTAAAAAATCTCTGCGACTCACTGTGGCCATAAAGTCCCTCCTATTGTGTAGCAATTCGGCTCTTTCCGTAAAGTCGTGCTTTTGAGACCACCGTCGAAAATCGGACGGTGATCAAAAACCGCGGTCATCATTTTTAAAAAGCAGGCTTATCATGGATTTTCGGTTTTGCTTGCATCTTGAAAACATTCGAATTATAATAGAAGCTAATTGACGGCTCTGCAAGCAAAATCCGACGTAATTTACGGCCGTATTTCCCACAAGGAAAACAGCGCAGCCTGACGATCGGATGCAATGGCCAGACAGGCCCCATCAATGAGGAAAAGTATTTGACAGGAAGCACTATGAAAGCAAACGCGACCGGATAAGAGGATCGGCCCGACTCTCTCTCGGACATTTTCAGAAGACGATAGCATAGAAAACCGGAACGATCCACCGCAAAAAGGGCTTCATCAGCATGACATTTTCAACTTGCATCCGTATCAAAAATTTGCAAATTTGGGGATGTTTTGCACGAAGTGAACGATAGCAAATTTGGAGTAGCCAATGGCCGACAAAGTTCAATTGGATCTCGATGTGCTTTTGCCCAACATTCCCGATGAAAAGGATCAATGCGTGCAACGGCTGATGGAAATCGCCCAAAAACGCAAGGGCATCGAAGACGTCCATGTGGATTACAAGAACGGCAAGGCGGTGGTATGCATTCACTATGATACCGAATACCTGACCTTATCACAGGTGAAAAGGCTCATGGAGCAAACCGGCGCGAGTTTGACGGAACGGTATGAACACGATACCTTGCATATCACCGATATGGATTGCGCCGATTGTGCGACCAGCATCGAGCACATCATCGGCCGCATGGATGGCATTCTGGATGTATCGGTGAACTATGCAGCAGAAAAACTGCGCGTGGAATATGACTCGCAAAAACTCTCTATCGATGACATACGCCGGAAAATTCAACAGCTCGGCTATAAAATTGAGGAGCCGGAACGGCCTCAGGCGTGGTATCAGCGCTACAACGAGCTTTTGCTCTCCTTGCTTTCGGGCCTGTTCCTGGCAATCGGTTTTTTCATTGAGAAATTTTGGCAGCCCTCTCCCGCGATTCCCATGGCTCTTTACGGTTTGGCGTACGTGGCGGGGGGCTATCACGCAACGGTGCATGGCATTAAAGCCGCTTTGCGCCTTAAATTTGATGTTGACTTTTTAATGGTGGCTGCAGCAGCCGGCGCGGCTGTTTTAGGCGAATGGTCGGAAGGTGCCTTTCTGCTGTTCCTGTTCAGTCTGGGACATGCACTTGAACATGCGGCCATGGATAAGGCCCGCAGTGCCATCCGAGCCCTGGGCAAACTCACTCCGAAGACGGCGCGTGTGCGGCAAAAGGAAGGTGAAATCGAAATCCCGGTGGAAAAACTGCAGCGCGGTGACATCGTTATTTTGCGCCCCGGCGAACGGGTCCCGATCGACGGCCGGGTAATCAAAGGACAGTCCGAGCTGGATGAAAGTTCCATCACCGGGGAAAGCGTGCCCAAATTCAAGCAAGTCGGCGATGAGGTTTTTGCCGGATCGGTAAACAGCACCGGCGTGCTGGAAATTGAAGTGACCAAGCTGGCGAAAGATACCACCCTGGCTCGCATTATTAAACTCATTGAAGAAGCGCAGACCCAGAAGTCACCAAGCCAGCGCCGGGTGCAAAAAATCACCGGAGTTCTGGTGCCGACCATTCTTTTGAGCGTGGTGGCGGTGATCTTGGTCCCGCCGGCACTGCAATGGCTTGCCTGGAAAGATGCATTTCTGCGGGGGATGGCGATGCTCGTTGCGGCTTCTCCATGTGCGCTGGCGATTGCGACGCCTTCGGCCATCCTGGCGGCCATTGCCCGTTCAGCGCGGAATGGTGTTCTGGTGAAAGGCGGCGTCCACCTGGAGAATTTTGGAGCGTTACGCGCCATGGCTTTTGATAAAACCGGCACCCTGACCTATGGCAAGCCGGAAGTGACGGATATTATTCCGCTGGATTCCATCAAAGAAAATGATGTATTGAGCCTTGCCGCCAGTCTCGAAAGCCGTTCTGAGCATCCGCTGGCGCAAGCTATTTTGCGGAAAGCCCAAACCCGGAAGCTGGCTTTGCAAGAGGTCTCGGAGGTGGATATTGTACCCGGAAAGGGCATTCAGGGAACGGTAAATGATAAGCCGGTGAAAATCGGGGCGTTGCGCTTTTTCGAAGGAGACGGCGCCCTCGATGAAAAAATTTTGCGAGACATCCAGCAGCTGGAGGACGAAGGCAAGACGGTCATTCTCATAGCACAGGATAAACAGCTCATCGGGCTTGTGGCGCTTGCCGACAAACCGCGCGAGCAGGCGCCGCAAATTATCGAGCAGTTGCACGGAATGGGAATCAAAAAAACGGTAATGCTCACCGGCGATAATCAGCGGGTTGCACAAAGTCTGGCTCGGAAACTGGGGTTATCGGAATTTCATGCCGAACTTATGCCTGAGGACAAAGTACGGCTGGTCAATGACTTGCGGAAGCGATATCAGCATGTTGCCATGGTGGGCGATGGCGTCAACGATGCCCCGGCCCTCGCCACCGCAACCGTCGGCGTGGCCATGGGCGCCGCCGGCACCGATGTGGCGATCGAAACCGCTGATGTGGCGTTAATGTCAGACGCCCTCGATAAAATTCCGTTCACCGTCGGCCTCAGCCGGAAAATGCGCCGCATCATCACGCAAAATATGATTGTGGCTTTTGGCGTGATCATCATTCTGGTACCGCTCTCACTGGCGGGCATCGCTTCCATCGGCGGCGCCATTTTGCTTCATGAAGGCAGTACGCTTGTGGTTGTGGCCAATGCGCTGCGGTTGCTGAATTACCGATTACAGATCGGATGATAAATTCGGATTCGAAGCAAGCGAAGGAATTGCCGTGTATATTATCATTATAGGTGCGGGTGAAGTCGGCTATAACCTGGCAAAGCTCCTGTCTTATGAAGGACACGATATCGTTGTCATCGACCACGATCAGGAGCGGTACCAGCGCACCGCGGAAAATCTCGATGTGCAGGCGATTCTCGGCAACGGTACCAGCTACCGCATTCTGGAACAGGCCGGTATCAAATCGGCGGATTTGTTGGTGGCGGTGACCACAAACGATGAAGTGAACATCATCTCCGCCCTGATGGCCAAGCGCTATGGTGTGGAAAGAACCATAGCCCGCATACGAAATCCCGAGTTCTTGCATGAGAATGCGCCGATGAATGCAAAGAATCTCGAGATCGACCTTTTGATCCATCCCGAGTCCGAAACCGCCAAAGCCACCATTATGCTGCTGAAGCAGACCGCCGCAACCGATGTCATCGAGTTCTGCGACGGCAAAGTAAGTTTGATCGGCATTCAATTGGATCGATCCTGTCCGATTCTGGAAATTCCGTTAAGCCAGTTGGCGCAAAAATATCGGAATCTGGTTTTCCGCACCATTGCCATTCAACGCAAGGATATCACCAAAATCCCGAAAGGCGATGATATTTTCCTGCCCAACGACCGGATTTTTGTCATCACCAAAACGGAAGCGATTCCAGATGTCATCCGGCTGGCAGGGAAAGAAAACGAGAAGATCGAAAATATCATGATATTGGGCGGCGGGCAGATCGGCTATCTTATTGCTGAAGAACTGGAAAAAGATCACAATGTGAAACTCATTGAAGCCAGCGTGGACAAATCTCAGGAATTGGCGGAGAAATTGTCCAAATCGCTGGTGATCCAGGGAGACGGCCGGGATATCAACCTGCTGGCGGTGGAAGGCATTATCGACATGGATGCGTTTATTGCCGCAACCGGCGACGATGAAACCAACATAATTTCGTGTCTTCTGGCCAAACATTTACAGGTTCCGCGAATCATTTCGCTGATCAACAAGCCGGCATACACGCCCATTTTGCCGACTATCGGAATCAATGCTTATTTATCCAAACAAATGATCACGGTCAACGGCATTTTAAAATTCATCCGCCGGGGTGAGATCGTCAGTGTGGCATCGATTCCGGGGATAGCCGCAGAGGCCATCGAAATGATCCCCAAGCCGGGAAGCAAAATCACCAAAAAGGTCCTCGCAGAGGTTCATTTCCCGCGCAATGCGATCCTTGGGGCTGTCATGCGCGGAGAAACGGTATTTATTCCTGTCGGCAGCACGCAAATCCAGCCGGGGGACAAAGTCGTCATTTTTGCCATGCCCTCAGCCATCCGCGAAGTGGAAGAAATGTTTAATTGAATGATAATCAATAACGGATGAAACTCAACCGGAGCTTTCGGAAATTCGAATCTTATGATCAACTTCCGTGCAATCGTCAATGTTCTTTTTGCGTTGATGCTTTTTCTTGGAACGAGTCTGCTGATTCCAACCGGGGTGGCTTTTATTTATCAGGAAAACGATCTCCCCTATTTGCTCGGCTGTAGCATCGGCATTCTGCTCGTCGGCGGCATCGGATATGCCCTCACCCGAATGCAGGTGGAGCTTCGTATCAAAGACGGTTTTGTGATTGTTACCAGTGGATGGCTGCTGTTCGCGACCCTGGGAGCATTGCCGTTTTATCTATCCGGGTACATCCCCTCTTATACCGACGCATTCTTCGAAACCATGTCCGGATTTACCACCACCGGGGCTTCAATTTTGACCGATATCGAGGCGCTGCCGCACGGCCTGCTGTTCTGGCGGTCTTTCACGCACTGGATCGGCGGCATGGGCATCATTTTGCTGTCGCTGGCCATCCTGCCGCTGCTCGGCATCGGCGGCATGCAGCTTTACAAGGCCGAGGTCCCCGGTCCCTCGCCGGACAAGCTGAGTCCGCGCATCCGCGAGACGGCCAAGCTGCTTTGGGGCGTGTATTTCCTTTTATCTGCAATCGAAACGCTGCTGCTCTGGCTGGCTGGAATGACGTTTTTCGATGCGGTCTGTCACACCTTTGGCACCATGGCCACGGGCGGCTTCTCCACCAAAAACGCCAGTATTGGACATTATAACGATCCTTTGATCGATTTTATCATTATTTTGTTTATGATCATTGCCGGCGCCAATTTTGCGCTTCATTACCGTGCCCTGCGCGGCCGGCTGGATTATTTCAAGGACCCGGAGTTCAAGCTCTATTTTGCGATTATCCTCCTGGCCGTCGCGTTTATCGGTTTGGATGTGCTGGCGGTTACGGGGTACGATTGGCTGCTAACCCTGCGGCAATCGGCGTTTCAAGTGGTTTCCATTCTTACGACCACCGGATACGGTACAGCGGATTACGAGAGCTGGGGCGCTTCGTCCCAACTGCTGCTGTTGATTTTGATGTTTCTGGGCGGCTGTGCAGGTTCGACCGGCGGCGGCATCAAAATCATCCGGCCGCTGGTTTTGTTCAAATTCGGTCAGGCGGAACTGAAGCGGCTGGTGCATCCGCAGGCCGTACTGCCGGTGCGTGTCGGGAAAAAAGCCATTCCGAAAGAGATTGTGACCAATATTGCCGGATTTTTCCTATTCTATGTCGGCCTGTTCGTGGTGGGGACATTGGTGATGAGCGCCATGGGCCTGGATTTGATTACCGCCATCGGCAGCGTGGCGGCCACCATCGGCAATATTGGCCCGGGTCTGGGCGATGTCGGTCCTACGGACAATTACGCGGCCATTCCAGTGCTCGGCAAATGGTTTCTTTCTTTTTTGATGCTGGCCGGCCGTCTGGAAATTTACACCGTGATTATTCTGTTCAGCCGATCGTTCTGGCAGAAATAGCCAGGCCGCGGTGGTGATATCAATACAATCTTTGCCCAAATTAGGAAGTTGCTGCATCTAATAAGGTGATATGAAAGCCAACAAGAGGCCACAAGATAAATGAACCCCCTGTCAATGAGGAGGATAAACCATGTCCTATTATTTCAGCAAAACCCTCAATAAATCATTCGATGAAGCCATTGAAGCGGTGACCCAGGCCCTGCAGGAAGAAGGGTTTGGCATTCTCACCGAAATCGATGTCAAAGCAACTCTGAAAAAGAAACTGGATGTGGATTTTCGGCCTTACAAGATTCTCGGCGCCTGCAATCCACCGTTTGCGCACAAGGCGCTTCAGGCTGAAGAAAAAATCGGTCTGATGCTGCCGTGCAACGTGATCGTGCAGCAAAAAGACGACGGTGTGGAAGTCGCTGCGGTGGACCCGATTGCCTCGATGGCCGGGGTGAAAAATGACGAACTGAGCAGCATTGCAGCGCAAGTCCGCGACAAATTGCAAAAGGTGATTGAATCGCTGAATTGATTTCTGGTGTCCATAGCCCTTGTCGCCCCTGCATTCCCTTTGTGCAGGGGCGGCTCCTTTTTTCATTGAGCCTCTGCCTCCCAGTTTTTTATCTTCCTTGACTATAAATCATCATTTCCTGAAATTTTGGCGAATTTGTCATTGATAGATTACACGTAGGAAGCGTCCTCCTTGAACCATCTTCCGTTGCCGGCAAAATACCGAATCTATCCTGCGATCCCGTTCATTCCGTCCGGCTACACTCCCCACAATATGATACTGAGCTATACTCAAACCCATCAAAAGCGGCACAATTCCCTCTGCGCCCCTGCGAGATTTTCATCTTTCCGACAGATGCAATTTTTGCCTTTTCTATGGCAGCGGGCGAATCCTGCAATCTTGTTATCACGCCCCCAAAAGCCGTTTTTAACGGGATTGACCTGATCAACGGGATATTTTGAAACGAAAACGGGCAACTTTTTAAGCCCTGTTTGAGAAGAGTGGATGAATGGGCTATTCCAACGCAAAATCCTGCGTCTTTAGGAGCAGTGATTCGTGATTCGTCTTCATTGCAAGCGATTTTGGCGTATTCTGCGCGCTGGATGAAAAAAACATCGCAATTCGTTGAAACTATACTCAATATCGCTCATGTCGAAAAATTCGCGAAAATCCGTGTCATTCGTTTTATCCGTATTCGATTTCGGGTAAAACTCTGCGCTCCCAACGCCTCTGCGAGAGAAAAAATCAAAAGCGCATTGCGCAAGGAGTTCGTGGCATGTTTACAATCGGTGCTTTGCCGCCACAGCTACAAGCTGGAAGCTTGTGCTACAATGTTATAAGCTGGAAGCGTGTGCTACAGTGAATCCGTGTTTCATCCGCGTCAATCCGTGGCCGCTTAAAAAACGCATTTGTTCCCATGATTGGGAAATGGGTGCAATTCAAATACACCTTATCACGAAACCAACAACTCTCTGCGCTCTCAGCGCCTCTGCGAGAGCATAAAATCAAGCGCGTATTTCACCTGCTCTTGAGATTGCGTCGTCGCTCCGCTCCTCGCAATGACGACGGTGTGGGCTCAATATCAAATTTTTAACCAACATGCGGCAAATTCACAATGTATTTTAAGGCGAATGTATCCATCATTCGCCAGAATTCGTTGTAAGTTTGCAAACCGGTGCCTTTTCCCCAAAGCTACAAGCTGGAAGCGTGTGCTACAGTGTTATAAGCTGGAAGCTTGTGCTACAGGGCATCCCATGCATCCGGAGCCCATAAAAAACATGCGGGACCAGTATAGGATCGAACAAGCGAGGCAGTCAGCTTGTCCAAAAACCCCTTGCATTTTTTGCAGGAAATGAATATATAAGATCGCCCATTGCTGTATTTAAAAACGATATTCAAATATTGTGAAGTTCCTATCTCATGCGCCCTAACATTTTCATAAACCGCGGAGATACAACGCTATGGCTCAAATGTTCATTAACGGCGAATGGACCGACGCCGTATCCGGTGAGGTCTATGAAGTCCGTAATCCCGCCAACGGCGAGGTGGTGGATACCGCACCTCTGGCTGGCGAGGCGGATGTCGAGAAGGCTGTAGCCGCTGCCAAAGCGGCATTCCCCCTCTGGGCGAAAACGCCCGCCGACGAACGCGCGAAAATCCTGCGCAAAGGCATCGAGCTGATCGAAGCCAATGCCAAAGAAATCCAGGCGCTGCTGAGCGCCGAACAGGGAAAGCCGGTGTTCGAAGCCGCCGGCGAGTTGCACCACCTGCTGCATGGACTCGAGTTTTATGCTGGATTGGCCAGCAAAATTCGCGGCGTGCAGACCCCCCTTCCTCCCACACTCGGAAAAAACGTGTACGGCATGGTGCTGCGCCGCCCCGTGGGCGTCAGCGTGGGCATTGTGCCGTGGAATTTCCCCCTCACGCTCATGGGCACCAAAGTCGGCCCGGCGCTGATTGCCGGTTGCCCCATCATCATCAAACCCGCAACCACCACGCCACTGGCCACACTGAAAATCATCGGATTGCTGAATGAAGCCGGGTTGCCGCCAGGCGTTTTGAGCTGTGTGACCGGCCGCGGCAGCCAGGTCGGCGAAAAGCTGATTTCCCACCCCGATGTGCGGCGCGTCGCGCTGACGGGCAGCAGCGACACCGGCCGTCGGGTGATGGAGATCGCCGGACCGGATTTCAAGCGCATTACCCTCGAACTGGGCGGCTCGGATCCGATGATTGTTTGCCCGGATGCGGATATCCGCAAGGCCATCAACGGCGCCATGATCGGCCGTTTCTGGAACGCCGGCCAGGCCTGTCTGGCCGTGAAGCGGCTGTATCTGTTCGAAGAAATCTACGACGAATTCATGGACGGCCTGCTGAAGAAAGTCGCTAATTACCAGCTCGGGGATCCGGCCACCCGGCCCGAAAAGCCGTTCATCCGCATGGGCCCGCTGCATACGGCGTATCAGCGCGAAGAAGTGGAAATGCAGCTCGAGGATGCGGTCAAAAAAGGCGCGAAAGTGCTCATCGGCGGCAAGCGGCCCGACGATCCGGCCCTGGCCAACGGCTACTTTTTCGAGCCTGCGGTGGTGGTGGATGTGCCGGAAGACAGCAAACTGGTGACCGAGGAAGTCTTCGGCCCGGTGCTGCCGGTGTGGAAGGTGAAGACCATCGAAGAGGCCATCGAAAAAGCCAATCGCAGCCGCTGGGGACTCGGCTCGTCGATCTGGACCAAAAACCTGGTCTGGGCAAACCGCGCTATCCAGGAAATTGAAGCCGGCATGACTTGGGTCAATCAGATTCACTACGGCTACGATGAACTGCCGTTCGGCGGCGTCAAGGCGTCCGGCATCGGGCATGAGCACGGCCCGGAAGCCGTGGACTATTATCTCGAAAACAAGAGCGCCGTCATCGGCGGCCTCGACTGGGAATAAGCGCCACCGGAATTCACCCATCATTTTAACAGGAGGAAACCCCAATGGCTGATGCCGTTGTCACATACAGTCGAAACGAATCCATCGGATACATCACCCTCAATCGCCCACCGGCCAATAGTTACGAAATCGGCTTCATGCGCGATCTGGATGCAGCCATCGATGCGGCCAATGCAGACGCCGAGGCCAAAGTCGTGATCCTGAGAAGCGCGCTGGAAAAGTTTTTCTCCGCCGGCGCGGATATCAAGGCGTTCATGGCCAACAGTACGCCGCAAAACATGGAGATGGTGCAGGTGGCGCATGGAGCGCTGCGCAAAATGGCCACCAGTCCGAAAATTTTCATCGCCGCCATCAACGGCCACGCGCTGGGCGGCGGCATGGAAATCGCCCTCGCCTGCGATTTGCGCTTCGCCGCCGAGGGGAATTACCGCCTCGGCCTGCCGGAAGCCACCCTCGGCCTCCTGCCCGGCAACGGCGGCACGCAGCGGCTGCCCCGGCTGATCGGTGTGAACAAAGCGCTGGAGCTGATGATTACCGGCGAGACCCTGGTGCCGCAGCAGGCGCTGGAGCTGGGCATGGTCAACAAGCTGTTTCCGGCGGAAAGCCTGCTGGAGGAAACCGAGAAATATGCCCGGCGACTGGCTTCCGGCGCGACCATGGCCGTGGCCTACATCAAACGCGCGGTGTATGAAGGCATCGAAAAGCCGCTGGATAACGCGCTGGCGCTGGAACGCGAGCTGATCGAGCCGCTGTTCAATTCCGCCGACGCACAGGAAGGCATCGCCGCGTTTGTTGAAAAGCGCAAACCGAATTTTCAGGGAAAATAAGTGCAACATTTTCTCGCTGAGGCGCTGAGGCCGCGGAGATTTTTTTGAATTCAACTGCTTTTCATTTCGCTTATCATTGAAAAAGCCACGGGGGAGGTTGCGATCGTTCAGCGATCGCCGTCAGGCGACGCCTGGATGCCGAATCCCCGCCCCGTGGCTTATGAACCAATCGCCGCTCAAGCTCTCTTTGAAACACTACTTAGTTTCTCTCTGCGAACCCAGCGTCTCCGCGAGACCTTCATCAAAACACGCGGAGAAATCGCTATGGCGCTTGTAACCGAAGACGCCCTGAAGCAACGGCTTGCCGAGGGCAAGCTGGTCGAGACCAAAGAGCAGATGAGCCCGCGTTACCTCGAAGGCATCATCCGCATCCTGACGGTCTCGGCCGACACGGAGCTCATCAGCGCTCCGGCTTATTACCACGCCGCCCAGGACGCTCCCAATATCAACGCGTTTGTTTCCGCCATGGGCATCATCCAGGATGAGCTGGGGCATGCCCACATCGCCTACCGGATTCTGGAAGACCTCGGTGTGGATAAAAACAAGCTCATCTACGAACGCAAGCCGGAGGAATTTAAATACCCGTATGCGTTCGATGTGCCACTGGAAAGCTGGGTGGAGCTGGTCGTGGCCAACGCTTTCTACGACCGCGCCGGGTTTGTGCTGCTCGGTGACGTGTTCAAACACGGCAAATTCGGTCCGTGGAAGCGCGCTCTGGCCAAAGTCGATAAAGAAGAAAATTTCCACCTGCGCCACGGCGAGATGTGGATGCGCAAAATCATCCAGCAGCCGGGCGGCCGCGAAAAGCTGCAGCGCGCCGTGGACTGGATGTTCCCCCTCACGGTGGAGTGGTTCGGCCTGCCGGATAATTTGAAACGGCATACCGAACAGATCGAATACGGCTTCAAAGGCAGCACCAACGACGAGCTGCGGCAGCAGTGGCTGAGCACCGCAGTACCGTTGTGCGAAGAGCTCGGCCTGGATGTGCCGGCGCATTACGATGCGAAATCCGGCAAATACGTGCTGGATTTCCCCTTCCCCTGCCGGTTTGTCGCCGAAGAAAAACGCTGGCTGTTTGAGGAAGGGCAAATCAGTTGGGATGAAGTGCTGGAACGCTGGAAAGCCCGCGGCCCGAAAAACAAAGAATTCGTGGAATCCGTGCAGCGCGGCTACCGCGATTTTCTGCAAACGGAGAAGCTGGCATCGTGAAAAAGCTGCCGGTACTCAACCAGCCGCCGCCTCCGGATTTCGACATCGCGTCCATTCCTGAGCCGGAGCGCAGCCTCTGGCAGGCGCTGAAATCGGTGCTGGATCCCGAATACCCGGTCAGTGTGGTGGACATGGGGCTGATCTACGGGATCGAGCGGGACGGCGGCGACGTGCGCGTGAAACTCACCTTTACCGCCATGGGCTGCCCGTGCATGGAAATGATCATCGACGACGTCCGCGCCTGTCTGCAAAACCAGCCCGGCGTCGAGCGCGTGCACATCGAAATCGTCTGGGATCCCCCCTGGACGCGGGCGCGGCTTTCCAAATCGGCCATTGAACAATTCAGACAATGGGGCATTACCGTATGAGCGAGATCAACACAACTCCTACCGGTGAAGTGTACGAAGTGTTCGCGCGGATCAAAAAAGACGATCCGCACCGGCACATCGGTAGCGTCATCGCGCCGGAAGCGGATCTGGCGAAAATGTACGCATTTACGCTTTACAATGAGTGGAACTGGGACCACATGTTCATCGTCAGGCG
>WFVT01000126.1 GCA_015491485.1 Candidatus Zhuqueibacterota bacterium
GCGCTGGAGCGCGCGTTTGCATCCGGTGTTCCGGCGTGCATCAACGTTCTGCTGGACCCCCGGGCCTTGCTGGGCGAAGTGAACGTGATGCGCGGCTTGAGCATTTAAATTTATAAATGGGGGCTGTCCAAAAACACGAGAATTGCCCCAAAATCGTCATGTCCGTTTTCGCGGGAATGTCACTGAATGGAATTAATTGGACAGCCCCAAATTCATCACTGAATCGCGGAGGGAAATGCCATGGGCTCCATTCGAACCGGCGCGGTTCTGTCGTTTATTTTCAGCGCCGTTTTGGCAATCCCCGGGCATGCACAAGAACCGCTGCCGCTTCATAAAATCAAACTTCCCAAAGGCTTCAAAATTGAGCTATTTGCAAGCCATGTGCTCAATGCCCGATCGATGACCCGCAGTCCGTCCGGCATTCTATTTGTTGGCACGCGCCGCGCAGGCAACGTCTATGCCATTCTCGATACCAACCGGGATTACCGCGCCGACCGGATCCTGACCATTGCCACCGGCTTGAATATGCCCAACGGCGTGGCTTTCCGGGACGGATCGCTGTACGTGGCCGAAGTGAACCGGGTGATTCGTTTTGATAGTATCGAGACGCGGCTCGAAAACCCGCCGAAACCGGTGGTGGTGAACGATCGATTCCCGGACAAACGGCACCATGGATGGAAATTCATCCGTTTCGGCCCGGACGGCAAGCTGTATGTCCCCATCGGCGCCCCTTGCAATGTATGCGACCGCGGCGATCCGTTTGCCACCATCACCCGCATGAATCCGGACGGCACCGGTTTCGAGATTTTCGCGCGGGGAGTCCGCAATACCGTTGGCTTCGACTGGCACCCGGTGACGAAAGAACTCTGGTTCACCGATAACGGCCGCGATTGGCTGGGCGACAACCTGCCTCCGGACGAACTCAATCATGCGCCAAAACCGGGCATGCATTTCGGATTCCCCTACTGTCACGGCAAAAACATCCCGGACCCCAAATTCGGGCGGGCGGGCAAATGCCAGCAAACCACGCCGCCGGCCATGGAACTGGGGCCGCATGTTGCAGCGCTGGGCATGCGGTTTTATACCGGAGATCAGTTTCCGCCGGAGTACAAACATCAAATCTTTATCGCCGAACACGGCTCGTGGAACCGGACGCTCAAAATCGGCTACCGCGTCACCCTGGTGCGGCTCAAAGACAACCGCGCGGTATCTTACGAAACCTTTGCCAGAGGTTGGCTGCAGGGACAGAAGGCCTGGGGCCGGCCGGTGGACATCGAAATTCTGCCGGATGGCTCCATGCTGGTCTCGGATGATTTCGCCAATGCCATTTATCGCATCTCCTACATTGGAGAAAAATGAAATGGGTAGCGAGGAAGTGCGATGAAGGTTCTCATTGCCGGAGGAAGCGGATTCATTGGTCGGCATCTCGCCGGACGGTTATTGCAGGAGGGGCACACCGTTGCCATACTATCGCGCCGTCCGGAGCTTCACCGTACGGCTTTGCCGGCGGCGGTGGAATGGATTGAATGGCAGGTGCGCGCCGGAGGTGACTGGCTGAACCGGCTGCCGGAATTCGATGCCGTCATCAATCTGGCCGGTGAAAACATCGGCGCCGGTTGGTGGACCGCCGCCAAAAAACGCCGCATTCTGGAAAGCCGCCTCCAGGCCACTCAGGCTCTGATTGACGGGATGCAACAGACCGGCGCCCGGCCGGCCGTGTATGTGAACGCCTCCGCCATCGGTTACTACGGCTCCCGCGGCGATGACGTGATCGATGAAACATCGCCCGGCGGCAATGACTTTCTGGCGCAGGTATGCCGCGAGTGGGAGACCGCGGCGGAAAAAGCCGATGCCTGGGCGCAGCGACGGTGTATCGTGCGGATCGGTATGGTGCTCGGCCGAGATGGCGGCGCTTTGCCGCAAATGGTGATGCCGTTCAAACTATTTGTCGGCGGTAAAATCGGCAGCGGGCGGCAATGGATGTCCTGGATTCACATTCACGATCTGGCGCGAGCCTTTGCGTTTATTCTGCAAACCGCCGGGGCCCGGGGCGTGGTCAATGCCACCGCACCCAATCCGGTGACCAACGCAGAATGGACGCAGACCCTGGCACGAGTCCTGCACCGGCCGGCGCTGTTTCCGGTGCCGGCGGCGGTGCTCAAATTGGGATTGGGGGAGAAATCGGTTCTGGCGCTGCAGAGTCAGCGCGTCCTGCCGAAAGCCCTGCTTTCGTTGGGCTTCCGGTTCCAATTTCCCACATTAGAGGAAGCGCTGGCCGATTTACTGGCCTGAGGGCAAACGGTTCGAAATAAAAATATCCCATTTTTCAAGGCCGGAGCTTCTTTCGATTTTTATAGCGACAGTTCCTGTTTCAAAATCGTATCCATGCGGTAAACACAGGTTGATGTTCAGGGCGCGAAGTTCTCCTCGCCGGTCGTCCGGCGCGAAGGCGTCCTCACTGAAAGCGGCTACTGCCGAGGTGTCATTCTCTGCAGGGATACCCAAATTCATCTCCAGAAAGCCCCGGCGGACGCTTGCCTCGGGTTTGCCTGACTCCGAACCCGGGAGCACGGAAGTGGCCCCTGCATTTCGTAGGTTTCGGGATTGAAGGCAAGCCTCTGCTTCGGCGCGACGTTTCCAGAAATGCGTTTCTATGATGCGCCTGCCCTCCCGCCCCGGACAGCCACAGTGCTCTAAATGTACAGATGTTATGAACCCAATCACCGGTTATGCGTAAAATGGATTGAGATTTCTCATACCTGAAATCGCCGTTCCGGCTGTCTCACCGTTCAGGAAAGGAGGTGTCTATGTTGAAAGATTTTCATCAACACCAGGAACCGCCTCCGGGCTTTGGACGTCACGCACCGGGCTTACTCAAAACCAACTTACGTCTGCCCTTTTCTCGAGAGCAGATTCTGATTCTCCTTGTCAGTGTTTTCCTCCTCGTACTCCTCATCAATTTGTGGTCCCCGCTTTTCCGCACGAAGCTGCGCCGATTGGCAAAGATCCAGGTGGTATCGTTGCAAGACCGGTTCATTCAGCATCAGTTGCAGGAACTGCCAATCGAAGTCCGAGAGGAGTTTATTCAGGGTGTGGAGGCTTATCGGTTAAAGCACTGGCCACGTGCTGAGACGCATTTTCTCCGTACGCTGCAAGACGTTCCCGAGCAGTCAAATTTGCATGTCCTGGTCGGACTGGTAAAATTGTACCGGAATCGCCTTGAAGAAGCCATTTTTCATTTAAAAATGGCACTGCGAGGGAATACCGCACTTCGTGAAGAAGCCATGTGGAATCTAGCACAGGCCTATCTTTTGAAGGGCAAATTGGATGAGGCGCGTAAGCTGCTTCAACCATTGGCAGTGTCTAACGGTTCTTTTGCCGGCCACGCCCGGGAACAGCTCCAGCAGCTTCGGGATTGATTCCCCTCAAAACGGGATGCCCAGCGCAATACACAACAGTTCCACAAACGGCGCCGCATCCTGATAAATCCGAATCGTTTCCTGGACAATTTCGTCGGTTTCCAGAAATGCGGCATAATCGGCCTCGTGGCGCACCAGGTATTGCTTCATCTTGAGCACGTCGATAAGCGGGTGATCCGTATCGAAGCCTTTGGGCGGCCGCGTGAGACGTTCGCCGTACACTTCGCCGAAGCGCTCCAGGAACACCGGATCGGCGGTGATCGCCTGCCACATCCCCGGATTGCGCGCCAGGAACGCCCGGATTCGCGTCAGCTGCTCGGAATCGATTTTAAAATGGCCGGCTCCCCAGTAAATACCCCGGTGGGAAATTTGGAAATAGAACCCGGGATATTCGTGTTTTTTTCCGTAACGGTGAAAAAAGACCGCCGCCGTGTGGGTTTTATACGGCAGTTTGTTTTTGCTGAAGCGCACATCCCGGTAAATGCGGTAAACCGAACCATTAATGCGCGGGTCCGCCACAAACTCGGGAGAGACTTCCGCCAGACGCTGACCGACGGCATCCACAAAATCGAGCATCGCCTGTTTAACGTGAGTCTCGTAAACCGCTCGATGCTTTTCAAACCAGGCTTTGGAATTGTTTTTCTCCAATCCGGCAAAAAATTCGATGAGTTGCGGCGAAAACCCCTGGAACGTGGCCATGGCTATTCCAGTCCTTGCAATCGTTCATAAGCTTCGGGCGTATCGATATCGGTGACGACCGCCGGATCGTTTATCGGCACCTGCACCACGGCCGCCCGGTGTTCTTTCAGCAACCGTTTGGCGCCGGTATCGCCCTGCAGTTGCAGCAATATCGGGAAATAGGCGCGCGGAAACAGCACCGGGTTGGCCTGCCGGCCCCGGTACACCGGCACGATGATACGGTCGGGCTGCGCGGGATCGAAACGGCTTTGCAAAGCGCGCAGGATATCCGCATGCAACAGCGGCATGTCCCCCTGAACGATGAACACCGCCTCCACCTGCGGCGGCAGGGCGGCAATGCCTGCCCGGATGGACGAAGCCATCCCTTCCTCAAAATCCGGATTGAACACCACGGTGATAGCCTCCGGCAGGACGGCTCGCAGCCGCTCATGCTCGTTTCCCACCACCACCAGAATGTCGCTCAGTGCCGCGGCCTGCAGTGCTGCGAGGGTATGCAGAATCAATGGACGGCCGCGAAACGGCAGCAGCAGTTTGTTTTCACCGGCCATACGGCTGGACTTTCCTGCCGCCAGTACCACCGCCGCCACTCGCGCCTCAGTCGGCTTTGGCTTCATCGCTGCCCCGTCGAACCGCTACCATTTCGGCCAGAATGCTGACCGCAATTTCTGCGGGCGACTTTGCGCCAATGCTCAGCCCCACCGGCGCATGCAAACGTCGTAAATCCTCCTCCGCAATACCGGCCTCGCGAAGCCGATCCAACCGTTTTTCATGGGTGCGCTGGCTGCCCAACACCCCGATGTACGCCGGTTTTGCCCGCAAGGCGGTGGTGAGGGCAGGATCGTCCAGTTTTTCGTCATGCGCTAAAACGACAATGAATGTATTGGGATCGATTCCCAGTGTCTCAAGCGCTTCATCCGGCCATTTGCGAATGAGATGTCTGACATGCGGAAAACGTTTTTTGGTGGCGAACCGTTTGCGGGGATCGATAATGTAAACTTCAAAATCGAGTTCGGGAGCCATTTTGCTGAGAGGAACGGCAATATGCACTCCGCCGACGATGATCAGTCGTGCCGGCGGCAAAATGGGTTCAATGAAAATCTCATCTTCACCGATCGCAAACACCCGGGGCAGCCGCGGAGGCGAGGAAGCATCCAGGCTCGAACGCAGAGCCGCATCTATCGGGCCGTAATCGATATTGCCGGTGGTAGATTCCGCCGTCATAAACAGCGATCGCCCCAGCAATTCTTCCCGTCCGCGGATGTGCGTGCACCAAATGCCGGCCTGACGCGTTTCGATGGTTTGCCGGATACTGCGGAAGATATTTTCTTCGGGCAACATGCGCTGCAGAAACACTTCAATACTTCCGCCACAGGCCAGCCCTACGGACCAGGCGGTTTCATCGCTGACCCCGAAACGCAGCATCTCCGGGATGCCGGTTTTCAGCACCTGTTCAGCGGCTTCGGCCACCGCATTTTCCACACAGCCGCCGCTCACAGAGCCAACAATATCCCCCGTCACCGAAATCGCCATGTGCGACCCCATCGGTCTGGGAGCCGATCCCCAGGTTCGTATCACCGTGGCCAGCACAAACGGGAGGTCATCACCTTCCCAGTCACGAATATCCTGGATAATCTCTCGCATCTTCCTAGCCCAATCAATCCGACAGATTTTGCAAAATTTAAGCAATCATCCATAAATTACCAAATTGTTTATCACGTAACGCCCTAATTTCATTTAATTTCAAGAACCTCTTCGAATTTGTTTATAAATTATCATTTTTTATTCTCACAAAATTGATTATATTCCGCATTATTTTCATTTGATTTTAAATTATTAAAAACTCGGCTGCGTTTTGTGTACCATTGAAGGCGCCGCAGGATTTTCAACCGGTTTTCGCATTATGCCCATGCATCCTGATGGTTGTCATCCCGAAAGGCTCCAACGCGAAAACACAGATTTTGACCGCGCGCCTGCATGCGCCTGCCCCGGGGGATATATTCAAACTATCGAACACGACGAGAAATGAATGTGAAGGTCACTATTCAGGAACACCTTCGCGGTCTTTCATGCTCCGTTAATGCGTTCCGGATTGCACAGGGTGAAAACGTTCGATGAAACCAGGCTTGCATTGACGGTGGCGGCCTGAATAGATCCAGACAAATTATGTTGATGTTCATGCTCAAACACAGGATGAGGACGTTAAACATGGTACACCGGGGATTCTTACGGTCTGCTCTTTACGTGATGGTTTTCAGTGCATTATTCGGCTGTGCCCAAACCCCTCACACGGACACCAGAACACCTCAATCATCCATTCCTCACGATTTCCGTTTACTGCTTTCGGAAGGCGGCGGGGTGACTGGCCGCTGGCAGGGATTCCTTATCCACGCCGATGGACAGGTTTTTCGCTGGCAGGGCGGTTTAGCCCGGGCGGATTCACAGCAGGTCGGCCGCCTGAAACCGGAACAGCTCCGTTCCCTCTGGCAACAGATCCAATCGGGGCAACTTCTTTCCGCGGAATTGCTCTCTCCGGGCAATATGAGCCAAAAAATTGAAATTACAGCCAACGGTAAAACGCATCGTCTCATCTGGGCGTCAAACAGCGATGCTTCTCCGTTGCAAAAACAGGTTTCCCGGCTCTATGATTCCTGGATCAGGATGATCAGGGATCTTGAATGATCTCATTTGATTCAGCTTCTATCGTCGAGTAGAAATTTCGGCTGTTTTTATCGCATTCGGCATTCTCTGACCCGTGTATCCCGGGATTCGTGGATCCGGAATGGATTCCTCAAATGCCCTCAAACGGCGTCACCGGTTTCCAGAGTCGAATGGACGACATTCCGTTCCGGGTCTCCTTACAGCCGAAGCGAGAATGTTTGTGTTGCGAACGTATGCACCGCAATCAGTCGTGGTACAGATCAATGGTTGATTTGCACAACAAACTTTTTCTGTGATCCCCGATGCTTTCCGGGTACATCCTATTTGCTTTTTGGGCATCCGGCATTTTGCGGGATGGGCTGTGCTCCCGGTGGAAGATGGTTTTCAGCGGCTGCCCGGACACTGGACGCTCGGGTCCAACCAAACCCGCTTGCTGATGCCGTACCGTTTGCCCTGAACAGGTCTTTTTATGGGAAGTATAGCAAGGTTATCCCTCGAGTGTGAATCTGGAGAATTTCATATCAAGCCGCATTTTCATAATTACAAAGAAGGAGGAACATCTAATGCAAAACACGGCTATCACATCCCGGGTGCACCGGCTGATCGTCTCCGGCCTCATGGTGCTGCTGCTGCCATGGCATGCCGAGGCCGCTACCGGCAAATTGAAGCCCAATCAAAAGCAGGCGCTCAGCCCGGAGAAACGTATCACGCAACATCAGTTGCAGCAGATCGGCGAGACTCTCAAACAGCGCATCCCCATTCGGCCTCAGCTCGCCCGCCGGCAATCTACCGGCTCCCCCCTCACCCGCGCCCTATCGCAACTGCAAAGCCGCCCGCTGTCTCTGCAGTCACGGACTTCCGAGCGCGGCGATCTTCATATCGTTTGGCACGAAACCAACGGCACCCCCATCGCCATTGACGGCGAATCGCTGCGCCGGTTCCGGGCGAAACCGGGCGCCAATGCCACCAACGAGGATATCGCCCTTGCGTTTATTCAGGCCAACCGGGATATTTTCCGGTTACAGGATCCACAGTCCGAGCTGGTGATCGATGAATCGTTTCAAGATATGGATGGCCAATTCCATGTACGCTTCCAGCAAATGTACCAGGGGATCCCGGTGTGGGGGCAGGAACTCACCGTACACCTCGATGCAAACGGCGAAATCTACGCCATCAACGCCCGTTACTCACCCACACCCCGACTCGAGCTGCGAAGCAATGTGGCGGCATCCGAGGCGATTTCCATCGCTACGGCGGATGTACAAACGCATACACCGGTTTCTGAACTGTCTCCGCTACTCAAAAACCTTCTCGATTACGATGGCCCGCGGGCCAAACAGTACGTGTGGATCGGGCAGGACGGCACCGAGAGACTGGTGTGGCACGTGCAGGTACGCCCCAACTTGCGCGACAACTGGTATTACTTCATCGATGCCGAAACCGGAAAAATTGTGGAAAAATATAATGCCACGGTTTTTGAAGGGCCGACGACCGGCAATGGGGTGGATTTAAACGGCGTCAACCGCACACTCAATGTATATCAAAAAGACGGCACCTATTTCATGATCGATGCTTCACGTCCTATCTGGCAGGCCAACCAGCCGGATGTGTTGAATAAACCGAAAGGCGCTTTGTGGACCATCAGCGCCAACAACACCGATCTGGACAAAAATGCCAAATTGACCCACGTGGTTTCACAGAACAACCAGTGGACCGATCCAGTGGCGGTTTCAGCACATTACAACATGGGTAAGGTATTCGAATACTATTACAACGTCCACCAGCGCAAAGCCATCGATGGGAAAGGCTCCACCATAATTTCCGTCATTCATATCACCGAAAATGGACAGGGCCTGGATAACGCTTTTTGGAATGGAGCCGTGATGGGATATGGCGACGGGAACAAGGCTTTTAAACCGCTGGCGGGAGCCCTGGATGTAGCTGCACACGAGATGACCCACGGCGTCGTTGAACGGACGGTCAATCTGGAGTACAAATTCCAGTCGGGGGCTTTAAATGAATCGATATCGGATGTTTTTGGCGCCATGGTGGACCGCGATGATTGGAAAATCGGCGAAGACGTGGTAAAACCAAGCGCTTATCCGAGTGGCGCTCTCCGAGACATGCAAAATCCCAACAACGGCGGAAACGGCCCCAACGATCCCGGCTGGCAGCCCAAGCACATGAACGAATTTCTGGATCTTCCCATCGAACAGAACAATGGCGGGGTTCATTACAACAGCGGGATCCCGAACCGTGCCTGCTATTTGATCGCTCAGGCTATCGGACGGGATAAGACCGAAAAAATCTATTACCAGATTCTGGACAAACGGTATCTGAATAAACAGGCCAAGTTCATCGATCTCCGCCTTGCCGCCATCCGCGCCGCCGAAGACCTGTATGGCAAAGGCTCCAATGAAGTGAATAGCGTCAAAGCGGCGTTCGATGCCGTGGGGATTACGGGCGAAACCGGCACCAAACCGCCGGCGGATATTCCCCCCAGCCAGGGTGACGAATGGATCGCCGTGGTCAATGCGGAGTACGGCGACAACAGCCTGATTTTGGCGCGGCCGGTGATTCAGAATGAAAACAGCGATATTGTTCAGATCACCACCACGCAGCTTTTCACTAACACCGGCAATCCGTTCAGCATTTCAGACGATGGCAGCGTGGTCATTTTCATCGATCAAAACAACAACTTGTGGGCGATGAATATCGACGGCAGCAATCAAACACTGCTGGACAATAGCGGCGTCTGGAGTTCCGTCGCCCTCGCCCCCGACGCTTCAAAATTGGCGCTCACCAGCACTCTGGAAGACAGCGCGATTTACATCATCGATCTCCAGGATGCCAATCGGAGCCGATCGATTCATCTTTACAGCCCAACCACACAAGAAGGGGTGCGCAACAATATCACCGTCTTTGCCGATGCGTTGGACTGGGATCTGAGCAGCCGGTACTTGATTTATGATGCTTTCAACCGGGTGCCGCGGTCGGAAGGGGACCCTCTGGAATTCTGGGATGTCTCCATCCTCGATGTCAATACCGACGTCATTTACCGCATTTTCCCGCCGCAGCCTGAAGGCATCAGCATCGGCAATCCTTCGTTTGCCTTTACCAGCAACAATTTAATCGTATTTGAATATGTAGATTTCAACAACGCCACCTCCACGATTATGACCGCCGACCTGTTTCAGGGAGTGGCGCAGGAGGTGCTGAATAACGGCAGTTACAACGGGCTTCCCAATCTTTCTTTTGCTAAATACGCACCCAACGACCGGGCTCTGATTTTCCAGCGCATCGAAGGCGGGGCGTATATGCTGTATCAGCTCCCCCTGAAGGACGACCGCATGTCTCCGGCGGGGAGTGAATCCTTCTGGGCATCTGGTGCCCAACTGCCGTACTGGTTTGCCATCGGGCGGCGGCAGTTGCCCACCAGCGTGGATGAATCGCCCCCGGCCACGCCTTCGGAATTCGCGCTGCTGCAAAACTATCCGAATCCCTTCAATCCGGAAACGCGCATTCAGTTTCAATTACAGCAGCCGGCGCATGTGCGCGTCATCGTGTTCGATAATCTCGGCCGGCAGGTGGTGGAGCTGCTGAATGCGAAAAAAGCCGCCGGCACGTACACCGTGCAATGGAACGCCCGCGATCGTGCTGGTTTTACGGTCCCGGGAGGCGTCTATTTCTACCGCATTGAAGCCGTGACGGCCGACGGCCGGGTATTCAATCAAACGCGCAAGATGGTGTTGTTGAAGTAGGCCGGCGCGCCCAATTTGTGCCAAATTTGGCACGGCCCCGCAATGGACGGTTGCAAAACCGCCGCTGCGGGGCTTTTTTTTCATTTGTTTCCGGATCAGCAATTAAACGGTTCTTTTTGGCTTGCCCTGCCCGGGTCTGTGACTTAACATCAAAAAAGTTGGCCATTCGATTTGTCGGACTGTAAAACGAAATCAGACTCTCATGCCGATTCAATACCGCACCGGGGATGCCACGCGCCCCGAGGGGGACGGGCCGAAAATCATCGCCCACATTTGCAACGATGTCGGCGCCTGGGGTAAAGGCTTTGTGCTGGCGCTGTCGAAACGCTGGAAGACGCCCGAGGAGCAATATCGCGCCTGGCATGCCGGCCAATTCGCCGCGCCGTTTCAGCTCGGTGAGGCGCAGTTTGTGAAGGTAGAAGAGAATTTGTGGGTGGCGAACATGATTGCCCAGCACGGGCTGCGATGGAGCAAAGGCCGGCCGCCGATTCGTTACGAGGCTCTGCGGCAGGCGCTTCGGCGCGTGGCCGAATTTGCGCAACAGAAGCAAGCTTCGATACACATGCCGCGTATCGGGGCCGGCCTGGCGGGCGGCGACTGGTCGATCATCAGCCGGATTATCGAAGAGGAGCTTTGCCGTCACGGGCTTGAAGTGGTGGTGTATGATCTGCCCCCAAAGGCTGGTCGCAAAAATACAGCCGGACGACCATAACGGAGCAGGGATTTGCCTATCCGGCCGATTTCAGCTTTTCCTGCACGCTTTTGACTTTATCCTCCATGCTCTGCGGCCGGTCCACGCGCGTGCCGAGGCGCAGATTGGTGGAGATGCGCGGCACGCCCATCTCATGCAACCGCTCGTGGCACTTTTTAATAGCCGCGAACACATCCTCCCATTCGCCCTCAAGGTTGGTGCCATACGCATGCAGCGACGTTTTGAGGCCGGCCTCGGTAAAAATTTTCTCGCATTCCGCCACGTATTTCGACAGCGACACGCCCACTCCCAGCGGTACGATGCTCACATCGGCGATCACTTTCATGGCTTTGCCTCCGTTGCTTGACATTCCGTTTTTTCAAAAGCGGGCATAAAAAAACACCCAACGGGGTGTTGGGTGTTTATGCAGGATTCGTTTCGCTCACGTTCAACCTTCCTGGAGGATGGCATCCAGACGGCGGGTGATCTCTGATTTCGGCACAGCCCCAATGATGCTGTCCACCACCTGGCCGTCTTTGAAAATCAGCAAAGTCGGAATGGAGCGGATGCTGAAATTCGCTGCTGACTGCATATTGTTGTCCACATCCACTTTACCGACTTTGACTTTGCCTTCGTATTCATTGGCGATCTCTTCGACGGTCGGGGCAATCATTTTGCACGGGCCACACCATTCGGCCCAGAAATCCACCAGCACAGGAACGTCGGATTTCAACACCTCCTGTTCAAAGGTTGCATCCGTGATTTCGATCGGTTTCGCCATTCTCTGCTCCTTTTTATCCTTGTCGTGTTTTTTGCTTCCGTTTATGGCAAATGAATCAACTTAATATAAAAATTTGCGCATAAATTTCAAGTGTTTTGCCCGCATTTGGATTCACTTTGGGCCATGAAGCCATTCTGCCGTTGCCATTTCCGGCGGACGCCGGAAGGAGGGCACTGGAATCTCATTTCCCGGCCGGTTCCAAAAAAGAGATTTCCGTTTTTCGTGCCAACCGGCACTGCCGATGCACGGAAAAAAACGGAATGGCATAATCCATTGCGAAATTGCCGATAGGGCTGAGCAATTGCTTTCTGCCATTTCCGGCTGTGGGCGGAACGGGTTTGGCTATTAATCGAAACCACGGATGGTTTAAGAATATTCCGAATCGGCTATTGAACCACCACTGCGGTGCCATACGCAAGAATTTCCGACGCCATGCCCATGACGTAGCTGGTGGAAAAACGCACGTCGATCACGGCGTTGGCGCCCATCTCTCTGGCGGCCGCTTTCATCCGGTCCAGCGCCTGCTCGCGCGCTTCGGCCAGCAGCTTGGTGTATTCCTCGATCTCACCACCAACGATGTTCTTCAGCCCGGCAATGATATCCTTGCCCAGATGGCGCGCCCGGATGGTATTGCCGCGCACCAGTCCCAGGGTTTTGACGATCTTTTTTCCGGCGATTTCACTCGACGTCACCACAATCATCTCTGTACCTCCTTATATGGGTCTCGTCTGCGCACAAATAGCTTTTCACGAATCACAGATACCAGAAGGATGGCCGTTCCGATCACCAGCGCCACCGTCGCCACTCGGAGCGGCAGCGGCAGCTCCGAGCCGTTCACCACCTCGTGAAACAGTTGATACAGACCGTAGCTCAAAAAAATGATGGCGCCGATGGAGAATAGAATCCATGCCAGGCCCCGTTCCAGACGATTATACACGCTCATCCAGTACGAGTCCCAGACCTCCTGAGGTGGATTTTTGAATTTCATGCCCTGAGTCACCTCCTTCAACTGCTTAAATTCCAGCCACTCTCTGCGAAAGGCTTCATCCTGCAGGAGCTGCTGGAATTCGGTCTCTTCTCGCGGCGACAGCTCGCCGTCCAGAGCTTTCATCATCAGAATGCGAAATTGTTCATGCTTTTGGTTCATACAGGATCCTTCAATAGATCGCTGAGCTGATCCCTCAAAGATTTTCTTGCATAATACAGACGCGACATCACCGTACCGGCGGGGATATTGAGCATCCCGGCGATGTCGTTGTACGAATACCCCTCGAATTCGCGCAAAATGAGGATTTCGCGCTCCTCCGGCTTCAGGCGGTTCATTGCCTGCCAAACCGCCTCCTGAATTTCTTTGCGCTGCAGGGCCTCGTCCGGGCGTTGTGAGGCGTCTCCGATTTGCGACAGCCGGCTTTCACCGATCTCCGAAAAGGGGGCCGCATGGCGCTTGCGATCCCGCAGGTAATTGAAGCACAGATTGCGCAAAATTTGATAATACCAGGCAAAAAACGGCCGGTCGGGTTCGAATTTTTTAATGGCACGGTAGGCCCGGATAAAAGCATCCTGCGAGAGATCGAGTGCGGCCTCGCCGGAGCCGGTGATCCCCAGGGCCGTGAAATAGGCGCGCTGCATATAGCGCCGCACCAGCTCGCCAAAAGCCGCTTTTTCACCCCGCTGGCTGCGAACCACCAGCGCGCGGTCATCGAGTTCCTGCTGTGTTATCGATACGTCTTCGTCGGAAGGATTCACACTCGTCCAGTCGTTGGTTTTTTATTATCACATGTTCCAGATAAATTACCCTTAAAAGAGCAAAAAATTCAATCGGAATCGCAAGGAATTTGTTACGGGAGGGGTTATATCAAGAGCCGGTGAGTGCTGGCAGCGTGGCCCCCCTGCCAGAGTCGTCACCCTGCCAGGGCTCCCAGTCCCTGGCAGGGTTAGATAAGGCACTGATCTCGCACTTGCGG
>WFVT01000127.1 GCA_015491485.1 Candidatus Zhuqueibacterota bacterium
CAGTTAACAAGCATATTTTAATGTATATAATTTAATGTTGTTTCTTCGAATCAATCACATTTTTTCCGCAAAAAATTCAAAAAACCGCTCCCGGGGCCGATACTTATAACAAGACAAACGGATACCAGCAGGAGATTGCCATGCTGAGTTTCATCTATCAGATTGCGCGTCAGTTCGAGCAAAAACACGGTTTTTCACCGAACCTCATTCACCTCAATAATGAGCAGTTTGAACATTTGTGTTCGGAGCTGGCCGATATTGAAGGGCTGGATAATCTTAGTCAGGTGCTGGGCATGGAAATCGTGCTGCAGACCGATATCACCCACCCTTCCGTCAGCTGGTCCGTCGTCGACTGGGGCCAGGCTATCGCCGTCTAAATTAACGGGGTTCATTAAAATTCGTGACCGGGATCATTTCCATAAAGGAAATGTCTTTTGAAAATTTCGCCCGTTTCAGGCATGATGCGCACCTGGTAAATTCAGGTCACATACAGGCATTAATAGCGAATGGCGAAAGAAGAACATATTGAAATGGAAGGCACGGTTTGTGAAACCCTGCCCAATACCATGTTCCGGGTGGAACTGGAAAATGGTCACGTCGTGACTGCGCATATCTCAGGCAAAATGCGCAAACATTACATCCGCATCCTCACCGGCGACAAAGTCACCGTCCAACTGACCCCTTATGATTTAAGCAAGGGGCGTATCGTTTTCCGCGGCCGCTAGGCTCGGCGCATGCAGGTTCGATTTCAATCGAACGGGTAGAGTACGACTGAAGTCGTACCTACGATTCAAACCTGCAATGGCGTACATCCCTGTTAATGCGCCGCCAGTTCTTCCTTGCTCTCCAGTTCGAAACTGAATTCATCCTCATGGACGCTGATCCGAATCTCACCACCGCCGCTTAGTTTGCCAAACAGCAGTTCCTCGGCCAGCGGTTTTTTGATTTTCTCCTGAATCAGACGCGCCATCGGCCGCGCGCCCATGCTGGGATCGTAGCCGTGTACGGCCAGCCAGGTGCGGGCTTCATCATCCACATGCAGACCCACGCCTTTTTCTTCCAGCTGCCCTTCCAGCTCAAAGATGAATTTGTCCACGACCCGACCAATCACATCCGCTCCCAGCTGTTTGAAGGAAATAATGCCATCCAGCCGGTTGCGGAACTCTGGGGTGAAAGTCTTGTTGATCGCGTCCATGTTATCGCCGGAATGATCCTGCTGGGCAAAGCCGATGGACGCCCGGTTAATGCGATCCGCGCCGGCATTGGAGGTCATCACCAGCACCACGTTGCGGAAATCCGCCTTGCGGCCATTGTTGTCCGTCAGGGTGCCGTGATCCATGACCTGCAATAAAATATTGAAGACCTCCGGATGCGCCTTCTCGATTTCGTCCAGCAACAGCACCGCATGCGGGTGTTTGTTGATTTCTTCGGTCAGCAGGCCGCCCTGATCGTAGCCGACATAGCCCGGCGGCGCGCCAATCAGGCGCGAGACGGTATGGCTTTCCATGTATTCGGACATATCGAAGCGAATAAACTCGATCCCCATAATCCGGGCCATCTGTTTGGTCACCTCGGTCTTGCCGACGCCCGTCGGCCCGGCGAACAGGAAGGAGCCAATCGGCTTGTCCTCGTGTCCGAGACCGGCGCGGGACAGCTTGATCGCTGCAGACAGACTTTCGATCGCCGGATCCTGACCATAAATCACCAGTTTCAAATCCCGCTCCAGATGACGCAGAACCTCCATATCGGTGGACGATACGGTCTTCGCCGGAATCCGGGCGATCTTGGCGACGATATTTTCAATATCGCGCACGCCGATGGTTTTTTTGCGTTTGGAGGCGGCCTGCATGCGCTGATTGGCGCCTGCCTCATCGATCACATCAATCGCTTTGTCCGGCAGGTGACGATCGTTGATATAACGCTCAGACAGCTCGGCTGCCGTACGCAGCGCCTGACGGGTATAGCGCACCTCGTGGTGTTCCTCGAAACGGCTTTTCAGACCGTCAAGAATCTGCACACATTCTTCGACGGTCGGCTCGGACACATCGACTTTCTGGAAGCGCCGCGCCAGCGCCCGATCTTTTTCGAAAATACCGCGATATTCCTGATAGGTGGTCGAACCAATGCATTTGAGTTCGCCATTGGACAGCACCGGCTTGATCAGGTTAGACGCGTCCATCGCCCCGCCGGAGGCGGCGCCGGCGCCGATAATCGTATGAATTTCATCAATGAACAACACCGAACCGCTCTGTTTATCCAGCTCGGCCAGCACCGCCTTGAAGCGTTTTTCAAAATCGCCCCGATACTTGGTGCCCGCCAGCAGCGCGCCCAGATCCAGTGAGTAAATGGTGCTGCCGCTCAAAATTTCAGGCACCTCGCCATCAACGATTTTTTTCGCCAGCCCCTCCGCCAGCGCGGTTTTACCCACGCCCGCTTCGCCGACAAACAGCGGGTTATTCTTGCGTCGGCGACAGAGGATCTGAATCGTGCGCTCGACTTCATGTTTGCGGCCGATGAGCGGATCAATCTTGCCATTACGCGCCTGTTCATTCAGATTAACCGTGTACTGCTGTAAAGGGTTGGGAGCCGCATTTTCGGCATTTTCATCATCCGTGTGGGTTTCCGACTCAGGCTGCTCATTATCTGAAATACGGGATATGCCGTGAGAAATATAATTCACGACCTCCAGACGGGAAATATCCTGTTTCTTCAGGAAATACACGGCCTGCGATTCCTGCTCACTGAAAATAGCGACCAGCACATTGGCGCCGCTGACCTCCCGCTTGCCGGAAGACTGTACATGGAAAACCGCGCGCTGCAAGACCCGCTGGAAGCCCAGCGTCGGCTGCGTCTCGCGCTCGTCCGCCATCGGCATCAGAGGGGTGGTCTCATCCAGGAAGGTAGAGAGATCTTTGCGCAGGGACTCCAGACTTGCGCCACAGGCGCGCAGGATGCTGGTGGCCGCTTCATTGTCCAACAGGGCAAGCAACAGGTGCTCCACTGTCATGAATTCGTGATTTAACTGTCGTGCGCGTTTGAAGGCGTTATTCAGTGTCAGTTCCAGCTCTTTATTCAACATGCCGATTTCCTTCTACAATTTGGTTCAACTTTCAGCTTCCATCGTACATTTCAGGGGATGGTCATTCTGGCTGGAATAATCGTTGACCTGAGCGACTTTCGTTTCTGCAATATCGCGCGGGTAGACGCCACAGATGCCTTTGCCTTTGGTATGCACATTGAGCATTATTTGCGTGGCCTTCTCACGATTCATGCCAAAAAACATCTCCAGGATATGAACAACGAATTCCATAGGAGTGTAATCGTCATTTAACAGCACAACTTTATACA
>WFVT01000128.1 GCA_015491485.1 Candidatus Zhuqueibacterota bacterium
CCCGAGCTGAAGCCCGGGGCTATTGCAGACCGTTTTGGAAAGCGGTTTGGTGATATCGATCGGAGCTTGCCTGGTAGGCTACGCCGGTTGTGTAGTCGTGGCTTTCAATTGAATAGCCCCGGCTTTCAAGTCGGGGCCATCGTTTGCAAATACTGCCCAAGCGGGCTTTAGCCCGGATGAATTTTACCATAGCCCAGAGCGATCGTCTAAATTTAGAAAGATGGGATGATGCTCCCAATCCGCCGGAAACGGCTTTTGGCCTGGCTGATGTCGGGCTGAAACCCGGCGATTTGGGCCTGGAAACGCGCCCCCGAGCTAAAGCCCGGGGCTATTGCAGGCCATTTTAGAAAGCGGTTTGGTGATATCGTGCGGCGCTTGCTCGGTGGACTATGCCAGTTGAGTAGTCCTGGCTTTCAATTGAATAGCCCCGGCTTTTAAGTCGGGGCTATCGTTTGCCAATACTGCCCAAGCGGGCTTTAGCCCGGATGAATTTTACTTTTGCACCGGAACCGAAGAAATAAAAAAAGGGACTGACGCCGAAGATGCAGTGCGAGTTGCGTGTCAGTCCCTCCTTGCCGACGATCTCCCTTAGATGAAAACCGATTGATGCTCGCCCTGGAGATCCAAGGATCGTTTACGATGGTTATTGATCCTTTTGTGCAGCCTTCCATACGCCCTTTGGAAGACCAGCCAACGTATCCAGAGATGCAAGCGCGTGGTGAAGTGTCTCATAACAGCATCCTTGCTGATCAATTTCTACTCCTTTAGAAACCGGAAGCCAATAACCATCGGCCTTTGGATTAGCAAATTAAATGCCAGTCTCGAAAATCAATCTAACACCAATAAAAACAAAGGCGATGAATTTCAGTTGATCGCCGGTTGAACTGTTCAAAATCGACCAGATGATTGAAAATGAGTCACTCCAGTGGCGCTGATGTCAGCGCACCGGCTCGAAAACTGACCACGTGCGTCTCATTTTATATCGGCACACGGAGTGCTTTTGTGCAGGGAATTCAATGCATCGCCCCCGGGATGACATCTCGAATGCCTGAAAAATCATATTGCTCTTTCCAAAATAAATTCTAAATTAGGGCTTACGCAGCCAAAGCGTTCTAAGGATATAATTTAGGGAAGCCAGAGGACGGTAACACCCAAGGAAAGGATCATTTATGCTGAAACAGGCAGCTTCGCTTTGCATTGCAGGTTTGATTCTGATTGGCTGTGCCGGCGGGAAGAAAGTATCGGTGTCTATGTCTCAGGAAGAGGCAAGCCGATCGCTGAGCCAGTTGCAAAAGCGGGTGCAAGAGCATCCGGATGATTTGAAAGCCCGCCTGGAGCTGGCTAAAGCCCAGGCTGCGCTCGGCAAAATCGACACTGCCCTGGTGGTGGTGAACGACGTTTTGCGCGATGATCCGCATTACTATGTGGCCTATCTACTCCGGGCGCAATTACTGGAAAAGAAAGGCGAAACTCTCGAACAATACAAAACGTTATTGGCGCTTTTCCAGCAGCCGGATACGGATAAATATGTGCAGCAGGTCGCCGAAGAGCTGGGATCACCGTATCCGATCCGGCTTTTTGAACTGGGCCCGGGAAACCATTTGATGCTGCGCTTTTCACCGGACGGTTCCAAAATCGTCTGGCAAAGCGATCGCAAAGGAAATTGGGACATTTTTCTGGCTCAGGCGGATGGTCGTCTGACCCAAGCCCTCACCATGAGCCCGGCGGATGATGAAATGCCGACGTTTGTCGCGCAGGGCAAAGCCGTGGTATTCACGTCCTCACGGGACGATTTGACCCCGAGGGCCCGTGGTGAGAAAAACCGGGAACTGTATTTTCTCGATCTCGGTGGACGGTCCCCGGTTCGTTTAACCGAAAATATGGCCGATGATTGGTTCCCCGTTGCCACAAACGACAGTTTATCGTTTGTTTATGTTTCAGAAGAAGGCGATAATCGGCCGGTAAAATTCTTTGAAAAACACAGCAATTTGTTCAAATTTTCATTTGCCGATACCAGCTACCAGGCTCTGACCCAGGACGCCTGGGACAATACATCTCCGGTGGTGTTGCCCGACGGCCGTCTGGCATGGGTGCGCATCCGGGAAGCGGAATATGAGATTGTTGTCGGATATCCGGGAGCTGAAGTCAAAAGCCTACTCAAAGGGCCCGAGCCCAAGTCAGGACTTGCCGTTTCACCGGATGGAAAAAGGCTGGCGTTTTTTATGAAAAAAGACGGGAATATCGATATTTACGAATTGAATCTGGAAAGCCGCCAAATGCGCCGTTTAACCGCGGATCTGGCGACCGATTTTTATCCGACCTATGCACCGGATGGTAAACGGCTGTTGTTCAGCTCAAATCGGAACGGACTCTATCAAATTTTCGAACTTGCTTTTGATCAGGTTAAATCACGCGCTCAGCTTGTGGAATTGCTGGAGCATTTAATTCAAGAAGTTGAAAACAAGCAAACAACGGAATGACGCATTACAAAGACGCAGTTTTGATTCTTGAAGATGGCATGGTTTTCAGGGGGAAGGCGTTTGGTGCTGTTGGAACGACAGGGGGAGAAGTTGTTTTTAACACCAGCATGGCCGGCTATCAGGAAATTTTAACCGATCCTTCCTACAAAGGTCAACTGGTTTGTATGACCTACCCTCATATCGGCAATTATGGTATTAATGGCAGCGATGTGGAATCGGTGAAGCCGCAGGTGGCGGGGTTCATTGTTCGGGAAGGCTGCACGGTCCCCAGCAACTGGCGCGCCGGCGACAGCCTCGAAAACTATCTGCAGCAAGCCGGTATTGTGGGAATACAAGAGATTGACACCCGGGCGTTGACCCGCCACATTCGAGAGCACGGTGCGAAACGCGGCATCATCTCTTCCGAAGAAACCCGCCCGGAACGTTTACGCGAACGGTTTGAAATCCTGCCGCAGATGCAGGGCCAGGATTTGGTACAACACGTCACCTGCCAGGAGCCATACGAGTGGACCGAACCGCTGCCGGAAACCTGGTACAGTGCTTTGGAGCATCCGGAAAACCTGATGGCCTTCGAACAGCGGCGGCTGGTGGTAATCGATTGTGGTGTGAAGCAAAATATCTTGCGATGGGCGCGTAGCATCGGCTTTCAGGTCACGGTGGTGCCGGCATTCGAAACCGCGGATCAGATCTTGCGGCGAAAGCCACACGCCGTGCTGGTCAGCAATGGTCCCGGCGATCCCGAGCCGGTTACCTACGTCATTGATACGCTGCGGCAGCTCATCGGCAAAACCCCGATGTTCGGTATCTGCCTCGGTCATCAGTTGCTGGGGCTGGCGCTTGGCGGCCGGACGTTTAAATTGAAATACGGCCATCACGGCGGCAATCATCCGGTCAAAAATTTGCTAAACGGGAAAGTAGAGATCACATCGCAGAATCATGGTTTTGCGGTGGATCCGGATAGCCTACCGCAGAACGATATTGAGCTCACCCACGTCAACCTGAACGATCACACCCTCGAGGGCTTCAGGCATAAAGACCTGCCGATTTTCTCCGTCCAATATCATCCAGAGGCCTCCCCGGGCCCCCACGATTCGGGATACCTATTTCACGAGTTGCAAAACATGGTGCTGAACCGTAGCGAATAGGGCGAAAGCAACAATGCCACAGCGAAACGACCTGCAGAAAATCATGATCGTTGGTGCCGGCCCGATCATTATCGGACAGGCATGCGAATTCGACTATTCCGGCACCCAGGCCTGCCGCGCGCTAAAAGAACTGGGCTATGAAATCGTGCTGGTCAATAGCAATCCTGCGACCATCATGACCGATCCGGAACTCGCCGACCGAACGTATATCGAGCCCATCTCTCCGGAAGTAGTGGAAGCGATCATTGCCAAAGAGCGTCCGGATGCGTTGCTCCCCACCATGGGCGGCCAGACCAGCCTCAATATCGCCGTGGCGCTATCCGAATCCGGGGTACTGGAAAAGTACGGCGTCGAATTGATCGGCGCCAAGCTCGACGCCATCAAAAAGGCGGAAGACCGTGAGCTGTTCAAATTGGCCATGGAACGCATCGGCCTCGAAATGCCGAAAGGCGGCTTTGCCAAATCTCTGGATGAAGCCATGGAAATCATCCATCAGGTCGGTTATCCGGCCATTATCCGGCCGTCATTTACGCTTGGCGGCACCGGCGGCAGCGTGGCTTACAATGTCGAGGAATACAAAGAGCTGGTTGCCCGTGGTTTGAATGCCAGTCCCATTGGCGAGGTGCTGATCGAAGAGTCGATTCTCGGCTGGAAAGAGTACGAACTCGAGGTGATGCGCGACCTGGCGGACAATGTGGTCATCATCTGTTCTATCGAAAATCTCGATCCCATGGGCGTGCATACCGGCGACAGCATTACCGTGGCGCCGGCGCAAACCCTCACCGACCGCGAATATCAGCGCATGCGCGATGCCGCCATCCGTATCATCCGCGAAATCGGTGTGGAAACCGGCGGTAGCAACGTGCAGTTTGCCGTGCATCCGGAAACGGGCCGCATGGTGGTGATCGAAATGAATCCACGCGTATCGCGGAGTTCGGCGCTCGCCTCGAAAGCCACCGGCTTTCCCATTGCCAAAATCGCCGCCAAACTGGCCGTAGGGCTGACGCTCGACGAAATTCAAAATGACATCACCGGCGAGACGCCGGCCTGTTTTGAGCCGGTGCTCGATTACGTGGTCGTCAAGATACCGCGCTGGGATTTCGAAAAGTTTCCGAAAGCCGATATCCGCCTCGGCACGCAAATGAAATCCGTCGGCGAGGTCATGGCTATCGGCCGGACCTTCAAAGAAGCGCTTCAAAAAGGCATCCGTTCGCTGGAAAAAGGGCGTTACGGGCTCGGCGCCGACGGCAAGGATCGGTTCCCGCCGTTTCCGGAAGACGACCCGCACCCGGAACAGTCCCGTCAACGAATTCGTGAAGGGCTGCGTGTGCCGACCAACGCACGCATCTTTTATATCCGCCATGCTTTCCGGTACGGCTTTTCTGTGGATGAAATCCATGAACTGAGCCGGATCGATCGCTGGTTTCTGCAGCAGATTCAACAAATCGTCGCCCTGGAGGATGAATTGCGGCGGGCCGGTCGTCTGCAGATGCCCGAACACCACGACCTGCTGCTGCGCGCGAAAAAGTTCGGCTTTTCCGACGTACAGATTGCCCATATCACCGGTGCGACCGAGGATGAAATTCGCCAACTTCGCAAGCAGGCCGGCATCGTACCGGTGTATAAAACCGTGGATACCTGTGCCGCGGAGTTTCGGTCGCAGACGCCGTATTTTTACTCCACTTATGAGTTCGAAAACGAGGCGGCGCCGCGAGATCGAAAAAAAATCATGATTCTCGGCGGCGGGCCGAACCGGATCGGCCAGGGGATCGAGTTCGATTACTGCGCTGTGCATGCGGTGCTGGCCCTGAAGGACGAGGGCTACGAAACCATCATGGTCAATTGCAACCCGGAAACGGTGTCCACGGATTACGACATCGCCGACCGGCTGTATTTCGAGCCGCTGACATTTGAAGACGTGATGAACATCATCGACCTCGAAAAGCCGGATGGTGTTATTGTGCAGTTCGGGGGGCAAACCCCGCTAAAGCTGGCGCTGCGACTGGAAAAAGCCGGCGTGCCCATCATCGGTACGTCGCCCGAAAGCATCGATCTTGCCGAAGACCGGCAGCGTTTCGAAAAGTTGCTGAACTCTCTCGGCATCCGGCAGCCTGAGGCCGGAACGGCATACTCGTTTGAAGAAGCCAAAGCCATTGCCGAACGGATCGGCTATCCGGTTTTGGTGCGGCCATCCTATGTGCTGGGCGGCCGGGCTATGGAAATCGTGTATGATGAAGAAGCGCTGAAGGCCTACATTGAACGGGCGACGGAAGTATCGCCGGAGCATCCCATTTTAATTGATAAATTTCTGGAGGATGCCTTCGAGTTTGATGTGGATGCCCTGAGCGACGGCGAACAGGTGTTTATTGGCGGAATCATGCAGCACATCGAAGAAGCCGGTATCCATTCCGGGGACAGTTCCTGTATGCTACCGCCGTATAAGCTGACATCGGACGACGAGACCATCTTACGGCGGCAGACCGAAATCCTGGCAAAGACGCTGAATACGGTGGGGCTGATCAACATCCAGTTTGCACTGAAAGATGGGCAGATTTACGTGCTGGAGGTGAATCCGCGGGCCAGTCGCACGGTGCCGTTCGTGGGCAAGGCTACCGGCGTGCCCATGGCCAAAATAGCGGCCAAAGTGATGGCCGGACGCAAATTGAGTGAATTTTCACTGCCGGAGCAAACCAATCACCGGCATATCAGTTGCAAAATGCCGGTGTTCCCGTTTAATAAGTTTACCGGTGTGCCGGTGTATCTGGGCCCGGAAATGAAATCCACAGGCGAGGTCATGGGGATCGGCGACACTTTTGGCGAGGCGTTTGCCAAAGCGCAGCTCGGAGCAGGCTACCGGCTGCCTTTATTTGGGGCGGCGCTGATCAGTGTGAACGATTCCGACAAGGAAACGGTGATCCCGATTGCCAAAGCGCTGGCAAAGTTGGGTTTTAAGCTTAAAGCCACCCGTGGAACCGCCAAATCCCTGCAACAAGCCGGTCTGGATGTCGAGGTGCTTTACAAAGTGTATGAGGGGCGGCCGCACATTGCGGATGCGATTCTCAACGGCGATATTCAGTTGGTGATCAACACGCCGCTGGGCCGAGAAAGCCGTTATGATGAGTACGCTATTGGCGCGGCGGCGCTGCAACGGAATATTCCGTGCCTGACCACCCTTTCGGCCGCCGCCGCCGCGGTTCAGGCCATTGAGTTCGTTCAGAAACAGCCGTTTTCGGTGAGCTGCTTGCAGGAGTTGTATGAGAATGGTCAGTGACGCTCAAACTCCGGGCACTTTCAAAGTGCCCGGAGTTTCCTGTCGATTCTGCGCTTATTTGGCAAACGGCCTGATAGGCCGCTTTGCTGTCGTGTCCTTCCCGGCCTTCCCGCCAACGACCTTCACACTGGTGGCGTTTTCCAGCTTTTTTTCCACGAGTGATAAAAACAGTATCCATTGGGACGGATCCTTCCGGAACTTCTGAATCGTGGCTTCAATCTGCTCGCGACGGATGCCGCGGCTTTGCATGATTGAATCGATTTGCGCCATGGCTTGCAGGCTGTCGCTGGTCGAACGGATGAGCACCGCCTCGGCATACAGATCGGCCATTTGCTGCAGGGTGAGGCCCTTTGACGGCGGCTTCTCGGCCTTGCGGCATCCGGGGAACGGCATGGCCAACAACAACGCGAACAAGCCCCCGGCGATCCAATTCATCCTGGTTGAATTCATGGATTGGCTTTTGGCGATAACGGTGATTTTGTTTCAGGGAAAATGTGCCACAAATTAGGTGATTTGTGAGTGGAATGCAAGGAAGAAAGAGGAAATCTCTCGCTGAGGCGCAGAGTGCGCAGAGGATTTTCGTTGAATGATGCCACGGCGCACATCAATCATCGCTATTCTCTATCTTCGAATTCGATGACTTTTTATCAGCCACGGATTAACGCGGATCAAACGCGGATGCCGTGTAGCATAAGCTTCCAGCTTGTGGCTTCGGGCAGAAGGCTCCGAATTGTAAACATGTCACCAATCAAGGCTTGCGGATGAATCACGGATGGCTGTTGGCGAGGAATTTAAATCCAGAGACCAACCGCTGAGATCGCGGAGAACGCAGAGTTTTTTTGCTTTATAAGACGGCCCATCATCATTCACAGCGGCACAATGCAACGGTGCTTTTGATCAACCACGGATTGACGTGGATGCCCTGTAGCACAAGCTTCCAGCTTGTGGCTTCTGGGAGAAAGCATTGATTTGTAAACAGGCCACGAATTCTTGTATGAGGAAATTGGATGCTTTCGGATTAAAATACTTTGCCCGTGCGTAGTACGTCGGAAAAATTAAATAACGAGCCCCCGTCGTCCTTGCGAGGAGCGGAGCGACGACGCAAATCTCGTACGTAAACGAAATGCACATTTGATTTTATTCTCTCGCAGAGGCGCATGAGTCGCAGAGGTTTGCTCGGCATCGAACGCGGATGAAACGGATGACGCGAAAGGTCAGGGATTTTCAGGGCCTTCGTGTTCGGCCTTAAAATATCTTGCTGATCTTGTTAATCCTGTCGAATTCTGTTTTTTGGACTGGATTAATAAGATTGGCTGGATGGGTTTGCGGCGACAGCGGAGGCGAAAAAATGGTATGAGTTATTCGTGGGCATTCAAAGCAAAAATCTCTCGGAGGCGAAAAGTGTGCAGAGGGAAAATTATCCTTTTCTTCGATAACTGCAAAAAATTCGGTAGGTTGGCGAAGGATCACACCAAAGATTCTGCTTGCTTCTCCACCGCTGATTGGCTATCTTCAAATTTGTTTAAAATCGAACCAGGGAGAAAAAGCGGTGACCATGCTGCTTGCGCCGATACGCCTATTCGGCAAACACATTATTGATTTCATCGAAAAATCCGGCGGTATGTTCATTCTGCTGGGCCAAATTTTAGTGGAATCCAAATCCATCATCCGCGATCGGCGGCTGATTCTGGAACAGATGGAGCTCATCGGCGTACGGTCGCTGCCGCTGGTGCTCATTACCTCGCTGTTCACCGGCGCGGTATCGTCCTGGCAGGCGGCGTACCAGTTCGAAGGCTTCGTATCCATGTCGGTGTTGGGCGGCGCCACCAGCCTGGCGATCTTCATCGAACTCGGACCGGTGCTGACCGCGCTGGTGCTGGCAGGGCGTGTGGGCGCATCCATCGCAGCGGAATTGGGCACCATGAAAGTCACCGAACAGATCGATGCATTGGAATCGCTCGCCATCAGCCCGGTTCGATATCTCGCCATGCCGCGCTACTGGGCGTCCATCGTCATGCTGCCGATCCTGACGATTTTCTCGGAATTCATCGCGCTCATGGGCGCATTCATCGTGGCCAACCAGTTGCTCGGCGTGAGTACAGCCATGTTTTTCGACAGCGTGCAGCAGTTTTTCCGGCTCCGCAACGTGTTCGGTGGACTGGCCAAAGCGCTGGCGTTCGGCGGCACCATCGCCATCGTTGGCTGCTATGTGGGCTTTCGCACCTACGGCGGCGCCGAGGGCGTCGGCCGGTCCACCATCGAGGCGTTCGTGCTTTCGGCCGCCCTGATTCTGGTCAACGACTACATCTTAGCCACGATTATTTTTTAGCCATGATCGAGATCATCGATTTGCATAAATCCTTCAACGGCCATCCGGTGCTGCGCGGCGTCAATCTACAAATTCACAAAGGTGAGGCGCACGTGATCATCGGGCGCAGCGGTTGCGGCAAAAGCGTTTTGTTGAAGCACATTATCGGCTTGTTGCGGCCCGATAAAGGCGATGTGGTGGTGGATGGCCTTACCCTGAGTCGGCTTAAACGCCGGGAAATGTACCGCGTGCGGCGGAAAATCGGTATGCTGTTTCAAAATTCGGCATTGTTTGATTCCATGACCGTGGAGGAAAACATCGCCCTCGGTGTGCGCGAACACCGCATGTTTCCTGAGGCCGAAATTCGTGACCGCGTGGCGGAATTGCTGGAAATGGTAGGATTGCCGGGAATTCAGCACATGCATCCGGCGGAACTGTCCGGCGGCATGCGCAAACGCGTGGCGCTGGCGCGCGCCCTGATGATGCAGCCGGAATATGTACTTTATGACGAGCCCACCACCGGCCTCGATCCGATCATGGCGGATTCCATCAACGAGCTGATGATCCGCATCAATGAAGCGATGGGCGTGACTTCGGTGGTGGTGACGCACGACATGGCCAGCGCCTACAAAGTGGGCGACAAAATGTCCATGCTGGAAGAAGGCAAGGTGATTTTTACCGGCACGCCGGAAGAAATTCAAGCCAGCGACAATCCGATCATCCAACAATTCATTCGCGGCAGCCAGGCAGCGCAGCCGTCGCACTCATCGTAGAAAATCGGTTAACAGGCGAACGCAGTGGCCCGCAAAAAGAAAGAAACGGTTCAATTTGTTTGCCAGAGTTGCGGCTACGTCAGCATCCGCTGGCTGGGGCGGTGCAGCGAGTGCGGCACCTGGAATAGCTTTGTGGAAGAGCGGGTGGTGCCGGAGCCCAAAGGCAAACGCGCTCATATGCAGGCGGCATCCGGCGCGAAACCCGTACCGCTCAACGACATCACCGTGCGCGATGACGCACGCATCCGGTTTCGCAGCGAGGAATTGAATCGCGTGCTCGGCGGCGGTCTGGTGCCCGGCTC